>DOZP01000150.1:1792-7041 GCA_003517945.1 Porphyromonadaceae bacterium | reverse complement strand
CCGGTAACGGTGCCGATCTCAACAATGAATTGCTTCATGAAAAAGAAAAAAAACCGGCGGATCCGCGTTGGGAGGCGCTTCGGAATTTAATGGGAGATAATTAATTTAAAATAAAACATTATGGCACATCCTAAAAGAAGACAAGGAAACACAAGAACTGCCAAGCGCAGATCGCACGATAAAGCAGTGCTTCCTACATTGGCCGTATGCCCGAATTGCGGCGCATGGCATGTTTATCATACTGTATGCGGCGAATGCGGTTATTACAGAGGTAAATTGGCAATCGAAAAAGAAGTTGCTGTGTAAAGCCTGCTTTTTGAGTAGTTATAAAAAATAAATAGCCCTAAAAGTAAAAGATTTTAGGGCTATTTTAAATATTAAAAGGATAGAATTTATGATAAATGCTGTTATTACAGGAGTAGGAGGGTATGTTCCCGAGGATATATTAACCAATGAAGAGCTGGCTAAGATCGTTGATACCAGTGACGAATGGATTATGTCGCGCGTGGGTATCAAGGAACGTCGTGTGTTGAAAGGCGGAAAAGCAATGTCTTATATGGGTATTCAGGCAGTGAATGACTTGATAAGAAAGACCGGGATAGAACCGGAGTCAGTGGAAGGAGTTATATGTGCTACGTCGACAGGCGACTATCATTTTCCGCCGGCAGCATCTATTATATCCTATCAGACCGGTTGCAGAAAAGCGTTTGCTTTTGATTTGCAGGCGGCCTGTTCCGGATTTATTTATCTGTTGGAAACAGCGGCGAATTATATCCGTTCGGGCCGGTACAAGCGTATCATTGCCGTCGCGGGTGATATGATGACTGCGATTACTAATTATACGGATCGCACGACATGCCCATTGTTCGGTGATGGTTGTGGTGCGATATTGGTAGAAGCGACAAACGAATCAGTCGGGATCCTTGACTCCATTCTGCGTTCGGATGGGAGCGGTCTGCCTCATCTTTTGATGAAGGCCGGCGGTTCGGCTAAAATGCCTTCGTATGAAACGATTGATAATCACGAACATACGGTATACCAGGAAGGAAAAGTAGTGTTTAAACGCGCTGTTTCCGAAATGGCTGATGTAGCCGCGGAAATCGTGGAACGTAACGGACTTAAAAAGGACAATATCGACTGGATCGTCCCGCATCAGGCGAATATGCGTATTATAGATGCTGCGGCTCGTCGTCTGGAAGTGCCGATTGAGAAAGTAATGGTTAATATACAACGTTACGGAAATACGAGTTCCGGTAGTATTCCTCTTTGTTTATGGGAATGGGAGTCTAAACTGAGGAGAGGTGACAATCTTATTCTGGCTGCCTTTGGTGCCGGATTTACGTGGGGAGCGACGTATATAAAATGGGGTTATGACGGAGACGATACATAAATCCGGTTTTGTCAATATTGTAGGAAATCCCAATGTTGGCAAATCAACGTTGATGAATTGTTTGGTCGGCGAACGTATATCGATTATTACGTCTAAAGCGCAAACTACGAGGCATCGCATTATGGGCATCGTCAATACCGAGGCCATGCAGATCGTCTATTCCGATACCCCGGGCGTATTGCACCCGAACTATAAACTGCAGCAATCCATGCTCAATTTCTCGGAATCGGCTTTGGGAGATGCCGATGTATTGCTTTATGTGACTGATGTAGTTGAAAAAACCGATAAGAACGAATCGTTTTTACATCGTGTCCGGAAAGTTGAGTGCCCGGTCTTGTTGCTTATTAATAAAGTCGATCTGTCGAATCAGAAAGAATTGGAAGGATTGGTCGGGAAATGGCATGAGTTGCTTCCTGAGGCGGAAATATATCCGATATCGGCACAGGCTAATTTCAATGTTGATATAGTGCGTAAGCGTGTGGAAGAGTTGATACCGCCTTCGCCTCCGTATTTTGAGAAGGATGCGCTGACAGATCGTCCGGCACGTTTTTTTGTGACTGAAATCATACGTGAAAAAATACTTCTTTATTATCAGAAAGAGATTCCGTATTCCGTAGAAGTTGTGGTAGAACAATTTGCGGAAGAAGAAAAGAATATTTATATCAAGTCGTTGATTATCGTTGAACGTGACTCCCAGAAAGGAATTATCATCGGCCACCGGGGGCAGGCGCTTAAGAAGGTCGGGATGATGGCTCGTAAAGACCTGGAGAAATTTTTCGATAAGAAGGTTTTTCTTGAAATATTTGTAAAAGTAGAACCGGACTGGCGCAACCGTGATAATATGTTGCGTATGTTCGGATATCAGATTGGCGATTAATCACAAGGCCGGTATCATTAAATATGTATAACAATGGGAAATGTAGTAGCAATCGTAGGACGTCCGAATGTGGGCAAATCAACTTTGTTCAACCGCCTGACACAATCGCGCCAGGCGATTGTAAACGAAGAGGCCGGTACGACACGCGACCGGCAGTACGGTAAGACGGATTGGACCGGACGTGAGTTTTCGCTTATTGATACGGGAGGATGGGTGGTAAACTCGGACGATGTGTTTGAAGGCGAAATCAACAAGCAGGTACAGATTGCGATCGAAGAAGCCGATGTGATTCTTTTTGTGGTGGATGTATTGACGGGTGTTACGGATCTGGACGATGAAGTGGCCAGAATACTCCGGCGTAGCAACAAGCCGGTTGTGCTGATTGTCAATAAAGCCGATAACTATGATCTGCATGCGCTTGCCGCGGAGTTTTATAGCCTGGGGCTTGGTGATCCGTATTGTGTTTCGGCCATAAACGGTTCGTATACGGGAGATTTGCTGGATCGTATAGTGGAAATACTGCCGTTGGAAAAAGAGGAAGGGCCGGAAGAGGAGCTTCCGCGTATCGCGATTGTCGGACGTCCCAATGCCGGCAAATCATCCCTGATCAATGCCTTTATCGGAGAAGAACGCCATATTGTAACGGATATTGCCGGAACCACCCGCGATTCTATTTATACAAAATACAATAAATTCGGATTGAATTTCTATCTTGTGGATACGGCCGGTATACGTAAAAAAGGGAAAGTGAACGAAGATCTTGAATATTATTCTGTTATACGTTCTATCAGGGCAATTGAGAATTCGGATGTGTGTGTATTGATGCTCGATGCTACACGCGGAATCGAAAGCCAGGACCTGAATATCTTCTCTATTATCCAGAAAAATAAAAAAGGACTCCTTGTTTGTGTTAATAAATGGGATTTGGCGGAGGATAAATCGCAGATTGCGATCAAGACATTTATCCATGCAATTCAGGAACGGTTTGCTCCGTTCAGGGATTTTCCGGTGTTGTTTATATCGGCATTGACAAAACAACGTATCTTTAAAGTGCTTGAGAAAACAAAAGAAGTCTATGACAACCGCCACCGGCGTGTTCCGACAGCGAAACTTAACGAAATAATGCTTCCGATTATAGAGGATACTCCTCCTCCTGCCACTAAAGGGAAATATATAAAGATAAAATACATCACACAGTTGCCTGCCGGCCATGTGCCTTCATTCGTCTTTTTCTGTAATCTTCCGCAATGGGTAAAAGAGCCGTACCGTCGTTTTTTAGAAAATAAAATACGGGAGAACTGGAATTTCAGCGGTACGCCGATACAGGTTTTTATGAGGGAGAAATAATAGATTATTCAACCGTAAGGTTAAGAATATCCTTTAGTTTTTGAAGATTAGGGTTCTTTTTGATCAGATAATTATATTTTTCCGAAGAAGTATAAATCATTTCTTTTTCATCTTTTTCGATGATGCGGATATTCATTTTTATCCGGCTGTTATGAAGTCGGCTGCGTAAGTGTTCTAAGATTTTCGCGCTGTTATCAACTATTTCATCTTTTTGACTTGGGTTATAGACCGACACTTCCATTGAATAATTTTCTTTCAGTGAAGGCTTGCAGCTTATCAACGTATTTTTCAGGTGTATCTTTTCGATTGTCAGGCTTTCGGCATATTCTATCCAATGTTTTAACAGATCTTCCTGCGAAAAGTCGTTTTGGGTATCCGGCATCTGTGACGTGTATACCGTTTGCGACGCTTTTTCCTTTTCTTTGCCTAACTCTTTTAATGACGTTCTGCGGATACTTGATATTTTAGGAGTGTCTGCCGTCGTCGTATGCAGATTATTTACTGGCGTATTATTTCTCTGTGGTACAGGGTTGATCTGACTTTTTGCTTGTGAAACGCCTGTTGATGAATTATTCTGATCATTCGTAGCCGGTTGTGGGTCGGAAATCGGCTTAATCAGCGTTTTTTTTTTATCGTCCTCTTCTGTTGTGGGACTTATGATCAACTGGCATAATTGTATAAGTGTCAGTTCGAGCAATAATCGCTTGTTCCTGCTGTTCCGGTAATTAAGATCGCATTGGTTAGCCAGTTCGATCGCTTTGAAAAGGAACTTATCGGAACATTGCCGGGCTGTCTCTTTGTAACGTTCGCGTATGGACGCCCCTACTTCGAAAAGGACAAGTGTTGCTTCATCTTGACAAACCAACAAGTCCCGGAAATGGGTGGTCAGTCCGGTAATGATATTTTGTCCGTCAAAACCTTTTTCAAGGATTTCGTTCAGGATCAACAAACCGGAACGCACATCACCTTTGAGTATGGCGTCAGTGATGCGGAAATAGTACTCATAATCAAGTACGTTCAGGTTTTCGATGACTGCTTTGTAAGTGATGTTGCCCTCCGTAAAACTGACTACCTGATCAAAGATAGACAAGGCGTCGCGCATACCGCCATCCGCTTTTTGTGCGATGACATTCAATGCCTCCTGCTCCGCGGTTATGTTCTCGGACGATGCGACATATTGCAGATGTTCAACAATGTCTTCAATCGTGATGCGTGAAAAATCATAGATCTGGCACCGGGAAAGTATGGTTGGAAGTATCTTCTGCTTTTCGGTTGTGGCAAGTATGAATATCGCATGATGCGGAGGTTCTTCCAGTGTTTTGAGGAAAGCGTTAAACGCCGCGGCGCTAAGCATATGTACCTCGTCGATGATATACACTTTGTATTTGCCCAATTGCGGCGGAATACGAACCTGTTCGGTCAGCGACCGGATATCGTCGACCGAGTTATTTGAAGCAGCGTCGAGTTCATGGATGTTCAGCGAGCGTTGTTCGTTGAACGAACGGCACGATTCGCATTCGTTGCATGCCTCTCCGTCGGCAGTCAGGTTCAGGCAGTTGATCGTCTTGGCGAAGATACGCGCACACGATGTCTTGCCGACCCCGCGCGGCCCGCAAAACAGGTAGGCATGCGCCA
>DOZP01000150.1:406-1774 GCA_003517945.1 Porphyromonadaceae bacterium | reverse complement strand
ACAACGCTTTTGAATGTTGAAGGCCTGTATTTTCGTGCCGATACGATGTAATCTTCCATTAAATATTCAAATAGCCTACAAATATATGAATATTTTTTCTACTTTTGCACAAACTCTTTTTTCGATATGTCTCAATTGATTGAATTTTATAAAAAATACCTGGCAGGACTGAACAAATATTGGTTAGTCACGATTCTTTTTCTCGCCATTACGTTTTTTATCGGAGACAGTAATTTGTACAACCGGTACAAGTATGATGAAAAAATTCGTACGCTGGAAAACGAAATAAACCGCTATAAGAAAGAGATAGAGCGCAACCGGAAGAAGATACAGGAATTACAGACTGATAAAGTGGGGCTTGAACAGTTTGCACGTGAGGAATATCTGATGAAAAAAGAAGATGAAGATCTGTTTATTGTAGAAGAATGAGTCAGCAAATACGAAATTATATATTTATATTTTCCGGCGCGTTGGTGCTTGCCGGCGCCGTATTATATATCACACACTGGATGTATGCGCCGTATGTCTTTGCCGTCGGAGCCGCCGGTATAACCGTCTGTTTCATGACGGCTCCTTATCAAGACCTTGGTTTCCGCCTCCGTCGCCTTCATCGCATAAACGTACTGGCAGGGATCTCTATGATCGTCTCGTCCGTGTTTATGTTCCGTGAAAGAATGGAATGGGTCGTATTCCTGTTGATTGCCGCATTGCTCCTGATCTATACTTCGTTTGTCAGCCCCCGTGCTGATGAGTAGCAACGGGGTTGCTTTCCCTTCAAAGCCGGTCGGCAGCCGGACGTAATTTTTCCTGCCATTTCCAGGCGGAGCGGAGGGTGTCTTCGAGCGTTTCCTTAGCTTTCCAGCCGAGTACTTCATTTGCGTGTTTCGGGTCTGCCCATACTTTTTCGATATCGCCCTCGCGACGTCCAACTATCTTGTGGGGCACTTTTACGCCGGTCGCTTTTTCGAAAGTGTTGATCAGTTCAAGGACGGAAACGCCGTTACCGGTTCCGAGGTTGAATACTTCAAGATTATCTTCCGATTTATCGCCAAGCATGCGATCGATTGCAATCACATGCGCTTTGGCAAGGTCTACCACATTGATGTAGTCACGTATACAGGAACCGTCAGGGGTGTCGTAATCGTCTCCGAATACGCTCAACTCGGGTCGTATGCCTGCGGCTGTCTGTGTCAGGAACGGTACGAGGTTTTGAGGTACGCCGATCGGCAATTCCCCGATTTCGGCCGACGGATGCGCTCCGATGGGATTGAAATATCGTAGCATGATACTTTTAAAGGGGGCTCCTGCATATATCGTATCGCGGATTATTTCTTCATTGATCTGTTTCGTGTTTCCGTAGGGTGATAA
>DOZP01000150.1:0-355 GCA_003517945.1 Porphyromonadaceae bacterium | reverse complement strand
ATGTTGAGGCATCAATTCCAACAAATTGATAAGTGATACCAGATTGTTACGGTAATATAGCAACGGTTTCTGTACCGATTCGCCGACAGCTTTGCTTGCGGCAAAGTGAATGATCCCGACAATACCCGGATTGTCCGTAATGACCTTCTCTACGCCTTCTTTATCGTTGCAGTCCGTTTGAGAAAAAACGGGGCGCGTACCTGTAATCTTTTCAATTCTGTCAATGACGTGGCTATTTGAGTTGGACAGGTTGTCGATGATAATAACTTCATATCCTGCATTTTGAAGTTCTACGGTCGTGTGCGAACCGATGTATCCCGTACCACCGGTAACTAATATTTTTTTTGACATAATG
>DOZP01000002.1 GCA_003517945.1 Porphyromonadaceae bacterium | reverse complement strand
AGAAGCCAGTATGGACACTTCAACCGGCGACAAGCGTATGTTTTCCGCTTTCTTCAGGCGATCTGCTGTCCAGAATGCATCGTATTCCCGTTTCATCCGTTCCATTAGTTTATCCGCGGGAATAGTCCAATATACTTCATATGTATTGGGTATAAACATGGTTTTGATTGTCACCGTATTAAACCCAAGCGACTCACAATACGCTTCATCGCCCAGGCAAGCCAACAGATCATCACCTTCCAGCATTAACTGACCGGAAATTCGGTCTGCCAGATCACTTATCAGGCGAATATTATTAAATGTCAGACGAACCGGAGCCTGCTGACCACGCCGTAGCCGGTTCAGTAGTGCATTGTTATTCATACCGAGCTCAACAGCAAAGCGTCCCGGCTTCATATTCTCCGGATACTTCCGGAATCCGGCCAACAATTCAAAGAATCTTATATTCTTACAACCAGCCGAATCACGCAGTTCTTCACACAACATCCCGAAATCTTTATCATTCTCATAAATATATACATATTTTGTTTCGGTAACGTTAAAATTAGGCATATACAACACACGGTATACGATCGCCCCACATGCTGCAACAACAATCAGAATAACTGAAAGTCCAATATACAACAATCGTTTTGTCGTTTTTTTCATGTGTACATCTATTGGCTCATGTTCGTTTTATGTGCGCGGAATCTTAGGCTGTGTCAGCAGACTTACAATAATAATGGCCAAAACGGAAAGCGGCAGCGCAAAAATAATAGGATCTATTAAAAACCACGGATAGACATCAATCAGAACATCTTTCCCCGTAAGCATGCGACATAGTCCGATGGGTACAGCCTCTGCTTTATGAAGAAATAACAAGGAAAACAGACTGACAGCAAAGCCTGTCCATAAGCTTGCGACAGCTCCCTGGCGGGTTGTTTTTTTCCAGTACAGGGAGCAGAAATAAGCCGGAAGGAACGTGACTGCACAGACACCCATAAACAAGGCTGTTCCTTTGGCGATAATACCGGCGCTCAATACATAACAAATAATGTAACTTACGATAATTGATATAAGGACGCCAACGCGCACGCCAATCGTAGAGTGAGGATTTTTACGACGACCCAGTTTCGGGAAAATATCGGATCCGAAAGCTGATCCCATCGTATGGAAAAGGGCGCTTAATGTAGACATACTCGCAGAGATAATACATAACATGAAAAAGGCGCCGAACCATTGGGGCATCGCTTTATTGATAAAAAGCGGTATAATCTTATCCATATCTTTAACCGCTTCGGAAGCAACCACTCCTTCGGATTTCAGGAAAAACAGGTTTGATAAAGCGCCTACATGATAAATGGCTCCTACGGTTATAATGATAAAAGCGCATCCGATCAATACGCCGCGATTCAATTGTTTTGTACTGTTGACCATCATAAAACGTACCGCCAACTGAGGTTGCGCCAAACAACCGATGCCAACCCCGAGAATAAGCGATGTGATAAGCGTATACCACTGCGACGAACCTGTTATGGGCATGCGCGTCCATCCCTGATGGCCGATCTCCCGGAATCTATCCGGTACAAGATGAGCTATATCCGAAAGTGCGCGGTTGGCTTCGGTAAAATTCATTCCGATCGTTTTGTAAAACCATACCAACAGGAACAACATACACAGAAACATGATGACAGCCTGGAACGCGTCCGTGTACAAAACCCCTTTAATCCCACCTGTAATCACATAAGCCGCTACAATAAGGGTAAAGATAAGTAATGCGATATGATAGTCAATATTAAACATCTGCTCAATAAAAACAGCGCCGCCTTTCATAACAACCGCCGTATATAAAGGCATTCCTAAAAATATCACAACAGCAATGAAAACCTGTACGCCGCGGGAATGATAGTGAAGCCCCAGGAACTGCGGAAATGTATTCGCATTGTACGTTTCACCCAGGCGACGCGTACGTTTACCGAAAAAGATAAAAGCGACAATAACGCCCATCAACATATTCAGCATGCAAAGCCATTGTATACCCATACCGAATGTAGCGGCAACACCGCCAAAACCGACAATCGCCGATGCTGAAATAAAAGTAGCCCCATACGACAGGGCCATAACGATCGGATTGGTCTGACGGCCACCCAATAAATAATCACTCGCGTTTTTAGTACGTTTATACCCCAGGTATCCCAACCAGGCAATAATAAACATATATACCAGAACAATAATTCCTATACTTAATGTATCCATTATTTTTCGTCTTTATTCCAACGTGAAACACCATACCATATCGCAAAAACAAGGCATATGAATGCCAAAAGATAAGCTATCCAGATTCCGGGGTCTTCTATTCCAAACATAGTTTCGTATTTAAAAATGTCGTTTATTAATATAGTTTTACAAGATCATGCTCACAAATATAATCCAGATTGTGACGACGTATTACTTCGCGGGCCGCTTCCCGGTTATTTGTCCGTATTATAAGCACAGATTTTCCATTCAGGGAAAAACAATACATATATTCGATCGTCAGACCGGATTTCGTAAAACAGGATAACGTTCCTGCAAAACTTCCGGCAGATGAGTCCGTCGCAATAGCCAGTACATCCGTAAAATTGGCGCTGACATTATTTTTTTTCAGGATTTGATAAGCTTTCTCAGGTTCGGTGACAATAAGCCTCAATATTCCATACTCCGATGTATCAGCTACAGTCGCAGCAATGATATGGATATTTTCATCGGCAAGTAGCGCCAGTATCTCGCACAATTTGCCGTATTTATTTTCGACAAAAATAGAAATTTGATTTACGGTCATATCGTTTATACTATTTGTTTATACTTATAAAAAAACAATCACTTCAATCATATCCCATCAGAATTTACGAAGATCTTTCACTCTTACGGCCTTACCTTCGGAAACGGGAATAGAGCCTTTCGACACCAGTTTGACCCGTGGCGTTATCAGCAACTCATCTTTCAACTGACGGACGATTTTTTTACTCAGACGTTCCAAAACACTGTAATCATCCGTAAATAAATCGCTCAGTTCCACTTCAATAAGCATCTCGTCATTATTACCGACTGTTTCGATCGTGATCAGGTAATTACCTCCCAGTTCTTTGAAACTCAATAATATTTTCTCAATCTGTATCGGAAAAATGTTCACTCCTTTCAGGATGATCATGTCGTCACTACGTCCTTTGAAACGATCAATGCGACGGTGTGTACGGCCGCACAAACAATCGCCCGGTATAAAGCGTGTCAGGTCATGCGTACGATAGCGTATCAACGGCATGGCTTCACGCTGCAACGTTGTCAGTACAAGTTCGCCGATTTCTCCTTCAGGAACAGGTTGCAGTGTCTGAGGATCAATAATCTCCGCAATCACGTAATCTTCCCATATATGAAGTCCTTTTTGTTCGGTACATTCGAAAGCGACTCCCGGACCATTCATCTCAGACATGCCAAAACAGTTATAGGCTTTCACTCCAAGCAATTTTTCAATGCGAAGACGTTGTTCTTCGGAATGAGGCTCCGCTCCCATACAAAATATGCGCAACGCCGTATCCGTCCGGGGATCTATATTCATTTCCTGAAATACTTCGGCCAAACGGGTCGCATAACTGGGTATGATATGGAGTGCCGTCGTCCCGAAATCCATGATAAATTTTATCTGGCGTTTCGAATTTCCCGCAGCAGCCGGAACGGTCAACGCTCCGAGTTTTTCAGCGCCATACTGAAAGCCAAGCCCTCCCGTAAACATTCCGTATCCGGATGTGTTCTGAAAAACATCGGTATCACGCAAACCTACCATATACATACAACGGGCGACCTGATTGGCCCATAAATCAATATCCTTTTGTGAATGAAGCACTACCGTCGGATTGCCCGTTGTACCGCTCGACGAATGAATACGAACACATCGTTGAAGAGGTATGGATGCAAAACCATACGGATACTGCGATCTCAGATCGTCTTTTGTGGTAAATGGCAACCTGTTCAAATCATCCAACGACCGGATATCATCCGCCGAAATATCGTTATCTTCGAAAACTTTCTTATAAAAAGAAGAATGAGAAGCCTGAGAAATCGTGTTACGTAATCTTTCCAGTTGCAATTGCTGCAAATCATCACGACTCATAGTTTCCAGTTCTTCCTGCCAATAGGGGCGTGTCATATCTCTTTATTTTTATTAATTTTCAATTTTGAGCGACAAAGATATAACAATTTTACATATAATTTCTCCATTCAATAACAAAACTTCATCTATATGATTCCTTTCCATCTCAA
>DOZP01000281.1:4852-7988 GCA_003517945.1 Porphyromonadaceae bacterium | reverse complement strand
GGATATTTTCCGCCCGGCATCATGGAATGCGTTCGGAATGGACAAAGAGGGTGCGGATTATCGCGCTTGCCGGTCTTACGGTCCGCTTTATAAGTAAGGGAATATCCGCAAACATATTGAAAACAGTTTCGCTCTTAACAATTTTTCAATAATTATATATCTATCGGCGAACAATTTCTATGGAAATAAACTGTATCTTTGTTCGCCGGTATTGTTTTATTTGATATCGTATCATGAAATGTCACATATGTCAGCAGTTGTATTATTTCACTATGTGTATGTTTTTGGGTTCATATAAGTAAAACAATGATAGTCTTTGTATGTCCGGGTGCGAGAATGCGGGGGATTGATGTTAAAAATTAATTATATACACATGGAAAAACAAAAGTATACAGTCATACCGCGGAAGATGATTTTTCCGTTTCTTCTGGTAACTTCTCTTTTTGCCTTATGGGGATTTGCGAATGATATTACAAATCCAATGGTAGCGGCTTTTAAAAATATACTTTTAATTTCAAATTTTGAAAGTTCGCTGGTGCAGTTCGCTTTTTACGGAGGTTACTGTTTTATGGCTATTCCGGCTGCGATATTTATAAAAAAATTTGATTATAAAAAAGGTATCCTGGTTGGTCTGGCTTTATACTCAACAGGTTGTTTCCTGTTTATCCCGGCAGGAAATGCAATGGCTTTTTGGGCGTTTTTAATTGCTTATTTTATTATGACATGTGGCCTGGCGTTTCTTGAAACAACCTCGAATCCCTTTATTCTTTCCATGGGCCCGGAGGAAACTTCCACGCGCAGGCTCAATTTCGCTCAGGCTTTTAATCCGATCGGTTCGTTGACCGGGATGTTTGTCGCGAAAGAGTATATTCTGGAACGGCTGAATCAGTCTACGGAAGCGGAACGTTTTGATTTGCAAGTTTCTGATCCGGCTGCTTTTGTTGCTATGCAAAAAGCGGATCTGGATGTTGTGAGCGGTCCTTATCTGATGTTGGGAATTGTGGTGTTTGTATTTTTTATTGTTTTTTTGTTGTCGCGTCTGCCACAAGGTCAGCGTGATGAAACCATTCGCGAATCTTCATCTATATCGTCTGTGTTCGGACGTTTGTTACGGAATAAACGGTATATCAGCTCTGTGATTGCTCAGGCTTTTTATGTTGGCGTTCAGATCATGGTGTGGACATTTATTATCCAGTATGCAGAGAAAGAATTGGGTATGGCCAAATCGACCGCACAAGAGTATAATATGGTCGCGATGGCTATATTCGTATCAAGCCGGTTTATATGTACATTCCTGTTGAAATATTTTAAGCCGAGTCTTTTACTTTTAGCTTTGGCTATCGGCGGAGTTGTCTTTACACTGGGAACTATATTTATCAAGGGAATGCCCGGACTCTATTGTCTGGTTGCTATTTCCGCCTGTATGTCGCTTATGTTTCCCACGATATACGGTATTGCGCTGAAAGGGTTAGGCGATGATGCAAAACTTGGTTCGGCCGGACTGATTCTTGCGATCGGAGGCGGATGCCTGATGCCTCCTTTGCAGGGTTTGCTTATTGATAAGGCAGTCTGGTTTGAGTCGTTGTCGTCTGTCCGTGTTTCTTTTGTTTTGCCGTTGATCTGTTTTATCATTATATCTTTATATAGTTTTCTGACATATAGGTCTGCTAAAAATGTAGATTAGGTTTTTAATAGTGTGGTATTTTAGGCGGACGAGGCCGGATCCTGATGAAAGATCCGGCCTTGTTCTGTAAAGGGGGGGGAGTGTAGCCCGGTTACTTTATGCTGTCTATATAATAGCAAACGAAGTATGTACAGGGAAATATGATCGTATAATAGACCTGTATTATCTGTTTTCGATCGGAATATACGGGAGTTTTTCGTTAATCGTATTTTTATAGGCCGGACGGATAATGCGCTTGCCGGCGAAATTAAGTTCTTCGTTACGATGGGCGGCCCATCCGACGATACGCGCCATGGCGAATAACGGTGTATAAATTTCTTTTGGCAAACCGATCATATCATATACAAAACCGGTATAAAAATCAACATTGCTGGAAACTTGTTTTCCGTTATTCTTAACTTTGGCGAAGACTTCTACCGCGCGTTCTTCCAGTAATTCCAGAAATTCAAATTCTTCGCAACGGCCTTTTTCCAAAGCCAGTTCGTTAGCCAGTTCGCGGAGCAGTAAAGCGCGTGGGTCTGATATTGTATATACGGCATGTCCGATACCATAGATAAGTCCTGTTTTATTGTAGACTTCTTTTTTCAGGATGCGGGTTAAATACCGGTCTATTTCGTCTACATTTTTCCAGTCTTTTATATGTTCTTTCAAGTGGTTGAGCATATCTACTACCTGCAGATTCGCTCCTCCGTGTAACGGGCCTTTGAGTGATCCGATACCGGCTGCTATGGAAGAATAAATATCGGTCATTGTGGAAGATGTCACACGAACGGTAAAGGTTGAGTTATTACCACCGCCATGTTCGGCCTGCAATATCAAAAGAAGGTCAAGCATACGTGCATCAAGTTCCGTGTAATCGCGTTTTAACATGTGAAGAAAATTTTCAGCCAGCGAAAGTTTATCGTGCGGATGCCGGATATGCAGCGAACGTTCTTTGTTGTGATGTCGTAACACATTGTATGCATAAGCGATAATGGTAGGGAAACGGGAAATGAGTTCAATAGACTGGCGCATTTGGTTTTCCCGTGACAGGTCATCCGGATATGCATCGAAATTGTACATTTGAAGAACGCATCTTGATAATGTATTCATTACATTTTCACCTCGTAACTGAAGGATGCTCATGGTCGTTTCGTGTGTCAGCGGCATGTTTTCATAGATCAGTTCTCTGAATTGCTGTAATTCTTCTTTGTCGGGAAGATCTCCGGACAGAAGCAGGAATGCGACTTCTTCGAAACCAAATCGTTTCTGTTCCATTGTTCCGTGAACAATATCTTCCACATCATATCCCCTGTAGTATAGTTTGCCGGGAATCGGTATTAACTGACCATTTTCGGTACGTTCATATCCTACTACATTCCCGATATTTGTCAATCCTACCAATACGCCCGAACCGTCTTCGTTACGGAGTCCACGCTTTACGCCGAGTTTTTTGAATAAAGAGTTGTCTAT
>DOZP01000281.1:0-4759 GCA_003517945.1 Porphyromonadaceae bacterium | reverse complement strand
GATGTTGTCAGGTTTTTTCCGTTCGGCATGAAGGATGACAGATCGGATGTTGCGTTTCCTTCCGTAAAACAATGTTCCATGGCGCGGATGATCAGTTCGGCGGCTTCGTTCCAGCGAATGTACTCAAGCATCATGGCTGCGGAAAGTATGAGCGAAGAGGGGTTGGCGCGGTTTTCTCCGGCTATATCGGGCGCTGTTCCGTGTGTCGCTTCAAAAATAGCGTGACCTGTATGGTAGTTGATGTTGGCGCCGGGCGAGATTCCGATTCCTCCCACCATCGCCGCTAACTGGTCGGATATATAGTCACCATTCAGATTTAGTGTCGCTATGACCGAATAATCTTCGGGTTTCAGAAGCGTATTTTGTAAAAAAGCGTCCGCTATCACATCTTTGACGATTGTTTTTTTCTTGTTTATAGCTTCCTGCAGCATTTGTCCGGCTATTTCTTTTCCCTGGGTTCCGGCGATTTGTCCGTAGATCCGCATGGAAAAGGTCTTGTCGCCGAATTCTTTTTCCGCCACTTCATATCCCCATCGTTTGAAACCTCCTTCCGTAAATTTCATGATGTTTCCTTTATGTACTAATGTGAGACTGGGTAGTTGGTTGTCTAACGCGTATTGAATCGCCGACCGGACAAGGCGTTTGGTTCCCTCTTCGGACACGGGTTTGACTCCGAATGCCGAACTTTCGGGAAAACGTATTTTAGTAACCCCCATCTCGTTGCGCAGGAAATGCAGGAATTTTTTCGCTTCGGGCGTATCTTTATCCCATTCGATCCCGGCATAAATATCTTCGGTATTTTCACGGAAAACAACCATGTTTACTTTCCGGGGTTCTTTGAGCGGGGAGGATACGCCTTTAAACCAGCGGACCGGACGCAGGCATACATACAGGTCCAGCATTTGTCGTAAGGCTACATTAATAGACCGGATGCCTTCGCCGACCGGAGTCGTCAGAGGGCCCTTTATTCCGATGAGATATTCTTTGAATAGATCTAACGTGGCATCCGGTAGCCATTCTCCGTTTTCACGGAATGATTTTTCTCCTGCCAATACTTCCATCCAGTTAATCGAACGGTTTCCTCCATATGCTTTTATTACGGCTGCATTTACTACTTCCCGGCATGCGGGGGTTATTTCACATCCTATACCGTCTCCGGTTATATAAGGGATTGTGATCCGGTCGGGAACGATCAAATTCCCATTGTTGATTTTCAGCTTGTTATTGTTCATTTTTTATTCTCAATTAATCATTTATAGCGAGTTAAAGTTATGGGTTGTCAATGGATGTTGGCGTTTAGTGCGGAACCGGCTTTGAACCATTCGATTTGTGTTTCGTTGTATGTGTGGTTTACTTCAAAAGATGTTGTCGTACCGTCTGAATGTGTCAATATAACGATCAATGGCCTTTGCCGGGCAAAAGTCGTTAATCCGGTGATACTGATGTTATCGTCTTCACGGATTTTATCATAATCGTCCGGGTTCCTGAATGTGATTGCCAACATGCCTTGTTTTTTCAAGTTTGTTTCGTGTATTCTGGCGAATGATTTGGCCAGAATGGCTTTTACATTCAGAAATCTCGGTTCCATTGCCGCATGTTCGCGTGAAGAACCTTCTCCGTAATTGTCTTCTGCTACGACAATGGATGAAATACCTTTCGATTTGTAACTTTTCGCAACGGCTGATACCGCATCGTATGTATGACTTTTCCGGTTTAAGACCTGATTGGTTTTGTCATTAAAGGCATTGACGGCTCCCATCAGCAGGTTATCTGAGATGTTTTCCAGGTGTCCGCGAAACCGCAACCATTGCCCGGCCATTGATATGTGGTCGGTCGTACATTTTCCTTTCGCTTTGATCAGAAGCGGCATGTCTGTAAAATCTTTTTCATTCCATGCCGGAAACGGTTGAAGTAATTGCAGTCTTTGTGAGTTGGGCGTAATGGTCACTTGTCCGGTTTTCCCTGTAGGTAGGATGCACCCTTTTTCTACATCCGGAAAACCATCGGGCGGAAATTTGTTTCCTGACGGAGGATCGAGGGAGACCCATTCTCCTTTTTTATTTTTCAGTTTGTCTTTCAGCGGATTAAAAGAAAGTGAACCTGCGATCGCCAGCGCCATGGTTATTTCGGGGGATGCCACAAATGAATGTGTGTTGGGATTCCCGTCAGCGCGTTTGGCAAAGTTGCGGTTGAATGAGTTTACAATCGTATTAGGCCGTGTATTGTCGTCTGTAATACGTTTCCATTGGCCGATACAGGGGCCACAGGCATTTGCCATAATAATTGCACCGTTTTTTTCAAGTGTTTTTACTGTTTTCGTATGCTCAATCATCCGGGAGCCGGGGTTTACAATCAGTTGAGCCCGGATGGTCAGGTCTTTTTCTTTTACTTGGTTTGCCAATGAAGCAACTCTGTCCAGATCCTGATAGGAAGAGTTGGTGCAGGAGCCGATCAGGCCGACTTCTACCTGATCCGGATATCCCGTTTTTTTTATTTTTCCGGCTAATCCGGAGATGGGTGTTGCCGCATCAGGCGTGAACGGTCCGTTCACATAAGGCTCCAGTTCCGAAAGGTTGATTTCTATGAGCCGATCATAGTAATTTTCCGGATCAGTCATTACTTCATTGTCTGCTTTCAGCTCGTCTTTTATCGTATCTGCCTGTTCTGCAATATTATGTCTTCCGGTTGCTTGCAGGTATAATTTCATTTCGTTGTCATAGGGAAAGACGGATGATGTTGCGCCTACTTCGGCTCCCATATTGCAGATGGTGGCTTTTCCCGTCGCAGAGATACTTTGGGCGCCTTTTCCGAAATATTCGATAACGGCGTTTGTTCCTCCTTTTACGGTTAATATACCGGCCAGTTTCAGGATAACATCTTTCGGAGACGCCCAGCCGGATAGTTCTCCCGTTAATTTAATTCCTATAATGCGTGGCATTTTCAGTTCCCATTCCATTCCGGTCATTACATCTACCGCATCGGATCCGCCGACTCCAATAGCGAGCATGCCAAGTCCTCCCGCATTAGGAGTGTGTGAGTCTGTTCCGATCATCATTCCGCCGGGGAATGCGTAATTTTCCAGTACGGTCTGATGGATAATCCCGGCGCCCGGTTTCCAGCATGCAATGCCATATTTATCACAGGCGCTCTTCAGAAAATCATATACTTCTTTATTTGTAATGGTTGCTGTTTCCAGGTCTTTGTCCGCACCTAAATAGGCTTGTATCAGATGGTCGCAGTGTACGGAAGCCGGAACCGCCGATTCTTTTTTTCCGGAAATCATGAATTGCAATATAGCCATTTGCGCCGTAGCATCCTGCATCGCGACGCGGTCAGGCCTGAAATTTGCATAATCTTCACCTCTTGTGTACGTTTTGATATCCTGTTTGTCATAGAGGTGGGCAAATAGTATTTTCTCGGTTAAGGTCAATGGTCTTTTGATGACGGATCTGATTTTTTCTATTTGCCGTGAGTACATGTCGTAATAGCCGTTTTTCATAATTATATTTTTTTGAAATTATTACATATTTGTATTATTAGTGCAAAGTAGTGAATATTTTTCGAAAATGATGAAAGAAAAACAATAATTTCTATGATATTTTTGTTTTTTTACATTTATATTGTTTTATAAGTTCGTTGATGCCTCATTGAGGCAATCTGAAATAAAAAAGGAATTATCCGAAATTTCCGGACAATTCCTTTAAGTCTTGTGAATTATTTTATTCAGATCAGCCTGAATAAAAACGATAATCTTATTTATTAATAGCTAATTAGTATTCAACGGCTATTTTCGCAACGATTTTTCGTATATCTCCCTGTCCGATGCCCGGCGCATGTCCGTCTTCCGGAAAGTATATGGCAAATTGTCCCGGATAGAGTTTGGCGTATGTTGTCGGAAAGTCATGGTAGAATATCACATCTTCCTTATAATCATAAGGTTTAGAGATGATCATCAGTTCATCGCCGGCTTTCCAACCGATCGTTTCTACTCCTACAATCGGAGCTTGTATATCGATAAATTTTTTGTGTGTCTCGAGCACGGCATCCTGCGGATCTTTTCCTCTTATACGTGAAATTGAAAAATACAGGCGCGGATCGCTTGTTTCGATAAGTCCTTCTTTTAATTGTGAAAAATCCGCGTGTTTGATTAAATCGAATGCTTTTTTGAACAGAGGGTGTAATGACTCGTATTGCTGCGAGTTTTCCAAAGAATCTAGTATCATAGTCATTTTGTTTTTTTTAGTTATACATTTTTTTATGCTGATAAAGGATATGTGAAAATAACGGTTTATATAGTGTGTTGTTGTTTCTTGTTATGTGAAATTGTTGCAAACATATATAAAAAAGGTGCATCAAACCTTGTTTTGGTACACCTTTTGTGAATAAATATGAATTTTATATTTATATTCCGCTGAAATCTACATTGTCGAATAACAGGGACGGGATGCGCCAACTCGACGAAGGACGGGCGTCGTTGCCTGTTTCCGTCAGATTGTTCCAGAGTTCAATCATGTTTCCCGTAATATTCATTTCATTTATCGGTTGTGTTGTCTTGCCGTTTTCAACGAGGAATCCTTCTATTCCGTACGAAAAGTCTCCTGTTGTGCTGTTACAGTTTCCTCCGTTGAATCCGGTTACCAGGATACCTTTGTCAACAGACTGTATCAGTCCGTTCAGATCCTTTGATCCGGATGGTATTGTCAGGATGGAGGGAGAGCTGATGGTTTGCGGCATATTCAGTTTGTTTGCATTATAGGTA
>DOZP01000144.1 GCA_003517945.1 Porphyromonadaceae bacterium | reverse complement strand
TAAACATTTGACTCCGCTTCCGGATACAAATTTCCTGAAAATTTGATTCTGTTACCATTGAAATTCGGAATAATTTCAGCAGCGCATTGATTTATACCTTCAAACATTTGTATATTAACAATAGCCGATATAGCAGCCCCTTGCACAAACATACTGAGGGTCATATTCCCCCTTTTGTCAGTCGATATCTTCACATCCGAAACCGTCCCGTCAACGGTAATCCCTCCTATCCCGTTCGGTCCTGCATAAGGAGAATTAAAAGCCATCTGAACCGTTGCCTTATCTCCATGTAAAGAGATAAAATTCGTATTTGCATTCACATACGTAAAACGTCCATACCTGAATGTGATCTTATCGGCCTCCAAAACAAATTCGCGGTCGTTTATTGCCTGAACGGCTTTCTCATACCACACTTTTTGTTCGGCTGCCATAGCCGCTTTTACCATTGGATCCTGCTGCGTCTTACAGGCAGATACCAACAGAACCAATAACATCCCGGAAAAAATGTATTTTTTCATAATCTTTTTAATAAAATGAGACAACCAAAACAATTCTATTGATAACAAACACTACATAATACTTACAAATATAAACACTAAAAATGTAAAATCAAAGAATTATACTGTTAAAAATAAAACACATAATCAACAAACTACACAATAAATAAGTTATATCGCACGTTACTCTTTTTAAACCATTATATTAATCCGACATGAAAACATTATTACTGATTTCTTTGTTAATTCTAACCGGTTGCAACAAAAAAGAGAGTGAAAAGAAAAAAGAACCGGAAAAAGAAGTATCACACTCCGCTTTTGTTCCCGAAGCATATTCCTTGATATGGAATGATGAATTTGACGGACTTGAGGGACATGCAGTCCTGCCGCAAACAGATAAATGGTTTTATGAGACGGGCAATCACGGATGGGGTAATAATGAACTGCAAAACTATATAGAGGGCGTACACGGTTCGGATACGTGTGCGATCGTTTCCGGCGGTACATTCAGGATCATTGCCAAAAAGAAAGAAGATCAAATACTTTCAATCCGGATAAATACCAAAGAAAGCTGGAAATACGGATATTTCGAGGCCCGTTTGAAATTACCCCAGGGAAAAGGCACATGGCCCGCATACTGGATGTTACCGAAGAATTTCAAAAACTGGCCTGCCGACGGCGAAATAGATATCATGGAAGAAGTAGGATACCGTCCGAACTGGGTATCCTCCGCTATTCATTGTAATGCGTACAACCATGCCGTCAAAACGGAAAAAACAGGAGAACAATTTATCGCTACCGCACAATCGGACTTTCACGTGTATGCGTTAGAGTGGACGGAAGATTACATACGCGGATTCGTCGACGGCAAATGCCATTTCGAATTTCCGAACGACAAACAGGGCAACAAAGATACCTGGCCGTTTGATGTTCCGTTCTACCTGAAATTAAACCTTGCCTGGGGCGGAAACTGGGGCGGCGCACAAGGCGTTGACGAAAGTATACTCCCTGCTACGTATGAGATAGACTATGTCAGGGTTTATCAAAAACAATAGCCTTTCCTGTTTTTGAACTCCGGATGGCTGCTTCCAGGATACGGACCACCATCAGATTATTCTCCAATGAAGACAAGTCATACGGTTCCGGAACAATTTCACCTCTTACAACAGCCTTCAGATAGAAGAAAGCATCATTATACGGAGCTTTCAATGCAGGAGGCGCCGGCCGTGTTTCCGTTCCGCCGGTATAAACCCTCATTACCGATGGCGTATCCTGATAAATATAACCCTTACTGCCATAGATATGCATATCTTTGCGGTTCACAGGCCAATTCCAGGAGGCCATAATCTGAACGGTTACCGAAGGGTACTCAATAACGATGGTTGCGTCATCATCCACATCCGGATATACGCCGGGCTTCTGTTGATTCAACACGCCATATACGCTCTTGGGCGTTTCTCCCTTAAGCAACCAGGTTGCGAGATTTGCACCGTAACAACCAAAATCAATCACCGCACCGCCCCCGTTCAGAACCGGATCGGTCAGCCAATCCGTAAACTCCTTGCCGCAACCTATTTCAAAAGGCCCCTGATGTCCGTCATAGATATTCATCCGGGTAATGTTCCCGATCAGACCTTCATTTATCAACCGGTATGCTTCATGATTTGTATTATACCAGGTCGTTTCATAATTAGTAAGCAAGTGAATTTTATGCTTCCTTGCTAATTCCGCCATACGGCCGGCATGTTCCATATTAACGGCCAATGGCTTTTCAACCATCACATGAATACCTCTCGGCGCACAAAGCTCAACAACCCTCAGATGATCGTAAATAGGCTCATACACAATAACGGCTTCCGGCTTTGTTTTGTCAAGCATCTCTTCCAGTCCGGCATAGAAAAGCGAAGCGTCCACTTTATCACGAAGCCCGTTCCGCAGCCTTAACGACTCATCTTTCTCTGCCACCCCAACGACAATAAAATCGCCACGTTCCACCCTGCTGATCACTTCCCACAAATGGCCATGAGACAATCCGGCGACCCCCAGGCGCAATGGCGTATCCTGTTGGGCCTGTAGTAAAAACGAAGGAGCTAAAAATACACAAATAAACAACAATAAAATTCGAATCTTTTGCAT
>DOZP01000294.1 GCA_003517945.1 Porphyromonadaceae bacterium | reverse complement strand
TTTCCGGCAAGCGCAATGTTTATCACGTTTTTACGGTAGGCAAGATCTTTATCCGGTTTGTGGCGGTGGCGTCCTTTTTGTTTTTCCGGGTATTCGTTTGCGCATGAATGCTGTCCGGATGTTTGCCGTACCGCGTATTCATCGTGGATGGAATGATGCGATCCGTACCCATGCTTATCGCCTGCGCTTATCGCCTCTATCAGTTCATCCGCTTCTGATTCGTACAGCACTTCTATCATTTCTGCCTCACTGTGCCTTAAAGAGACTTCATATCCCATGATGGAATATTTAACAGGGTCTTTCAGCGGAGAATTCAGAATTGATGTGACTTTTCTTCCGCGAACGAATCCCATTTCCGTGATACGTTTGCGAAAACCGCCATGGCCATGTAGTTTTACAATGATGGCCGATTCACCATTATGTAAACCGGATAGCTTCATGTGTTTTGTTTTCGCTGCAAATTTACTAAAATAATTCCGCATTCCGTATCCCGTTTAGTGGTGGTATGAGGGCTTTTATTCCCAACTAATGGGGATGTGCGGGCAGGTTAATTAAAAAAATAAAATGAGTATCTTTGTAGCCGGAATACGCCTAAAAACAGATTGATATGGATAAAATACTTTTTTCGGGAAAAATGAAGCTTGCCGATTTGATATCAGCCAATCATAGTCTTATTCTTATGCTTCCCCGTTTTGGCATACCTCTTGGTTTTGGCGACAAACGTGTAACGGAGGTGTGCGCGAAATACGGGGTGCCGGCAGATTTCTTTTTGCTTATATGCAATGTTTATTCCTTTGATTCCTATCTTCCGGATGAAAAAGAAGTGGTATCAACGGATATGAGCCGGCTGGTACCTTATCTGATGGCGTCTCACAACTATTATCTGAAAGAAAGACTGCCTCATATCGAACAACATCTGAATCGCATCGCCGATCATATGAATGAAAAATACGGTACGGTATTGAAACGGTTTTTCGCGGGATATAAGAATGAGGTTTCCGAGCATTTTCTATATGAAGAAGAAGTTGTTTTTCCATACATTGAAGATTTGATATCGGCTAAACCATGCGGAACGTACCGTATACACGCTTTTGAAAAAGCACATAATGATATTGAAGATAAGCTGAATGACCTGATGCAGATCATTTTCAAATATTTACCGGAAAATGTGCCTCAGGGAGATTCCATTGGGGTTGTGTTTGATATTTTTCAGCTTTCTTCCGATCTTCATAAACATTCGCTTATCGAAGAAAAGGTGCTTATTCCCTATGTGAAATTGTTAGAGAAGAAGCTGGTATGACTAACCGGAAGAAAGTGCTGATTGTAGAGCCTTCATGGATTATAACGGAAGGATTAGTGAAGATACTGGGGGAATCTCCTTCCCTGGAAGTGTTATCGCCTTTACATGAGGTAGAGTGCCTGGACAGCCGCCTTGTTGCGGGGAAGCCGGATATCTTGTTGCTGAATCCTGCGTTATTGTCATGTGCCAAACGGCTTGTATTGAGTAATATAATGCAGGAGTATCCCCGGATGGCGATTGTCGCTTTGGTTTACCAGTATGTTGAACATGGGGCGCTTCGTCTGTACGGCGGGATTGTTGATATTCGTGAGGAGCGGGAACGGATATGTGAAATTTTGCTTGATTGCGCTTCTTCACTGACTGTTTCCGAAAATTCCGAAGATAACAACTATGAGCTGACAAAGCGTGAAACAGATGTATTGGTGCTGATCGCAAAAGGTTTTATGAATAAGGAAATTGCCGAGAAGTTAACTATTTCGATCCATACCGTGATATCGCATCGTAAAAATATTATCCGCAAAACAAACATAAAATCCGTTGCCGGACTGGCCATGTATGCGCTGATGAATAACCTGATAGAAGAAGGGGCGTTTTAGGGAGTCGGGTTTTTGACGTGGTTGATTTTTTCCGTTACATGGAATGGCAATTCCGGATATTCATATAATTTGAATTTAGGCTCCGTCATGCCTTCGGTGTATTCCCAGACAGACTCGTACGCCCTGACGTCTTCTCCCATTTCCTCCAATTGCTTCAGGTAGGCGAGTATGGACTTATTTTCCGTAATATAGATCTTACCGATATCTTTTATAACGGGGCTGTGTCGCCGGGTGGTATCATGGTCAAAACAAAAAATTCTTTTACCTTCATCCGTTACTCCGGTAAGCCGGAATGTCATACTTTTGCCTATTCCGGGCAGATTAAGTACGCTGCGGTCGGTAGCGATGAACGGGTATTTTTCCCGTTGAAGGAAGTTATTTACTTCTTTAGTGTACGGAATGTTGTTTCGCAGGATTTTAACAAACTCTTCCTGCCCTTCTTCGTTTAATGTTCCGTATATTTTTTCCTCCGCTCTTTCCTGCATTAAACGTGATATCGGAGCATATACCGCATAGTTCTCATGAAATCCCTTAACCGCGAATGTATAATAGGGAGCAACCCCGTTGTTTATAAGCGTTTTTCGTAACGCGACCGTGTGGCCGCGACGCGACGACGCGACGTTGTAGACCAATTGGTTGGTAACAATCCAGCCGGCCGAAATAATACGATTTATAGCTTCCCTTGATTCTTTTGTCATTTCAAGGGGCGTTTGATAATGTGTCTGTACAATCAACTGGGTAATTCCTATCCCGGATGCTTTCTCCCTGAATTCCTTTAGTATGGAAATCAGCTCTTCATCGACACGCATCGGCAGATATACAGGCAGGCGTGTTCCCAGTCTGATCCGTTGTATTTCGGCGAATTTGTCTCCTTCGGGGCGATTTTCATTTGCTTTCTTTTTTTGCAGCGCCATTTTGTAGACGGCATCGAATATATTGCGTAAAGTGGCGTTCCGGCTCATCAGCGCATCGCCTCCCGTAATAAGAATATCCCTCAATTGCCTGTCTTCCTCGAAGTATGCCATCAGTTTTTTTAGTTTTATGGGCCATGATTCTTTGGGGTAGAGTTCTTTCAGGTTGAAGTTCAGCCGTTGGCTTTGAAAATCATACATGCGCTGACAGGATGCGCAAAGTCCGCCGCATGCGCGTCCGGCCGAATCGGGTATCAGGATGGCCACTTCAGGGTATCGACGGTGTATGTTATGCCCTTCGGGTAGTATCCAGCCTGCTGCGTTGGCTTTGCCTGCTTCTACTTCATCTTCTTTTTCCCAGGCCTTTATTTCTCCGAACGTATCGACAAGTTCCCTGGAATAAAGGATATAAGAGCGTAGCGCCTTGTCGTCATAACTGTTTCCTGTGGTATCCAATAAAGATGCATAATACGGAGTTATAAAAAACGGAATATTCTTTTTCTTAGCGTCATGCAA
Organism: Porphyromonadaceae bacterium; assembly: GCA_003517945.1. GTDB lineage: Bacteria > Bacteroidota > Bacteroidia > Bacteroidales > Tannerellaceae > Tannerella. Next base: position 746 of record DOZP01000294.1, on the reverse strand, counting down.
AACCCGCATTGTTTCTTCGGACAAAGTCTTATCTAAATAAAAATTAAGTTCGTCCGGATTTTTGATTGCCATGTGCAGATGAAAGCGATGATTGTTCCACCATTCGTTAACCAGTTTCTGCTTTTCTTCGAAGCTCCGGAACTGCGGAAGGTAGTAGGGGGTGTTAACCGAAAGCCGCCTTCCGAGACGTTGGATGAGTTTACTGATGATACGCTGTTTGTTGGCTTCCCGGAGCTGCTGTATATCGGAATTGAGTCCGGAAACCCATTGTTTGGCCCATTGCATGACTTTGGTTTCGGTAACGGGTTTGTGGTGTACATTGTTCCTTGCATTCCGGAAAATAAAATACAGGTCGGTAAACAGGTCTGTGTTTTTATCCGGATGAACCGTGTTGCGTAAAAAGTCAAATAACAACACGATTGTTTGTATATGCACGTCTTTTCCGGTCGAAAAATCGGTTATTGTTTGTCCGTCGTAATTGATTAGTCGCAGCACCGTGTCATGAGGAAAAAGTTCCCTGATTTTTTGTTTGAACTCTTCTGCGGAAACAGCCTCCTTTGCCGCCTGAACCATTTGCGGAAAATCAATGACAAATCGTTTTTTCAGCTCTTTTAATGTCCAATGTGTATAGAGTGTATTCATAGTATAAATAAAATTTGCCGGTTATTTCGTCTGAAAATACCTGTGCATATATGTGAAATCTGTAATGTCAGATGTGGAATATCAGGGATTCTTACAAAAATAGG
>DOZP01000297.1:3992-15844 GCA_003517945.1 Porphyromonadaceae bacterium | reverse complement strand
TCCACTGATAAAATTAATTTATCAAACGATAGTGAAGTGGCTCACGACAACGAAGTACTGGTTATCCCCGAAGGAGTCGAAGTCTACGAAATAGACGGCCCGTTTTTCTTCGGGATAGCCAATAAGTTCGACGAATGCATGAAACTACTCGGTGACAAACCGAAAGTCAGGATTATCCGTATGCGGAAAGTACCGTTCATGGATTCTACCGGACTGCATAACCTGGAAAGCCTTTGCCGCCTGTCCGCAAAGAAAAACATTCAGATAATCCTTTCGGGAGTAAATGAAAAAGTACGTACCGTGCTCATAAAAAACAAAATGGACGAAAAGATAGGAGCCGGTAATATTTGCAGCAATATACACGAAGCGATCGGAAAAGCAGAAACCTTTCTGCAGGAACAACACACGATCGAAGCAAATTAGTCACTCTTATTTGCCATAATAATCAAAGATGATACATTTTCAAAAAGCTGTTTGTATTATTAGCATCAGTCTTCTTTTGTCATATAACGCGTTTATTTTATTTACCTGAACATCACATTGTACTGGCGACATATCATCTGTGCTGCTTTACGACCACTGTATAACGCCACCGGTAGTCCTCCGGGGGTCATAAGCCTGTGTCCGGCAAAATACAGTCCGCTTATTTTTTTTGAAAAGCCGGGGTATGTTCTCATTTTTTTACCTAAACCGGTGATGCTCATCCACGAACCATGATACGCTCCGGTGTACCGTTCGTAGGTCAGAGGAGTGGCTATATCAATTACTTCTATATTGCCTTCCGCCTGTGGATATTTATCACAGATAACACGGCAAATCTGGTCGGAAAGTTTGCGTTTTTCATCTTCATACCGGCCTTCTTCTTTTGCCTTTTTCCAAAAAGGATAAGTATCGCCCGTAAACGTTGTGGTAAGTGTAGTGCATCCCTGAGGCGCATACCCTTCTAAGCCTGAATAATTATGAAAACCTATTTCTTTTATAGTCTTTCCGGCATACCTGATTGGTTCTTCAAGATCCCATGTCGGTATAGGCGTTTGAGCAATTTCCGCCCGTATACCCACGCCGATAAAGGTACAGACCACAGGTTCTGTCTTATTGCGAAGAACCGTCAGCCACTCATCATCTAAAGGCGCATCAAACAATTGATCAATGGCCGCAATAGTCTCCTGCGTGACGATCACGGAGTCGGCGGCAAGCGCCTCGTTAGCAAGATCAATACCTACAACGGTTCCATTTTCAATGTTAACTTTTTTCACCTTGGTTTTCAATAGTAATTTGCCGCCGAGGTCTTCAAAAGTTTTCACCATCCTGCCGATCATAGCCATCGAACCGCCTTCGGGGAAACCACCGTCACCCATATTCCATGTGGACAGCGTGGCAATCAGGCTGATGGATGAATAATTATCAGGTATGATACGAAACAATTTCCGTATTCCGGGATGTGTAAATTTTTCAAGATATTTTTTACAGGACACATTGAATAATCTTCCCAATTGGGGAAGCATCGGCAACATTTTAAGCAAGCCGCTAATTGTCATACGTTTCGGATGTTGCGTTTTGACGCCTTTAATGTCAAAAATCGGCATCTGCAAATGGGCGAACGCTTTGACATCATTTTCTAAACGCCGGAGTTGTTTTTCGTCATCCGGCGAAACGTCAATCAGATGCTCAACTGTTTTTGATATGTCCTGAAATATATGGAGGATCTGAGTCTCCCATTCCACGACACGGAATATATCGGGCAAATTTATTTTCACATCTTCGCTCAAGGCGCCTGTGTCTTTCCATATCCCGTACAATTCTGTTTTAGGATTGGATCCGGTACAATGTAAAGAACCTTCAAATAAGTAACCTTTCCGCTTCCACCCGGTACACATTCCGCCTGCAAAACTATTTTGTTCGCACAAGGTGACATCAAAACCGTTTCGTTGTGCATAAATTGCAGCGGTCAATCCTGAAATCCCTGCGCCGACAACAACTATTTTCCTCATTTATATCTATTTAAATAACCTGGAAACAGAAAGCGATATTTTTTACGCTTTTTAATATAGCGTAAAAGTACATGAAATAATTGTTCTTCCAAGCAAATAAATAATTTTTTTAATATTCAATTTTTTTTGTTTAGAGATTTCTAATGCGTAACGACAGAGAAATAGACTTTATGGACTTGACCTATAAACCGAACCAGTAATTTATCTTTAGCATAAAAGTATTGGTGGCCGGAAGGCCGAACATACGATCCAGGTTATTCCCCCAGCCGGTTACGTAGCGGTTATCCTGGTTAGACATCCGGTATTCCCAGACAAAATACAAGGTGGATCCCGGTAAATATTCCCAGCGAGCCACAAGGTTGGAGCGGAACTCATTAAAACTGAAATCCGGATTTCCGAACGAAACTTCCTTTCCGGCGCTTTTGATCGTGTACATGTCGTCCGAATAACTGATCTCCTCTCCGGAAAAGACATGGAAACGTTTGTCATACGTACGCGATTTCGTATCCGCCGCTTCTTTAAAATCGCTGAATTTTGCGGTCGAAGTAAACGGGGAACCGTAAAACTGTATGGACATATCCGGCGTAACATTTACTTGTAAACGCATCGTCAACCCATACGTTTTCTGATCCATATGCCCCATCAGGTAAGTCAGGGAAGGAGCGGCAGGGCCGGCAGATCCGGGCGACGATTTTAACGTTCCGATATATTGCGTATGATCCGTATTCCAAGCATAGTCCATCTGTCCCGATAAGTATACATGATTGCCCATACGGAATGTCAGGCTGGGCGACAATGTATTGAATTGATTGTATCCGTCCAAGTTATGATTGCCTTCATATTTCAACATGAACATCATCCATTTGGATTTATCCGTATTCACCTTTGCCGAAGTCTGGAAGTAAGGATTCAACCGCATGTCGGGGCCTCCCCGAAGCATACGGCTGTCTAAGCGGTTCCAAACGAAAGTCTCCTTTATGTCCATTTCATAGCGGTTCATAGTCATACTCTGCCAACGAAGCGCCACATCGTTACTAAAAGGAATTCCGCCGTAATTCCACTGATTTTTCTGGGTGAGCGTGAAAGCGTTATACCGGAACTGCTTCCAAATATCCGTCTGCCGGTATACTATTTCCGTCTCATTCGTCCGGTTGTCGGTTTCTTTCATATAGCCCATATCATTCAGGTCGAAACCGGGAGAAGACCAACTGAATGTTTCCGCAAAAGCCCACTTGGCATTTCCCTTCCGTCCGGCTTTTACATACCCGCCGGTTCCATTCAGGGAGCGACGATTCGGATCTACCCCCAGGTAACCGGAAGCAGATGCACGTTGGTAATAATGTACCGGGTTGGTCTGCAAAATAGTCATTGCCTCCCTGCTTCCGTTCAGGGAACTGAACATACCCTTTAAGTCAATATAATAGAGGCGGTTTTTAAAATATTGAATGAAATCGATTCCCGCCGTGAAAGCGTTGCGAACCATCAAATCTTCTAAATAAGGCTGATTTAACGCACGATTGACCGATGTGACCATTCCGCCGAGCAGGCTGTTTCCTTCCCAGTTTTTCTGCACGCGGGCCAACGTGTAATTTGTCAATGGCTCCACTGTTTCCGTATTTTCCGTCCCGTTACGGGTCACTTTGGCGGATGACCGGGCCGTTACGCTCTGTACCATACCCACTGTTACGCCCCGTTTGTTCGTCCCCGTCAGTTTCAGGGCACCTATAATCGGAACATTTTCCTTCCTATCCGCAAAACTGTTTGTATTGTCAATATCCTGCGGGGTATACGACGGAGCGGCGCCGATACGCCGGGTGTAAAACATCATGTCGCTGCCATTGGCGAAATCCAGAATGTGTTTTCCTTCTAAGAAAAAAGGGCGTTTTTCGTCGTAAAACGTTTCGTAAGCCGTCAGATTCATCACGGAAGGATCAAGCTCTACCTGGCCATAATCGGGATTGACAGTCAGATCCAGCGTAAAATCCGAAAGAGCGAATTTGGCGTCTAAACCGACATTTCCGCCCCAACTGTTCCCTTTTTGATAGGGACTGCCGGCGATCTTCGGCTCATTCCGGTATTTTCCCATGACATAAGGTAAAAATTCGATTCCGCGGGGTTTGGGTAAATCGGTCATTCCATGCATTTCGCCGAATGAAAACACATGGCCATTGTTTTTCAACGGGATCATACTCCAGTTCTGGACTTCATTGTTCTGGCGTCTGATTCGGCGTACATGCAATCCCCAAACACCCTCATCGCTTCGGTTATAACGGAGCTGGCTGAACGGGATGCGTAGCTCGGCCGTCCAGCAGGAATCTTCCATGTTGATATACGTCTTTCCCTCCCATACGGCATTCCAGCTTAAATTGATATTCAGCTTGTCGGTTACGATCAGGTCGGTTTTATTTCCGCCCAGGTTGAGGTTGAACTCCGGAGCTGCCCGGTAGTCATGGTAGGTATCAAAGGCTACGCTAATCAGGTCACCCATACTGTTATCATCCCTGTTGCCGATAAAACGATTCAACTTATCCGGCCGGATTTCCTTACAATATACGCCGACATAGATATATTTATCATCGTAAAGCAGTTTCACGCGGGTTGGCGAGTCCGGTATTTTCCGTTCGTAGGGAATAATCTGTACAAAGCGGTCGGACCATTCCCCCTGGTTTGTCCAGAAGTCTTCATCTAAACGGCCGTTCATCACCGGTTTTTCCTCTTTCGCTGTTTTCGTTATATGGTAAATACGCTTATAGGCGTTTTCAAACGGTACGATAGAATCCTGTTGCGCCCGGCAATAAACTCCGGTAAACAACAATAAGGTCACAAAAAACGATCGGTATTTCATATTGTCTGTTATGAATAAACTGCTACATTCCTTCTGTCGGTTTGGGCGCATAAAGGTAGTGATTTTATGCAAGGTAAAAAATACCGGCGAATGGTTGCGTTTGTGATAATAATGCTATCTTTGCATTCATAATTCAGTCTATTTTGTATCTTATGAAGTGTCAACTCTGTATATAACTATCAGGCTCCAGGCTTGTCGGGGAATTTCTCTCCGGCATCGGTTCGGTGTGCGTGTTCCTTTGGTTGCCCCGACGTCCGTTTCTGAAAACAGAGTTTAATCAATCTATTTTATTATTATTCGTTTGCGTGAGATTTTCCCTCATGGATGCTGACGTGCAAACGAGCTACTTCATAAAACAATGAAATATACATACAAACAAATCTGGCTCATCAACCTGCCTGTGATGGTGAGCCTCTTGATGGAACAACTAATCAATCTCACTGATTCCATTTTCCTCGGTCGCGTCGGCCACATCGAATTGGGCGCATCGGCCATCGCCACGATGTATTATATAGCCATTTATATGCTCGGCTTCGGGTTCAGTCTCGGCACGCAGGTCGTCATCGCCCGGCGCAACGGCGAGGGACGAAACGATGAAGTCGGCAGGGTATTCTTTCAAGGGCTTTACTTTTTATCAGCCTTTGCTGTCGTCATTTTTATATTGTCGAAATTATTCTCACCTGCGCTACTGCGGTTGGTTGTCTCGTCGGACGAGGTCTGGCGGGCGACTGTCGAGTACATCGGATGGCGCGATTACAGTTACCTGTTCGCATTTCCGCTGCTGGCGATCCGGGCGTTTTTCGTCGGAACAACACGCACGAAAATTCTCACCACCAATGCAATCGTAATGGTGGTGTGCAACGTGGTGTGCAATTACCTGCTGATCTTCGGCCGGGGTGGATGCCCGGCATTGGGGATCGGCGGGGCGGCAATGGGGTCGTCGATAGCCGAACTCGTCGGCCTTGGGTTTATGGTGGTCTATATGCGGTGGCGTGTCGAAAGGATGCGCCCTGTCTTAGACCTCCGGCTATCACTCCACTTGCTTGGCGTGTCGATCTGGACGATGGTACGGCAGTTTTTCTGTCTGGCGCCGTGGTTCCTGTTCTTTGTAGCCATCGAACATTTGGGCGAAATCCAACTTGCCGCCGCCAATGTGGTGCGAAGTATTTCGATGATCTTTTTTGTGATCGTCAACTCGTTCGCCACGACGATGATCTCGCTGACCGGCAACCTCATCGGTTCGGGACGGGCGGCGGAGGTAATGCCGACCGGACGTCGGGTTATCGCACTCAATTATGCGCTGGGACTGCCGCTTATCATACTTGCTTTTGTACTTTCTGGCTCTCTTCTGCGACTGTTTACGAACGATGCGGCGGTGATTGAGACGGCATTCGCGCCTTTCTGCGTAATGCTCTCCACCTTCCTGATCTCCGGCCCGGCATATACCTGGTGCAACACGGTGATCGGCACAGGCAACACGCGGGTCGCGTTTGTCATCCAAATGGCGAACATCGTCCTCTACCTGACCTACCTGTTCGCCCTGTCGCGTTCTCCTGAAATCCCGCTCGCAATGTACTGGACTTCCGAACAACTCTATGTTCTAATGTTGCTTGTCCTGTCGCAATGGTGGCTACGAATGGATAAATGGAAGCATAGAATTTTGTAAGGTCAAAGCAGAATGAGCTATTTATGGTAACTAATTTCGGGATAAATTGTCGTAGCTTTGTCCTCTGGAAAATCCAGTTCAGATTGGAGAAGAAAATGGATCAATCGGAAAGAACCCGTTACGAGATCAACGGCGAGCGGCTACTCAATAACATCGACCTGTGTTTCATGCTTAGTTGCAGCAAGCGTACCCTACAACGTTTCCAGGCATCGGGTATGTTACCCCACCGCCGCATTGACCAAAAGACATACTACCTCGAATCGGAAGTGCGGAACTTCATCCGCGAATATCTCAAAAAACCAACCGGAGAGCCGGGAAAATAGGGATTTTATCGTAACTTTGTTATCAAATTATATCTGTATGAATTTTAACGAATTAAAACAAGGAATACAAACGCTGTCTGATTCGTTCAGGCAGAATGCGGCGTTGGCCATCAACACCCATTTGACGGTCAGGAACTGGCTGATTGGTTTCTATATTGTGGAATTTGAGCAGAATGGAGAGGACAGGGCGAAATATGGCGCAAAACTCTTGCAAAATCTCGCCGATGGTTTTAATGAAGATGGGCTTTCGTATCGCAATCTGAAATTATACCGTCAATTCTATGAATTGTATCCACAGGTAAAGGCGTTCGTTCCAAAATTCATTCAAAAGTATTTCAATGGAATTGGGCAGACACCGATTGCCCAATTCCAATTTCCTACTAATGAACAGGATATAATTGGGCAGACAGTGTCTGCCCAATCTAAAACTCCTGCCGGGTTACAAGGAGCGTTACCAATGGAAAAGTTGCTTCAAAAACTTTCTTTTTCCCATTTGGTTTTATTATTTCCCATTGAAGACCCGCTAAAACGCTTGTTTTATGAGATTGAATGTATAAAAGGCACATGGAGTGTCAGGGAGTTGAAGCGACAAATAAATAGTCTGTATTATGAGCGCAGCGGCATGAGCCGTAATCCCGCCCTGTTGAGCGAGATTGTTCAGGGAAGTAGTAAAGTCAGTAATATGCTCAATACGATCAAATCGCCGTTCGCCTTTGAGTTTTTAGGTCTGAAAGCGAAAGATGTCGTGTATGAATCAGACTTGGAACAGGCTCTGATCGAACAATTGGAAGAGTTTTTGATGGAACTCGGTCACGGGATGTGTTTCGAGGCCCGTCAGAAACGTATCATTATCGGTGGCGAATATTATTTCTGCGATCTGGTGTTTTATTCCCGGATTTTGAAATGTCATGTGCTTGTCGAAATTAAAGTTTCCGGCTTCTCGCACGAACATATCGGTCAACTGAAAACCTATGTCAACTATTATCGGAAAGAGGTCATGCGCCCGGATGACAACCCGCCCGTAGGTATTTTGCTTGTGACTGACAAAAACAACGCTATAGTGGAGTACGCAATGGCCGACAGCGACAGGGATATTTTCGTGTCGAAATACATGCTGGAACTGCCTACACAGGAACAACTGATACGGTTTGTGAATGAGGAATTTACGAAATTGTAATATATATAGAAATATGAATTGGATTGAAGGTATAACTTTATTTGGAGTATTAATCACTCTATGTGTGGCAGTTGGGAATTGGATAACCACGAACCGTAATCTTAAAACATCGAAATACATCGACACTATTACCTCTGAACGAATCAAATGGCTATCCACTGTCCGAAACGAGGTTGCCGAACTTATAACCAATGTAGAATTTGCTCTTCGTAAAATGCAATGGAATATCGCGGGTAAAGATCCTGACTATCTGCAATGGGAGATTGATAGACTCGATTCGATTGATAGACAAATAGAGGAAATGCAAAGTGCAGATATTCAAGTTGGGGTTGATATGAATATCAAAAAATGGAGTGAGATAGACTACATTACAAGGCTTCGTTTACTTCAACTACGTTTTAATCCTAATGAGGATCGTAAGATAATTCAGTCTATTGAATTTTTCATTGATTTCTTTAGTCATACAGAAATTCATCAAAACTCTCTTGAGACAGCAAGAAAGCATGTTAATATTATAATTGATGAAACTCAAACTATGCTGAAAAGCGAATGGGAGAAAGTTAAAAAGGAGTCTCTTGGAAAACGAAATAAATAGCCAACCGGGGAGCTGTGATTTGCGACTTTCGTCTGCGATAGACGGGGGTCGAACTTTTTTTCGCTTAATATATCGTATATCAATAAATTATAGTGTTCTTCACCTTGCTTCTGTAACAAATTTGTAACGAAAATCCGGCACTTCCTGACCTCGTACTGTCATCGTTTGACCTTTATAACTCTTGGGGGCAAATCTACAAACTATTTTTAAGATAAACAAATGACTTTCATAAAGCCTTGCTGTCAATCTCAAACTTTCAGGCTGTCTTCATCCAATAAAAACTCATAGATATTCATGAATACTACTCCGTTCCCATCCTGATAACGTTTGATCGGGTCTTCGGTTATCACAAATTTCTGAAAACTGTCGTTAATATTTTTGAGTGAACGAAGTTCCTGCTCACGCTTTTCTTCTGTCGGTAGGCGAAGAGCTGATTGGATGTAGCAACGTTTGCTCCCCTGATTGCATACAAAATCCACTTCCAGTTGCTTACGCAGGCTTTTGCCATCCTCGTCTTTGGTGTTCAGAACTACCACACCTACATCCACACTCATTCCACGGATACGAAGTTCATTGTAGATAAGGTTTTCCATCAGATGGGTTATTTCATGCTGCCGGAAGTTGATTCGGGCATTGCGCAAGCCAAGATCTGAGAAATAATACTTGGCTGGGGTATCAATATATTTTTTCCCTTTAATATCGTACCGGATTGATTTCTCGACAAGGAATACGTCCGAAAGTATATCAAGATAGAATTTTATGGTGTTGACCGAAAGCGATACTTTTTTCACAGACTTAAATGTGTTTCCGAGTTTGGTGGGATTGGTCAGCCCGCCAACAGACGATGCTATTATATCTATCAGTTCTCCCAACTCCGCATCGTTCTTAATATTATATCGCTCTTTGATGTCCGTAATGTAGGTTTTCTCAAACAAGCCTTTCAGGTATTCCATTTTCTTGGTATCATCTGCTATGCCTATCAATTTGGGTAACCCGCCATAAGTCAGGTACTCTTCAAGCGCTTCCTCTCTCGTGCCTTCAAAGACCGACATAAATTCGTGAAAGGACAAAGGGGCAATCTTAATTTCATCTCCCCGTCCACGGAATTCCGTAACCACATCTCTCGACAAAAACTTGGAGTTGCTTCCAGTAACATATACATCGGTATTGGGTATTTTCAAATAACTGTTCAACACATCTTCAAATTCACTCACATGCTGTACCTCGTCAAGCATGATATAATACATGCCAGTGTCCTTCATCCGCCCATCAATATATTCTAAAAGCGTATCCGGATCACGAAGTTTTTTATTACGCCTGTCTTCCAAGTCTACTTTGATAATGTGGTCATCTTTTATGCCCTGAGTAATCAGGTAATCATAAAACAACCGGAACAGCAAATAGGATTTCCCACACCGCCTTATACCGGTTACTATCTTAATCATGCCATTGCTCTTAGCGGCAATGAGTTTGTTGAGATAAGTATCACGTTTGACTTCCATTCGTTGATTATTTTTGCGTATATACGCATTTTTACGCAACAAAGATATGAATTACATTTTACTTTATCCAATGTTTTTCATAAGAATCTGTTTTAATTCTATTTTTAATCCTCCAAATAAAAAATCCTCATAACTATTACTGAAATTCAGCGAGTTATGAGGATAAATCCGAGGTACCTGGCGGATTCGAACCGCCGTACATGGTTTTGCAGACCACTGACTAAGCCACTCATCCAAGGTACCTTGTCTTTTTGCGGTTGCAAAGGTACATAAATTTTTGTAAAAGCCAAATGTTTTGTATTTTCTTTTGTTTGTCTCGCTAAAAAATACTTTCTTTGTTTCCCTAAAGAAAATAGTATGACGTATACAAAAACGGAGATTGACGGACTTTGGATTATAGAACCGAATGTATTCTGTGATTCAAGAGGATACTTTATGGAATCGTATAAGGAACAGGATTTTGAACAAAATATAGGCAAAATTCATTTTATTCAGGATAATGAATCCTGTTCTTCGCAGGGAGTGCTGCGGGGCCTTCATTACCAGCTTGAACCTTATGCCCAATCTAAACTTGTCCGTGTGATACAGGGAACAGTTCTGGATGTGGCTGTTGATATCCGTAAAGGTTCGCCAACATACGGGAAGTATATAGCGGTGGAATTGTCGGGCGAAAATAAACGGCAATTTTTTATTCCGAAAGGATTTGCTCACGGATTTTACGTGATGAGTGAATCGGCTGTATTTATTTATAAAGTAGATAATCCCTATGCTCCTACGCACGAGCGCGGGATACGTTTTGACGATCCGGAAATAGGGGTGGATTGGCGTGCTATTTCGGATCGTTTGGTAAATACCTCGGAAAAAGACCGGAATGCTCCTCTTTTGAATGAGGCGGACAATAATTTTGAATATAATCAGTAATAATAGGGTTATTTTCCGTTGAAATGAAAGTCGTAAATAGCAAATGAATGTGGGTTAAAATAATAGAATAGATGAAGAAATATTTGGTCACCGGTGGCGCCGGGTTTATTGGCGCTAATTTTGTGAAATATATGTTGAAATCATATTCCGACATACAGCTTGTGGTACTTGATGCGTTAACTTATGCGGGAAATCTGGCGACAGTAGAGGGGGATATTGATAATAAGCGTTGCATATTTGTGAAAGGTGATATATGCGACAAGGCGTTGGCAGACAAATTGTTTGCTGGCTATGACTTCGATTATGTTGTGAATTTTGCCGCAGAAAGTCATGTAGACCGTAGCATAGAAAATCCTCAGTTATTCCTTGTTACAAATATATTAGGAACACAGAATCTGTTGGATGCTGCCCGCAGAGCATGGGTTACCGGTAGTGATGAAAGAGGTTATCCCGTATGGAAGGAAGGTGTTCGTTTTCATCAGGTTTCAACAGACGAAGTTTACGGAAGCCTTGGCGAGACCGGGTATTTTACGGAAATGACTCCTCTGGATCCGCGTAGTCCTTACAGCGCTTCGAAGACAAGTGCTGATTTAGTCGTAAAAGCGTATGGTGAAACATATAAAATGCCGGTTACCATCACCCGTTGTTCCAATAATTACGGACCTTATCATTTTCCTGAAAAGCTGATCCCATTGATTATAAAAAACATATTGGATGGTAAGTCATTACCTGTATATGGAGATGGTTCAAATGTCCGTGACTGGCTTTATGTGGAAGATCATTGCAAGGCGATTGATATGGTAATAAATAATGGCCGTGTAGGAGAGGTTTA
>DOZP01000297.1:3495-3960 GCA_003517945.1 Porphyromonadaceae bacterium | reverse complement strand
ATCATGACGGAGTGTCCCGAATACCGAAAATACCTTAAAAAGCAGGTTTTTGAAACAGAGGGACAGTTGTCTGTAGAATGGATAAACGATGATCTGATCATTTTTGTTAAGGATCGTCTCGGGCATGATCAACGCTATGCGATTGATCCGGCAAAAATAACAAATGAGTTGGGATGGAAGCCCGACACTGATTTTGAATCGGGTATTGTGAAAACCGTAAAATGGTATCTTGATAATCAGTCGTGGGTTGAACAGATTGTTGAAGGTGATTATGTAAACTACTACGAACGCATGTATGCCGGTCGTGAATTAAAGTAAGGAGTTTTGATGAATCAGCAGTATCCTTCCGTTTTATTGGAAAATGCAGTAAATGAACTGGCGGCGCTTCCCGGTGTGGGCCGTAAGACGGCTTTACGCCTTGCTCTTTATATCCTTCGTCGTGATCCGGGTTATGCGGAACGATTG
>DOZP01000297.1:0-3425 GCA_003517945.1 Porphyromonadaceae bacterium | reverse complement strand
GTTTGTGTCGTTGAAAATGTTAAAGAGGTAATGGCTATAGAGAATACGGCGCAGTTTCACGGGGTCTATCATGTTCTTGGAGGTATCATATCTCCAATAGAAGGCATAGGGCCGGCCGATCTTGAAATAGATAGCCTTGTTGAGCGTGTCGCTTCGGGAGATGTAAAAGAAATTATTCTGGCTCTGCGTACAACAATGGAGGGAGATACCACTAATTTTTTTCTGTACCGGAAACTGGAACCATATAATATCACCGTAAGTGTTATCGCACGCGGAATATCAATTGGCGACGAAATCGAATATGCCGACGAGATAACACTCGGCCGCTCTATCCTGAACCGCATCTGCTTTAATGACTCAATAAAGAACTGATCTATGCATACATAAACGGTTTATAAACAGAGATTTGTATACATAATGGTTTGCTTTTTATAAAAATATATCTGAGGGATTATTATGTTATTGGAAAGTGAAAATATAAAACTCCGGGCTCCCGAACCGGAAGATCTGGATATTTTCTACAGATGGGAAAATGATACAGAGCTATGGCCTTTAGGTAGTACGATAACGCCTTATTCACGCTATGACCTTAAGCAATACATATCTTCAGCAAAAGATATATATAAATTCGGACAACTTCGTCTGATGATCGAAATAAAGCCGGATTTGAGAACCGTTGGAACAATTGATCTGTATGAATTTGAGCCGCATCATCGCCGGGCGGCAATTGGTATAATGGTCGACAGGGAGTATCAGAAAAAAGGTGTTGCCGGCGGCGCTTTATCTGTTCTGTGCAGATATGCATTCTCATTTTTAAAGTTGCATCAGTTATATGCTTATATACCTGCGGATAATGAACCAAGCAGGCGGTTATTTGAGCATTGCGGCTTCAAGGAGAAAGGTCTGTTGTCTGATTGGCAACAGACAGATGAAGGGTATAAAGACGTGTTGCTGGTCAGTTTAATTTCGGATCTTTAGGGTAATTGATCCATGTCATATACGAGCCTCCTATTAACTCAACGGAATGTTTCCAGAATGATTCTCCTTCCGCTAACATGATATTACGGTTGGAAGACCGGCTGACAAGCCATGAATCCTGTTTGATTTCACCATATAGTTGATTTTTAGTCCAACCGGAATATCCGAGGAAAAATTTTATATTTTCACAAATAGGTTTTCCACTTAATAAATAAGATCTTAATACCTCAAAATCTCCGTCAAAATATAAATTATTACCTATTTTAACGCTGTCGGGAATTAAATTGCCTAATGAATGTATGAAAAACAGGCGATCAGAAGATACCGGTCCTCCGAGATAAACGGGTATCTGCGGTATGTCATCAAATCCGTCAAAAAAATCATTGACCCAAAGTACTGTTTTCTTGTTCAGAATAAAACCCATTGATCCCTGGGCATTATGTTCAACAAGCAACACGACTGCACGTTGAAAATAGATATCCTGCAGGAATGGCTCGGATATGAGAATATTACCCTTCTCAGGCTGTGAATTGTTATGCCTTATTTTGAATATGTCCTTGTATTGAGTCATTGTAACATTTATATGAAAAGCGAGGACAATGTATATCTTTATCGGGACATAAACAAGTGAATTTTAAAATTTAACTACCAATGATTGTTAATATTTGACAATTCATTTTTTTTTGTCTCTTGATCCGGAAATAAATATTCACTTCTGTTTGATGTCTCCAGATAGCTTATTTAAAGGAGATGTAAAGGAAACAACTCTCTCTTTGCGCAGAAGATTACCGTGGATTATTTTTCTCGAATATAGCCAGTCGTTCTTCTAATAAATCGTATTGATTTGGTTTGATAAAAGAGGTACATGCACGTAAACCTTGTTGGCGACTCCCGGTCGTACTAAGTGATATGGCGCTTATTCCATAATACATAAGTTCTTTCATGAGCTCTCCGCCTGTCATTCCCGGATAAGAGATCGTGAAGTAAAATCCGTCGGCAATGGGATCGTCAAGGTCATGGTCATAAACAATTTTAAATCCATGATTTTTGAAAATCTTTTTCAGACGTGCTGCCCGCTTACCGTATTCCTTCGTTTCTTCCACAAAATCAAATGTTCCGTCCGATGCCGCCTTAAGCATAGCAGCCAATGCGTATTGAGCAGAATGACTTGTTCCCGAAGAAAGCGCGTAAAGTATGCGGTGTACATAAACCGTACCGAACGTACCCCCACCGTATCGTTGGGTCAAACCGGTGTATGTCCGGTTGTAAAGTTTGTCGGAAATAGCTGTCACGGCTATGCGTTGTCCGGCGTAACTAAATGCTTTGGAACCCGAAATCTGAAGTATATAATAATCCGTATAATGCGAAACGCTTGGCTGATAGGGCGATTGAAACGGAGAACCAAGCTCTTTCCTGAAGTCCATGGCAAAATAAGCCAGATCTTCAATGATTATTGTATCATATTTGGTAGCTGCTTCACCGATTATTTTAAGTTCACTATCCGTCAGGCAAAACCAAGCCGGATTATTGGGATTCGAGTAAATTATAGCGGCAATATTACCTTTTGAAAGGTATTTTTCAAGTATAGCCTGTAACTTTTCGCCACGATATTCATATACATCGAATGATTCATACTTGTATCCCATGACGACGATCTGCTGTTTTTGCACCGGAAATCCGGGATCAATGAACAGGATCGTGTCTTTTTTCGAATCACATTGTCCGCAGGTCAGGAATGAGGCATAAGTTCCCTGCATGGAACCGGTAACAGGTACGCAATGTTCCGGGGAGATATCCGTATTGATAAAAGCCTTGATAAATCGTGACGCTTCTTTTTTCAACTGCCATAACCCGTTTATGTCAGGATATATAGCAGCTATACCGCTTTGCAAAGCTTTGATTTCAGCATCGACACCTACCTGCGCCGGTTTTAGTCCGGGCACTCCCATTTCCATGTGGATAAACTCCGCTCCTGTTTCTTTTTCCAACTGATTGGATATGGCTACCACTTCCCGAATAGTCGCTTTACCAAAATCATTCAATCCAAAATCTTCTATCACTCTCTTAGTGATCTGATAATCAACAGGAGTCTGCTTCATTGCAATGTTCTTTAATTAAATTGTCGGCAAAGATAGTTTTTTTTCAAAAAGCTTAAAAGATAAAATAGAAGAATTGTTGTTTATTTCTGCTCTTGCTACTGTTTTATCGATCGCAAACTAATTTTCATCATTTCATATTTTCTTGAAATCCAACCTATTTTTTACTGTTCTCATCAAAGCGTTAGAATTTTTTCTCAAAAAAGTTTGGAGTTTAAAAATAAAGCCATATCTTTGCACTCGCAATTCAGAGGAATAGCAATCAAGACAAAATTTGGTGTGGTAGTTCAGTTGGTTAGAATACCTGCCTGTCACGCAGGGGGTCGCGGGTTCGAGTCCCGTCCATACCGC
>DOZP01000313.1:11200-14696 GCA_003517945.1 Porphyromonadaceae bacterium | reverse complement strand
TAACCACAATTTTAATGGAAGCATATAGGTAGCAGCTTGAATTAAATAAATAAATTCACATTCGCATTTTCGGCCCTGTCCAGATAAGCCGCGACACCGCCAATAGTGATACCATCCAGAAGTTCTTCTTTTTGGATACCCATTACATCCATCGACATGGAGCAGGCGATAAATTCCACACCATTATCCAATGCTTGTTGCATAAGGCTTTCGAGGCTGTCGATACGCTTATTTTTCATAATGCCGCGCATCATTCTACTGCCGATTCCTCCCATATTCATCTGAGACAGCCTGAGTTTCTTACTGTCCGAAGGCAACATCATACCGAACATCTTACCCATAAAATCTTTTTTTACGGCAGGTTTCTTCGCTTTCTTAATTACATTCAGCCCCCAGAAAGTGAAGAACATACTCACTTTCTTACCCGAAGCGGCCGCACCATTGGCTATGACAAACGAAGCAAGCGCCCTGTCCAGATCATCACTGAATACAATCAGGGTTTTATCGTCTTTTGCAATAGCAGTCACAGGGCGAACTTCATCTTTCGCTTTCTTCCTGACAGTTGCCGTGATAACACCTCCCGAATTGTCCATACTTACCAATTCCGCCCCTACCATCCGGCACCAACCGTTCAGATCTTCGCCGAAAGCCTGATCCGTAACTTTGATCTCAAGATGGTCGCCCGGATTTATCCGGTCATAGTTTTTTTTCAATTGCATAATCGGCCCCGGACATTGCAGTCCACAAGCATCTATACAGACTGTTTTTACTTCCGTACTTTTTAGCTCTTCCCTGCTTTCCGTTGTTTCGTCTTTTTTAAAAATCACATCACGCGCATCTTCGGGTGGTGTATTACCTGCAATCGCGTATGAATAGGTTTTATATCCGCCCGAAAGATTATAAACTTCGGTGTATCCACGCTGTGTCAGAATCCTTGCGGACAAATACCCACGAAGCCCTACGGCACAATAAACGATTATTTGCTTATCCTTCGGTACTTCATTTAATCTGCCCCTGAGTTCATCCACGGGAATATTCAATGCACCCCCGATATGTCCCAATTCATACTCTTCTTTCGTACGGGTGTCTATGATAACCGAACCGGCCGGACTCAGATTGGCTATATCACGCCATTGGATGATTTTTACTTTCTTCTTTAAAATATTCTCCGCGACAAAACCTGCCATATTTACCGGGTCTTTAGCGGATGAATAAGGAGGGGCGTATGCATGTTCTATTTCTTGCAAATCGTAAATGGAACCTCCTTTCTTGATAACCTGCGCGAAGAGATCGATACGTTTGTCTACGCCATCATAGCCCACCACCTGCGCTCCCAATAATTTACCGTCCGCAGGTGAAAACACAATCTTAACAGACAAAGACAATGCATCCGGATAATATCCGGCATGCGAGCTGCCGTGTGTGAATGATGATATATGTTCCGTCTTTTCCCTATTCAACAACTTGGAAGAGGCCCCTGTTGCGGCTACTGTCAGGTTAAAGACCTTAGCGATGGATGTGCCTATTGTACCCGCATACCTGTGTTTGTTCCCCTCAATAACATTATCGGCCACAATACGCGCCTGCTTATTCGCAGGACCCGCCAAAGGTATTAACGAATGTTTATTAATAACAGGATTGAATACTTCCGCGGCATCGCCCAGGGCATATACATTCGCATCCGATGTTTGCATATAGTCATTCACCTTGATACCACCCATAGAACCAAGTTCCAATCCGGCCTCCTTAGCCAGTTTTACTTCCGGACGAACGCCAATACTAAACAGAACCATATCCGCAGGGATTTCTTTTCCGCTTTCAAGTATAACTTTTATTCCGTTTTCCATTGGCTCGAACCGGGTAACTCCTTCCTCAAGCAATAAGGATACGCGTTTCTGAATCAGGTGCCGGTGTACAATAGAAGCCATTGAAAAATCAATCGGCGCCATCACCTGATTACTTTTTTCAATTACAGTTACTTCCAGGCCCGCATCATGCAGATTTTCCACCATTTCCAAACCAATAAAGCCACCTCCGACAACGACGGCTTTCTTAGGCTTGTTGCGTTCTATATACTCCTTTATTTTATCCATATCCGGCACGTTCCGCAACGAAAAAATCCGGCTGTCTTCCATGCCCGGTATAGGCGGCCTGACAGGTTCCGCACCTGTAGATACAATCAGTTTGTCGTAACTTTCCGTATAATCTTTATTCGCCGCCATATCGCGGACGGTAACCGTTTGATTGGCCGGGTCGATACGGGTGACTTCCGATTTTACACGAATATCTATATTGAACCGCCTGATAAACCCCTCCACGGTCTGTACAAACAGCCTGCTACGTTCACTGATAGTCCCGCCGATGTAATAAGGCAATCCGCAGTTAGCATACGATACGTACGCGCCTCTCTCAAACAATACGATCTGTGCATTCTCATCCACGCGTCTCAGTCGTGCTGCCGCCGTTGCACCACCAGCTACCCCTCCTATTATCAAAATTTTCATAGATACATATTTTTATATTATAAATATTTGCCGGCAGAAATTATTTACAAAGGAAACTATTTATTTTCAATTGACCAAATTATATGTTCATTTCCACAGGGCAAACCTTAAGTATTTTGATTTTTACAGTTTCGTTTAAAAGATTTTGTATAAATTATTGAAAGATGGAAACAACTTTTGATATTACAGGTATTTTTCATAGCTTTGCAGATTCAAAGATAGAAATTAACAACAATAAATTTTTAACTATAATGATTACATCAGACCAACTAAAAGATTTGTTGGAACGCGAGCAGGCGTTGAGGAGGTATCTTTGACATCGATGCGAAGACCGTTCAGTTAGAAGAAGAAGAACTACGTACCCAGGACCCTGTATTCTGGGAAGATACGAAACGGGCCGAATCCCACATGCAGGTGGTGAAAGGTCTCAAGAAATGGATTGAACTGTATAAGGAGGTACACGATGCGACCGAAGAGCTTACCCTCGCTTATGAATATATCAAAGAAGGTATCACAAGCGAAGAAGAAGTAGACGTTGCCTACGCCAGAACAAAAGAACTGATAGAAAACCTTGAGTTTCGCAATATGCTTCGTGAAGAAGCAGACCAGATGAGTTGCGTGCTGAAAATAAATTCGGGCGCCGGAGGTACGGAAAGCCAGGATTGGGCTTCCATGCTGATGCGTATGTACATGCGCTGGGGAGAAAGCAACAACTATAAGGTAACGATCAGCAACCTGCAGGATGGCGACGAAGCCGGCATCAAAACGGTAACGATACAGATAGAAGGCGATTATGCATACGGATACCTGAAAGGCGAAAACGGCGTACACCGTTTAGTACGCGTATCCCCCTACAATGCGCAGGGAAAACGCATGACTTCGTTTGCCTCCGTGTTTGTCACTCCGCTTGTAGATGATACCATAGAAGTAAACATCAGCCCCGCCAATATATCCTGGGATACGTTTCGTTCAAGCGGAGCCGGAGGACAAAA
>DOZP01000313.1:2182-11172 GCA_003517945.1 Porphyromonadaceae bacterium | reverse complement strand
GAAATTCTCATTGAGAATACGGAAACCCGCGACCAGCCGAAAAACCGTGAAAATGCAATGCGCCAGCTACGTTCTATTCTGTACGACAAGGAAATGCAACATCGCCTGGCTGAAAAAGCAAAAGTGGAAGCAGGAAAGATGAAAATCGAATGGGGTTCCCAGATACGCAGTTATGTGTTTGACGACCGTCGCGTGAAAGACCACCGCACCAATTATCAGACTTCGGATGTGAACGGAGTAATGGACGGAAAAATAGATGAATTTATCAAAGCGTACCTGATGGAATTTGCAGGAGCGGAAACGACCGGATAATTTTTATACGGAAATTTCCGTTATTCCGGCATTTATATCATTTGTAGCTTGTTATAAAAAAAGTCAGTATGACTTTTCATTCTTTATTTTTTATGAAACGCCACCATCTAATTGTACTATTGTTTGTAATTCATTCATGGCACGCGAATGCCCAATGGAATGATTTTATAATCAACCACAAAAAGGAAACGTTCGGAAGAGGCTCCCAAACGTGGCAGATCAATGCGCACGATGACAAATATATATTCTGCAGTAACAAAAACGGCCTTTTACATTACAATGGCAACAGATGGACTTTATTCACGCTCGACAATAAATTAGATGCGCGATCCCTGCATGTATCCGGCACAACCAACCGTATTTATGTAGGCGGCGAAAACGAATTCGGATACTTTACCCCGAATCCGGCAGGACTCCTGACATATACCAATCTCTCTGATTCCTATGACGACAAGACTCGGTTCTTCGGAGGATACTGGGGCATTTATGAGGTTGACAATCTGATCTATTATGTTTCCGACAGGCACGTCGTCAAACAAATCAACGATAAATTTACCACAATCCCCTCCGATTTTAAAATAGATTGCTCTGCTATTATTAATGGCGTATTATATACCGGTTCGTCTTCCGGCATAACAATACTTGTCGGAAACACCTGGATTAAAGCTTCCGGAAGCGATCTTGTAAAAAATAAAATAATACGCGCTATCGTACCCTATAAGAACGGGTATCTGATAGCGACTACCTTTAGCGGCATTTTTTATGGCGACGAGAACGGCATTTCCCCGTTCCGGACCGGACATGAAGAGTTTATGAAAAAACACGAGCTCTTTTCCTTTGCCGCAAATGATAAATATATTGCCATAGGTACGATCCATAAAGGCCTCATCATCATCTCGGCGGATAACAAAACATATTATTATAATGTACAGAACGGACTTCAGAACAACACGGTCCTATCCATCTGTTTTGACGAAAAAGACGGTTTATGGGCAGGGTTGGACAACGGAATTGATTATATTTCCCTTGGTATGCCGCTTACAAACTTATACACCACCCCTTATTCCAAAGGAGCCGGATACACATCCCTGATCCATAACCACACCTTATACCTGGGGACAAACAGGGGACTTTTCTATACGGAATGGCCGGTCAATTTCAAAGAAGACGCCATCCGGTTAAATCTTATACCCGAATTGAGCGGTCAGGTATGGGGACTGGAAAAAATCAACGACGAAAT
Source organism: Porphyromonadaceae bacterium (assembly GCA_003517945.1). Taxonomy (GTDB): domain Bacteria; phylum Bacteroidota; class Bacteroidia; order Bacteroidales; family Tannerellaceae; genus Tannerella. Next base: position 9,620 of record DOZP01000313.1, on the reverse strand, counting down.
ATTCTGCCTTCATGACAAAGGCGTTTTCTCCATTCAAGAAAACAAAATAACGGAAATAAAAGGACTGAGAGGAGGACTGATGGCCTACCTGCACGATGATAACCCGGACAAATGCTGGATCGGAACGTACGACGGGCTGTTCCTTATAGAAAAAACACAGAACCAATGGCATGTCATTAAAAAAATTGACGGGGTTACGGGATGGATGAAAGACGGAGCCTTTGAATCCACACATACGCTATGGCTCCGGGAGGAATATGACGGAATTGTACGTTTTGATATAGACCGGCACACAAACGAGGTCAAATCATCCGAATCATTTCATCTTGAAAACGGTTTCGAATCTACGGTGGATATTAGAATACACAAATTTCTGGGTAACATTTATTTTTCCAATATATCCGGCATATACAAGTACGATGAAAAATCCAACCGTATCATAAAAGACGAACAGATCAATGACATACTACCCGGAAACCAGATATATACAAAAATAATATCGTTTGACAGTACCTTATATGCCGTATCCTCCAACATCATACTGGCAGCCGATTTTCGCAACGGCACCCCCCATCTGAATACTATTTCGTCTTTCAATACATCCCAGATGAGCTTTATCAAATGGTATGAAAATATGATTGCTATCAATGATTCGCTTGTGATTATTCCCAATGAATTAGGATTTGCACTGTTTAACAGCAAAACAAGACCTCTCGGCGAGTCAAGAGAGCTCTATATAAAAAACGTATCTCTTTCCTACCCCAAAGATTCCATACTCTACACCGATAATTTCTTAAACATAACATCCTCGCCTCAGATTGCTTACAGAAAGAATGCAATACGTTTTGAATACGCCATACGGAATGCCGGCAACAATGACGATGTACTGTATACCTACCGGCTTCTTCCCGACGATACCTGGTCGGAACAAACGACTTTAACGACTAAAGAATACGGAAACCTGTATGAGGGTGAATACACATTTGAAGTAAAAGCCATATTGCCGGATATAACGATCCCCACCCGGACATTTACTTTTACGGTATTGCCTCCGTGGTACCGTTCGACATATGCGATTATCTTATATACCCTACTGGCCATCGGCATGCTCTGGCTCATGTATATGATAGATAAACGGCGTATTATCCGGAAACGCAAGGTTGATTTAGCCCAAAAAGACAAAGAAATAAAATTCAGAGAACAACAATTCCTCGAAGAACAAAAGCGTAAAGAACAGGAAATCATATCCCTGCAAAACGAAAAACTGGAACAGGAGCTACAATTCAAAAGCCAGGAAATGGCGAATCTCATGATTAACTTCACCCGTAAAAACGAAATTCTGATAGATATCAAACAGGAGCTGTTTAAAATAAGCTCGGCTATGAGAGAAGAATCTTTCGTAAAAGCCAAACGAATGATCATTACCTTAAATAACCGCATTGATTCAAATATCGCTTCCGATGATGCACTGAAACGTTTTGAAGAACAGTTTAACCTTGTACACAATAACTTCATCAGAAAAGTAAAAGAAAAACACACCGATCTCTCGACCAACGAATTAAAAATGTGCGCTTATGTAAAAATGGAACTCTCATCCAAGGAGATTGCTCCTTTGCTCAACCTCTCCATCCGGGGCGTAGAAACATTACGCTACCGGTTACGCAAAAAAATGGGGTTGGAACGCGAAGAAAGCCTGACCAAATACCTGGGTTCCTTCGGCTGAACCATGTTCGCCTAAGGTTTTTATTCATAAAATTTTCACAACAATCACCCCTTCCTTCTTTTCCGGAAGAAAGCAATACATCTAAAACAATTAATAGATAAATACATTATAATAAATAGATTGAAACCACAAAGACGTATAATTGGTGTATCATTTTCTCGCTCATGGCGTATACGTGAACAACGTTCTTTAATACAAAAACACAAATATGAGATTAAATTTGCAACAGAATACTAAAATTTATATTCATGAAAAATCTATTATTATTATGTGTATTATTATCTGCATCTTTTACCTTGTATGCACAAAACGTACAGATAAAAGGCGTAGTTATTTCGGAAGCGGAGAATGAAGCGCTTCTGGGTGTAAATGTTGTAGAGAAAGGTACCAATAACGGTACAATGACCGACTTCGACGGCCGGTTTACCCTAAATGTTCCGAAAGGAAGCACTATCTCATTTTCTTATATCGGCTTCATATCAAAAGAAATTGTAGTTGATGAAAATGTATCGGATCTGAACATACAACTCGCGGAAGATACGGAAATACTGGACGAAGTGGTAATTGTCGGTTACGGTACGCAAAAGAAAAGTGTCGTTACGGCGGCGATCAGCAAAGTTTCTGCCGAAGACCTGAGCGCCAGCAAACCCTCACGCGTGGAAGATGTGCTGAAAGGAAAAGTTTCCGGCGTACAGATCACACAAAGTTCCGGACAGCCGGGTTCGGATTCAAAAGTCCGTATCCGCGGTATTGGTACGGTCAATAACAGCGACCCGTTATATATCATAGACGGGATGCCGGTGGGAGGCGGTATTAATTACCTGAACCCGTCAGACATTCAGTCCGTAGAAATCCTGAAAGATGCCGCATCGGCAGCCATATACGGTACGCGCGGCGCCAACGGAGTTATCCTGATAACCACCAAAAGCGGCGTAAAAGGAAAAGCCACAATTAACTATGATGTAAGCTATGGCTGGCAGAACCCATGGAAAAAGAAATCCGTTCTGGACGCAAAGGAATATATGATCATTATGAACGAAAGCCAGATAAACGATGGCAATGCGCCACGTTATTCCCGCGAAGAAATTTCTTCGGCAGGAAAAGGAACCGACTGGCAGGAAGAAACATTCAACTTCAATGCGCCGGTTGTAAACCATCAGCTTAGCATTAACGGAGGAAGTGAAAAAATGCAGTATTTCCTCTCTTTCGGATATTACAACCAGGAAGGCATTGTCGGGGGAAATTACGGAAAATCAAATTATGACCGGTGGAGCATTCGTTCAAATACAACTTACGATGTGTTCGAAGCATTAAACCGTTCATTTTTAAACAAAATAAGAGTCGGAATGAACTTGGGTTATTCCAGAAATAAATCCACCGGAATCGAAACAAATTCGGAATATGGTTCCATTCTGGGTAGCGCACTGACATTCAATCCGCTTGTTCCGGTATATGCCGATCAAAAAACGGCAAATGACATCCTGGCCCAGTATCCCTATGCGGTAACGGACAAAGACGGAAACGTATTCTCCATTCCCCCTACGGGATTTCAGGAAATAGCAAACCCCGTAGGCATGTTAAACCAGCCGCGAAGAGAGAAAAATAACGACGATAAATTTGTCGGCTCTCTATGGGCCGAATTAGACGTACTGCCCGGATTGAAATTCAAATCAAGTTACGGTTTTGACCTTGCTTTCTGGGGAAAGGATGGATATGAATTCCCTTACTTCCTCGCCACACAGGGAAAAAACATAACGCAAAGTTCCGTATGGAGCGAGATGAACCGCGGTTACACATGGCTGGTCGAAAATGTATTGACATATAGTAATACATTTGCCGGAATACATAACCTAACGGTAGTACTGGGACAGTCCGGACAAAAATACAGAACGCGCCAGTTGGGAGGCAGCGATTACGTCCTGGTGGAAGCCGACCCGGGCAAAGCGAATATCAACTCTGCGATCACAGACCGCGACGATGAACGCGTATATGGAGGTACGGGCGGATTCAACTTTGAATCACTGGCTTCTTATTTCGGCCGTATCGACTACAATTTTGACGAAAGATACATGCTTCAGGCTACTATCAGACGCGACGGTTCATCCAAATTCGGAGCAAACAATAAGTGGGCCATCTTTCCCGCCGTATCGGTAGGATGGAATATACTCAACGAACCGGTTATCACGGACATAAAACCCGAATGGTTCGACGCGTTTAAACTTCGTTTCAGTTGGGGTAAAAACGGTAACCAGAACATCGGTAACTTCCGCTATACATCGCTGATGGACGGAGGACAAAATTATTATTTCGGCGGGGGATATAGTGTATCCGACGAGTCAAAAAGCGGCCTTATGCAATATGGAACATCCCCGGCCGCCATCCCGAACCCGGACGTGAAATGGGAAGAATCCGAACAGATCGACATCGGTTTTGATACACGTTTATTTGGCAGCGCATTAAATATTGGTTTTGACTACTTCCAGAAAAAAACAAACGGTATGTTGATGGACCAACCGATTCCCGGTTATGTAGGACAAAGCGCTCCGATCGCAAACGTCGGAGATATGGAAAACTGGGGACTTGAGTTCGAACTCGGCTGGAAACAGACGCACGGAGATTTCAGTTACAGGATTACAGCTAATGCGACATACATGAAAAATAAATTAATCAGGTTGGGAAATGCATCGGGTGAAGCAACCTACGAAAATGCAGGCGCCTCCGGAGTAGGTAGCTACGTAAAAGGTGAAAACGGAGCGGTATGGCCTTATTTCTACGGATTTAAAACAGACGGTATCTTTCAGAACCAGGCGGAGGTTGATGCATACGTAAACGACAAAGGCGAAAAACTGCAACCAAACGCTCAACCCGGCGACGTGCGTTTCAAAGATTTATATGGCCCCGCAGATCTGAATGGGAAAAGAACCGGACCGGACGGATCAATCGACGATCTGGATAAGACAATAATAGGAAAAGGCGCGCCTGACTGGACGTATGGTTTCAGCCTGGGAGCCGAATGGAAAAATTTGGATATCAACCTGTTCTTCCAGGGAACGATCGGCAACGACATTTTCGACTTCTCCCAACGCGGAGATATACCGGCCATGAACCGTCCGACATGGATACTTGACCGCTGGATCGGCGAAGGCACCTCCAACAAAATCCCACGTATAACCACTGCCAACCCCAATAGTAACTGGCGTTCATCAGACCTCTATATAAAAGACGGATCATATATGCGACTGAAAAACACGCAGATCGGCTATACGCTACCTGCCAATCTAACCAGAATGGCTTCCATCGAACGATTACGTATTTTTGTTTCTGCGGAAAACCTGCTCACATTTACCGGATACGACGGCTTCGACCCGGAAATAGCATCCGGAGGATATACGACAATTGGCGTAGACAAAGGCATATACCCCCAGTCACGTACTATTTCCGTAGGCGCTAATATTACTTTCTAACTCTAAAATACAAACAAACATGAAACCATATAAATTATTATCAATCATAGCCGTAATTGCAGGATTTTTCACAATCACATCCTGTGGCGACGACTTCCTGACAGCTTCATCTTCTGAAAAACAGGAAACGGGAGGCGATGTAACCGAAGGCGCCATTTTATCCAACTTAGGCTCTGCTTACCAAATACTGTTGTTTGACAGTTATGCAAGCAACGATTACAATTCCGTATTGTTGATGTCGGACCTCCGCTCCGATGATCTTTTCAAAGGAGGAGGCGATGCAGGCGACCAACGGAAACTTTATCTGCTTTCGCAATTTACGTCTACTGCAGCCGAGACGGTCAACGGACTATGGAGTATTTACTTCACAGGGCTTGCCCGTTGTAACAATGTGATCATAGCCTGTGAAAATGCGGTAGACGTAAACGAAAACAAATTGAAACAATACAAGGCCGAAGCACATTTCCTGCGTGCATACTATGTACATCTGTTATGGAAATTCTGGGGAAATATTCCTTATTTTGAAGAACCGCTTTCCACCCCTCCTTATATGGCACGCCATTACAATACGGACGAAGTATACAACGAGATCATGGAAGATCTGAATATTGCCTGCGAAGACGGCGTAATGGCCATGCGCACAAGCGGTTCGGACCTGGGACGCGTTTCAAGAGCTGCCGCCTTAATGCTCAAAGCGCGTGTTGTCATGTACCAGAAAGACCAAAGCCGCTACGCCGAGATCACAAATGATATGGCGACCATTATCAATTGCGGGGAATACGGACTATTCGGCAATTTTGACTCCATGTGGGAAGACCAGAATGAATTTTGTATCGAATCGATCTTTGAAAGTAATCAGTTGCCGGAAGGGAAAACATGGAGCACCGGTTGGCAGGGATATGGCACCAACCTGCCCGCATTCATTTCACCCAACGAACTGAATGATCCTAAAGGAATATTCAAAGGCGGATGGGGATTTGGCCCCGTACGCCCTGCCGCTTACGAAATGTATGAAGAAGGAGACTTGCGGAGAGACGGTTCTATCAATGTATGGCCCAACGGAACTTACGGAGTACGCTTCCAGAACACAGGGCTTTTTCAACGTAAATATGCCGCACGCGTAGATTATAACCCACCTCCGGGTGATACCGACCTCAACTATTGCAACAATCTCCGTATATTCCGTTTTGCCGAAACATTACTGAATTATACGGAACTGGTACGCATCCACGGACAGGGTGAAGCACAAGGCATAAGCGCACAGGAATGCCTGGATCGTATTCGTACACGCGCATTCGGTACGGAAAATTCAATTGAAGCCACACCGGAGAATATAAAACTGGAACGCCGTCGTGAGTTTTTGGGCGAAGGTATGCGCTTCTGGGACCTGATTCGCTGGGGAGATGCAACCACCGTACTTACCGAAAACCTTCCGGAATACAATTCCGTTCGCACATTCCAGGAATGGATGAAATACCTGCCCATTCCGCAATCGGAATTGGAAAAAACAAAAGGAACCGAATTCGAACTAAAACAGAATGGAAACTGGAACTAATCAACCATAAAAAAATATCTTATGAAAAATATACTAAAATACAGCCTGTACGCATTCATCGCTATTTCCGTTATAGCTTCGTGCGACCCGCAGGAAAAAGATGATTATTCATTAGGAGCGGCGCCGCAGGAAAGCCAGTTGGCTTTCTCCGCAACACCGATGACGGGTAAACCAAACACGATTGAACTGAAAAACGAATCCGGTGTTCCCGGTGTCGCTACATGGGAACTGGGGAACGGTGTCACATCCAAAGGCCCTGAAGTAAAAGCGGAATATCCTTTTGCCGGGACGTACACAATTACCATGACACTCTATACAACAGGCGGCTCCGTCAGTATTACCAAAACAATCACAATTGACCAGGATGATATGTCGCTGCTGGATACGCCGATGTATAATGCATTGACAGGCGGCGCGTCGAATCTGGAAGGAAAAACATGGGTCTTTGACCAGTATCACGACGGTCATTTTGGCGTCGGACCGGCTGACGGATCATCCCCGGACTGGTGGTCCTGCCCTGCCGAAGGCAAAGTAGGATCCAGCCTGTATACACAGGAATTTACCTTCACACAGGTAGGCGTAAAACTCGAATGGAAAAACAACGGATATATTTATACGAACGAACCGGGTAAAAACGCCTTAGGAGGAGAATTTATCGAAAACCCGGGAGGAGTGGGTGATTTTGATGTAAAATAC
>DOZP01000313.1:0-2159 GCA_003517945.1 Porphyromonadaceae bacterium | reverse complement strand
TTAAACGGCGGCGCATTCTTCGGCTTTTACACCGGAACATCAACTTATCAGATTCTATCTTTGACAAACGATGAATTATATGTAAAGAACATAAGCGGCGTAGAACCGGGTAACGGTTGGTGGTTGCGGTTCGTACCGAAAGAAAACAACCTGAAACCTTCTGCCGGTATTCCGGCAAAGCCCGCTCCGCTAAGCAAAAATTTTCCTGCCTATTCTACCTTGATCCCTAATCAATAAATGACTGAAATATAATACTTTATGAATCTACCCAAGTATTGGTACATGAGTCTGTTATTTTTGTTTGTTTCTTGTGCGCAAAGCCGGGAGACAAACAAAAGTAACGACGACACGGAAAACAAAATAAATGCGTTATTGGAACAAATGACGCTGGAAGAAAAAATCGGACAGATGAATCAGATAAGCCCCTGGGGAGATCCTACGCAAACTGCCGATCTGGTCAGAAAAGGGGAAGTCGGTTCTATTCTGAACATAACGGACCCGGTAGCCATCAACGCATTACAACAGGTCGCGATGGAAGAATCACGCCTTAAAATTCCATTGTTGATAGGGCGTGACGTAATCCATGGCTTCAAAACGATTTTCCCGATTCCGTTGGGACAAGCCGCTTCATTTAATCCCGAAATGATCGAAGAAGGAGCGCGTATTGCCGCAATAGAAGCGTCATCACAAGGTATCCGTTGGACCTTTGCACCGATGATTGATATCGCACGAGACCCGCGTTGGGGACGCATGGCGGAAAGCCTGGGCGAAGACACGTACCTCACATCCGTATTGGGCGCCGCTATGGTCAGAGGTTTTCAGGGCGAAAACCTGAACGATCCGGCATCCGTCGCCGCCTGTCCCAAACACTTTGTAGGATATGGAGCAGCGGAAGGCGGACGCGATTACAATTCGACATTTATTCCCGAACGTCTGCTCAGGAATGTATACCTGCCTCCTTTCGAAGCTGCCGTAAAAGCCGGAGCCGCCACATTCATGACCTCTTTCAATGATAATGACGGCGTACCGTCTACCGGTAATAAATTCATTCTGAAAGAGATATTACGCAAAGAATGGAACTTCGACGGATTTGTCGTTTCGGACTGGGCATCCGTAAGTGAAATGATTCTTCACGGCTTCTGCAAGGATGAAAAAGAAGCGGCCGAAAAAGCCGTTAATGCCGGAGTAGATATGGAAATGGTAAGCTATACCTACGTAAATCACATGAAAGACTTGCTGAATGAGGGCAAAGTGAAAATGGAAACCATAGATCATGCCGTCCGTAATATCCTCCGGATAAAATACAGGCTGGGATTATTTGAAAACCCGTATATTGAAATAAACAAAGCATCTGTCTTGTATGCGGACGAACACCTCCGGAAAGCCAGAGAGGCGGCTATCCAGTCTGCCATCCTGTTGAAAAACGAAGACAACATACTTCCGGTTTCCAATAATATAAAAACAATAGCGGTTACCGGCCCTATGGCAGACGCACCCCACGACCAGTTGGGAACATGGGTGTTCGACGGCGATAAAAACCACACGCAAACCCCTCTTCAGGCGCTCCGCGAAGAATACGGAGAGAAACTGCGTATTCTTTACGCACCCGGAACAACGTACAGCCGCGATATGCAGACAAACGGTATACCGGAAGCGGTACGTATCGCCCGCCAGGCAGATATTGTCTTTGCCTTCGTAGGCGAAGAATCCATACTCTCCGGAGAAGCGCATTGTCTGGCCGATCTGAATTTACAGGGAGCGCAGAGCCAACTGATATCGGAATTGGCCAAAACCGGAAAGCCCGTCGTCACGATCGTAATGGCAGGACGTCCGCTTACAATCGGCCGCGATGTGGAAAATTCAAAAGCCGTATTATACAACTTTCATCCCGGAACAATGGGCGGACCGGCCATTAGCGACTTATTATTCGGAAAAGCCGTTCCGGGTGGAAAACTACCGGTCACAATCCCTAAAGTAACCGGACAAGTCCCTATCTATTATGCACATCATAACACGGGGCGCCCTTTCGTCGGAAACGAAACATTACTTGCGGATATCCCCCGCGAAGCCGGTCAAACATCATTGGGAAATACGTCATTTTACATAGATGCGGGAAACGAACCGTTATATCCGTTTGGCTACGGTCTGTCGTATACCAC
>DOZP01000042.1 GCA_003517945.1 Porphyromonadaceae bacterium | reverse complement strand
ATTAATACGGCTTAGTGCTGTTTGATATATAGACATAACGTTCGCTGAACGTCTCGATACGAAAACTGGTAATTTTCAATTGAAAGGGACAGATGGCGCAATGTTCATGCTATGCGATAGTATAGCGTGGGCTTGCTTGTTTCTTTCAAGGGTAACCAGTACCTCGTATCGGAGCAGTGTGAGTTCACGCTTCTTTTTTTGACGCAGGCGAACCAATTCAAACCTTTTAAAACAAAGCGTCATGAAAAAGATCATCCTTTACATTGCTGCGTCGCTTGACCAGCGCATTGCCGAACCGGACGGTAGTTTGGATTGGCTTTCTGAATTTTCTAACTCTGAAAAGATAGATTCCGGTTATACAGATCCGTTCAATGAGGTCGATACGATTATCATGGGAGGCAAAACCTATCGTGAATTGTTGAGTATGGATGCGATTTGGCCTTATCCGAATCTGCATACTTATGTTGTATCTCACCACAAATGGAACGCACAGGAAAACGTCTGCTTTATCACGGAAAATATTATTGAAACCATTGCCGAATTACGGAACCGGGAAGGTAAAGATATTTGGTTGGTTGGCGGCGGAGGATTGATTTCCATCTTGCTTGCCGCCGATTTGATAGATGAAATGCGTATTACCTACATGCCTGTGATTTTGGGCAAAGGCATTCCTCTGTTTCCCGAACAACCAAAGGAATCGAAATGGACATTGCTTGAAAGTAAATCGCACACAAATGGGATATTGGAGGTGAAATATCAACGGAAATAAAAACTACCTTTCATATTTCTACATTAAGTATTTATCCCTTTTGTAGCCCAATAGTTCGGTACTCCAACGGCGACAGCCCGAACTTCCGTTTAAACGCTGTGGAGAAATGCGAATGATATTCATAACCGATGCGGTCTGCTATTTCCTGTATGGATAGCTCCGTATCCAGCAAATATTTGCATGCCAATTCCATACGGTAATCGAAAAGGTATTCAAATACGGTTGTACCGAACAAGGCTTTGAATCCCGTTTTCAGCTTACAAACATTTGTCCCTGCCATTAATGCCAATTGATGCAGTGACAGCGATTCTTGATACCGTTGCTCGATGATGGTTTTTACATGGAAAAGCTTATCGTTATCTTTTGAGGAATAGCAGGCACAGGCGGAACAATTTTCCTGTGAAGTTTTGCATATAATCAGCGACAACACTTCCAGAACCTTGGAATCCAAATACATGGCTGCGGCATTTCCGGCGACTTTATAATCCAGCATGGTATCCAAGAGCCGCCTTATTTCAGGGCAGAACTTCACATTTTCAGGAAATACCCTAAACGATTTTTCACCTAAAAAACGATTAACGATACTATCGAATAAATGGGGATACCAATTGGCTATCCGCTCCATATATGTGGGCGACAACATAAAGTCAACCGTTCTGATCGGTTTGTTTCTGGCAAAACAGTGATATCCCTTCATTCCTTCTTTTGCCGAAAGCATGTTGGCATGTCCGGCTATCCAGTTTTCTTCCCTCTTATAGTAACAAGTGACATTGCCATGCAAAATGGCACAAAAACAGAATACATCGCTGATTTCCGACTCGGAATACAGTTTGCAGTTGTCATGACATTGGATGTTGGATTCTGCAATGCAAAAATTGCATGTTTTCAGTTCTCTGGTAGTTGATTTGCCATAATCATTATCAATGGCTACCCTGTTCTCTTCCAATTCGTTTCCCATAGAAAACGTATGGATAGGATATTCCGCTATCATTTCCTGTAAATCCTTACTTACTAATTTAACACTCATCTAAAAATACCTCATATTAAAATTTGACTACTTCCAGGGTAAGCATTGAGCCGGTCAGGCCCGGTACTTTTGCATCCTGAATTTAAGAGCAAAAATACAATGATATATCTAACCGATCAATCCCCTAAAATGGGTATTTTAAAAACGAAGAAAGTTGCTATCATAGTATGTTTCATACTGATAGCCATACTGGGATATTCCCAACCAACGACATCTCATAGCAGTAAAACCGTACTTTCCGGGATAGTTACCGATAAATCAAATGTGCCGTTATATGGCGCTAACATTTGGATAAACGAACTGAACGAAGGGGCGGTAACTGATGCTAAAGGTCGCTATACGATCAAAATACTACCGGGTGAATATTCCGTTGTTGTATCCTATATCGGATATCATCAAATAACTCAAAAACTTCTTCTGGGAGGCAGTTCGGTTACGAAGAACTTCAAAATGGAAGAAAGTACATTGTTGTTGGGTGAAGTAGCTGTTACTGCAAAGAAGGGCAATCGGGCAATTATGAAAGAGATTAAAGAAAGTCCGATGGCGGTTTCTGTTATTGACGGACGTAAGATGATGGGAAGATCGTCGGGAATTGAAGAAGTATTGACCCGCACATCCGGTCTGACCATTCGTAAAGAAGGCGGTTTGGGAAGCAAAAGCCGTGTGTCGGTTCATGGTTTGGAAGGAAAGCGTGTGGCTGTTTTCATTGACGGCTTTGCCCTGAACAGTCCCGATGGCTCATTCGACATTAACGATTTACCTGTTGATATTATCGAGCGGGTTGAAGTTTATAAGGGCATTGTTCCGGCGGAATATGGCGGCGACGGTTTAGGCGGTGCGATCAATATTGTAACGCGGGAAGCAAATTGTGATATGATTGGGGCTATTGCCGAAAAGGGATCGTATGGAAACATGCGGTTTACTGTAAGTGGGAAGAAATTGTTTGAAAAACCCGGCATACAGTTAGGATTTGCTCTTTTGCACAACCGTGCAGACAACAATTATCCGATGGATTTAAGGGCTTTCGATCCCGACTACCCCGCTGAACCCTATTCTCATGTAAGGAGGAATAACGACAAATACCGTTCATCTATCCTTAGCGGTTCTGTGATATTTACCAAACTCTGGTTTGATAAAATAGAGTTGGAATGCACCGGATATAAAAACTACAAGGAATTACAGGAAATATCATTTGATTCCCGTTATGCGCATACACATGGTTCCAATATAATGCCTGCACTCAAACTGGAAAAGAATGATTTTATCCTGAAAGGTCTTGATTTAAAATTTTCATCGGTTTATGCAGCGGTAAATACCCATTTGGTGGACACCGTAGGACATATTTTCCAATGGACAGGAGAACAAAACTCCAATCAGGGCGAAACATCCGACCGGATATTCAACCTGTCGAACGACCGGACAAGAGAGCTACGTAGTAAGCTGAATCTGAAATATGAAATAAGCAGCAGTCATCAATTGAATCTGAACAATCAATTTGTTTTCTCGAAACGAACCCCTAAAGATGATTATGTGGAAGCCTATATCGGTTTTGATCCCAGCGGTTTTCCCAGTAAGATGACCGGAAATGTAACGGGATTTACCTACTCTTTTTTCAGCAGAAATAAGAAGTTTCAAAATACTGCGGCCCTAAAAGTGTACTACCTCTATTCCCAAGTGTTCCGTACGACCGATGAAAGTTCGTATGACGAAAACAGTATAAAAAAGACACCCGGGGAAACAAGCAATAACGATTTGTTATGGGGCTATAACGAAGGAATCAGTTATCATTTTTTTCGTGGAATGAGAGTGAAAGCATCGTTTGAACATACGCTGCGCTTGCCCGATCCGGGAGAACTGTTCGGCGATGGTATAAGCGTAAAATCGTCCGTCAACCTGAAACCGGAAAAAAGCGACAATATCAATTTAGGATGGTTATTCGACAGGGCGAATGCATGGGGACTAACCCGCATTCAAGCTGAAATAAACGGGTTTTACATGAACGCTTCCAACCTGATACGGCTGATGCCTGCCGATACCCGTATGGCATACGTCAATCTGGGTAAAACGGAAATTAAAGGCATGGATTTAGACTTGAAAATAGATGTAACACCCGACTGGTATGCCTATTTCAATATCACCTATCAATCCATGCGCGATATGCTGCGATGGAAAACAAATGATAAAACCGTGGAAAATCCGACATACAAGTTAGAGATTCCTAATATCCCGTCATTCTATTACAATGGCGGAGTGGAATATCACCGAAGCGACTGGCTGTTAAAAGGCGAACTGTCGCGGATATACGCCGATGTTTCCTATGTAGGCGACTATTGCAACGCATGGAAACTATCATCACAAAAAGATCAAAAAGTAAAATGGACAATTCCGGCTTATTATAATTTCTCGGCAGGCATACAGCAATCATTTTTCAAAAACCAGCTATCCGTATGCTTTTACGTAAATAATATACTGGATAAAACCATTTACAACGATTACAAGATGCCGTTACCCGGAAGAACATTCGGAATAAAAATCAGATACAACTGGTTTAAAGATAAATCGGAAGGCGGAGCCATGCAACTTTAGTAAAATCAAAAAATGTATCATAAATAAAAAGTAAGAAAATGAAAACAAATGAATTCCTATGGGTGAGCCTGGCAGGGATAGCCCTTATTTTCTCTGCATGTGATAAAGATGACCCGAATCCCAATGGTCGTCCTGATACTACGACATGTCTGCACAGTGTTATGATTGATGACCAATCATATATTGACCTGTTTGAAGATTTAAATGTCGAGAAGACAACAACTGCCAATGCATTGGTGCATGACAAGTTAGGTTATATTTTCACGTACAAGGATTATGTCTTTGTGCTGGAAGAAACTACCGACCGTTTATTCAAGTACAAGAAAAATATCAATAGGTTGGAAAAGTCGGGCAATACGGTTCTCCTTCCTGCAAAATCGGCGACAAATGCTATGGCATTTTTGAACGATCATAAAGGATATATTACGGCTTCCGGAACAGGAAAGGTGATTGTATTCAATCCTTCTTCGATGACCATTCTGAAAGAAATTGATTTGTCCCGATATGCGATTGGCGAAGGCGATAACAATCCCGAGCCGATAGGCATTATCATCCGTGACAACCTGTTGTATGTTACCCTGTGGCAAGCAAAATCATTGTCTAATCCCAATCCTGGCGGTCATATCGCCATTATCAATACGGTAACGGACGAACCGGTGAAAATGATCAGCGACTACCGTGCCGGAATGATTGGTTCCGGCGGCCCTGCGGGTGATCCTTTTATAGATGAAAACGGAGATATTTATTTCTATTGTTCAGGAGGATTCGGATACAGCAGCGAGAACGACGGGCTTTTACGTGTTAAAAAGGGGGAAACCGAATTCGACAAGTCTTATTATTTCCCGATAAAAGGCCAATCCATTGAAGGTATTGCCGGAAATGCCGCAGATTATATGTATCCCAAGGTATATGCCGGAAGCGGGAAACTCTATACTTACCTGAATGTCTCTGCCAATGCAAGTAATCCGCCTGATTATGTAAATGACAAATCCATGCAACCGTTTGAATTGGATATATACGGCAAGACTTTCTGTAAATTGGATTTGCCGCCCACCACCGGTTGGTCGGCATGCGTGGGAATATACGACAACTATATTGTATTCGGCATGGCAGGTGAACAGGGAATCGGTTATTACCTGTATGACTACAAAACCGGAAAAGTAATTGGAAAGAAGGTGAGTACGCAAGGTTCGCCATTCTATTTCGCCAAGTTTTAGAGAGAAAGAAAGGATATATGATTAATGAATACACTTGTTTCAATCATAGAAAATGCGTATCGTTCTGTTCCCGAAAAAGGAATAGTTCATGTAACCCACGGAAAGGAAGATTACTTTCAATCCTACGAAGA
>DOZP01000031.1 GCA_003517945.1 Porphyromonadaceae bacterium | reverse complement strand
CGGATGATGTCCATATCCCTTCCTATTTGCTGACTGCTGTAAAAAACCGTGCGCTTAACTATTTGCGTCATCAACAGGTTCTATCGGATACGCATGGGCGGTTGTTTGAATATGGCCGGCGGGAATTGAATTTTCGTATTTCTACATTAGAGGCCTGCGAACCGGTCGAGTTATTTACCGAAGAGATAAAGCGGATTGTTGATCGCTCATTAAATGATCTGTCCGAACAAACACGCCTGATCTTTTTCATGAGCAGGTATGAAAACAAAACAAATAAGGAAATTGCACAAAATCTGAATGTTACTATTAAAACAGTAGAATATCATATCAGCAAGGCACTCAATATGCTTAGAATTAATCTTAAAGATTATCTGCCACTTCTTTTTATCGGTTTGATACAGGATCTGAAAAAATTTTTTTAAAAAAACGCTTTTTTTGTTTAGGGTATTGCCGGTTCCGCGTGTTATTGGAGAGAAAGGGAAAAACTCTCAGATAACATATGGAAAAAGAACGCTTATATAACTATTTTTCCGGAGGAACAACTCCTGCCGAAGAACAGGAAATTATAGACTGGGCGGAAGCGTCTCCTGAGAATTACCGTCTTTATCTCCACGAGAGAAAATGGTGGGACGCCGTGTTGGTGAATGCCGCTTCGCCGGAAGAAAATATGGCATATAAAAAGAACGCCCGGAAGGTGAATCTTTGGAAATTAACGGCTGTCGCCGCTTCTGTCGCCCTGTTATTTTCTTTATCGTATACGATGTTCATCGGATCCGGTGCGCCGGAAGGCAAATGGCAATTGGTATGGGTGCCTCCCGGACAACGCGCACAAGTGGTATTAGACGACGGTACGACGGTCTGGCTCAATTCGCAGTCAACCTTAAGTTTTCCATCTTCATTCGATTCGGATACGCGTAAAGTCCGGTTGAAAGGCGAGGGCTTTTTTGACGTGGAAAAAGATGATAAAAAGCCGTTTGTCGTTCAAACATCCCGGTATGACGTAACCGTTACGGGCACCAGTTTTAACGTGTTTGCCTATGACAAGGGTTCTGCATTCGAAACGTCTTTGTTGGAGGGTTCTGTTCGGATATCTTCTGAAAATAATCATTTTCCGGCCATAAGTTTAATCAAAAATGAGAAAGTAACGGAAATAGGGGGACAGTTAGTGAAACGCCAAATTGATAATTTTGATCATTTTCGTTGGAGGGAAGGCCTGATCTGCATAGATGATGAGCCGTTTGAAGTGATGATGGAGAAATTTTCGCTCTATTTTGATATATTGATTAAAATCGAAAATCCGGCGTTGCTGGAGTATCGCCCTACCGGGAAGTTTCGTCATAGCGATGGGATTGATCATGCGTTCAAAGTGCTTCAGCGGGATGTAAATTTTACCTATAGCCGTGATTATGAGAAAAATGAGATTGTTATTAAATAGTTTATTTACCCCTTAAAAACAGTTTGCCTATGAAAAACGAACCGTAAAGAAAAAAAAGTCAAAGAGTGGTTCCAGCACTCTTTGACCGGAAAGTCAATCCAAGACAATTTTATTTATCTTAGTATTAACAAAAACCCGATTACAAAGTTATGAAAAAAAATCGTTGTAAGTATTCTTCTGTATTAATAACTTGCAGAAGTTGTAAATTGTTACATATCATGAAATTATCGCTATTTTTATCTTTTCTGTCGGTATTTACCCTTGTTGCTGAAAACGGTTATTCGCAAAATGCCAAAGTGTCTGTGAATAAAGAGAATGCGAAAGTGCAAGATGTTCTGGAGGAAATAGAAAACCAGACGGATTATCTGTTTCTTTATAATAAAAAGAATGTAAATGTGAACCGGAAAACGACCGTTAAAGAGTCGGATGCTCCCGTTTCAAGGATATTAAATAATCTGTTTGAGGGAACCGGAGTCATCTCCGATATGGTTGGTAATCATATCGTTCTTACGAATAGGGTGGAAAATGAGAAGATTGCCGGAGAGACGCAACAAAGCCGTATTTATATTACCGGAACTGTTACGGATGAATATGGCAACCCGGTTCCGGGTGCGAATGTGGTGGAAAAGGGAACGACTAATGGTGTTGCGACCGATCAGGATGGAAATTATTCTATCCGGGTAGCGGAAGGTGCGGTTTTGCAGATAACCTATATGGGATATATTCCGGAGGATATTGTAACCGGAAACCGGCGTACAATCAATGTGACCCTGAAAGAAGATGTTCAGATAATGGATGAAGTAGTTGTGATCGGGTATGGTACCGTAAAAAGAGCAAACCTTACCGGAGCCGTTTCTACGACCGATTCCAAAGCATTTCAATCGCGTCCGGTACAAAATGCGGCAAACGCATTGATGGGAGAAGTTCCGGGGCTGACTGTGATACGTACGGGTGGAGCGCCGGGAAGTAGTCCGGTAGTAAGGGTACGTGATGTATCGTCGACAAACGGAGGTTCTCCCCTGGTACTGATAGACGGGGCGGAAGGAGACCTGGGCGCAATCAATCCGGCTGATATTGAGAATGTATCTGTGCTGAAAGACGGTACAGCAGCTATTTACGGGGCGCGTGCGGCCGATGGAGTGATTCTTATCACGACGAAAAATGCAAAGAGAAATCAGAAGCTGAGGGTTTCTTTAGATGCCTATTACTCAATCAAGAAACCTGCTTTATTGAAAAAAGCGGCAAGTCTGTATCAACATGCGGCGATGGCTCTGGAAATCACCGACGGTTCTTTCCCGATTGAATATACGCAGGATGAATTGCCGTTGATACTTGAAGGTAGCGATAAAGTACTTCCGGCAGGAAACTGGGGACGCTGGTCAGGTTATGAAAAATTCTACAAGGATCAGAACTGGAATGATCATATCATAGGCAATGGTAGTTTGCAGAACTATAACATAAGTTTGTCCGGAGGCGGTGAAAAATACTCGTATCTGATTTCGTTAGGGTATCAGGATGAGAGAGGGTTGCCTAAATTCGGAAAAGACGACGATAAAAGGTATTTTGTCAGGGCGAAATCCAATATTGAGATCTTCAAAAACCTGCAGTATGATATAAATCTGTCGTACGAGGCCGGTAACCGGAATTATTCTTCCGGCATCAGCGAAGGGCAAAATATATGGGAATTGATATACAAAGCGCGTAGTTGGGCGCCTCTCCGTAATCCGGACGGTAATTTTTATACATTTGAAGGATTTGATAACCCGGCGCAGGTATTGGAAGAAGGCGGATATTCGGAAAATACAACCGGTAATTTTACCATTAATAATCAGTTAAACTGGCAGCCGGTAAAGGATTTGAATATTATCGGACGTGCGGTGATCCGCAAAAGTGATATGGATAAAAATGTTATTAATAAGATGCTATACAGTTATAACTGGGAAAATGTAAACCATAGAACGGCAAGAACACCGAATAGTGCCGAACGCAGGTATAGCAAAACGTTATCGAAAAACTTTACGTTGTATGCGGAGTATAAGAAAACCCTGAATAAGCATGATATCAGTGTGATGGCCGGTGTTGCAAACGAATCGGCTGATTATGACATGTTTTATGCAAGGCGAATTAACTTCGATCAACAGGAAAGTATGTCGCTGCAGTTGGGAAGCTCTGAAAATCAAACCGCTTGGAGTGAAGGAAATGCATGGACGATTAATTCGTTTTTTTCCAGACTGAGCTATTCTTTTGCCAATAAATATATGATAGACGGAACTTTACGCGCGGATGGAAGTTCTCGTTTTCATCCGGATCATCGGTGGGGTTATTTTCCGGGTATCTCGGGAGCATGGCGCTTCAGCGAAGAAAAATTTATGAAAACCTTGAATATTTTTGATGATTTAAAATTCAAAGCGTCTTACGGAGAAATGGGAAACCAGTCAGGTATAGGCCTTTACGATTATATACAGCTTGTGTCGATCAGTAGCAGTTATTATCCGTTTGGTAATGGACAGAAGGCCCAGATGGCCGGTCCGGGAAATATCGTTTCTACATCCAGAACGTGGGAAACGATCAAATCTACGGATGTGGGAATGGAATTTGCAGTCTTGAAGAACCGGTTGTACGGGTCATTTGATTATTTCTGGAAAGACAATGATAATATGTTGATACCGGTTACTTATCCTTCCATGCTTGGCGCTGAAGCTCCTAAGACAAATAGCGGAAAGCTTGAGATCAGAGGATGGGAAATTGCCTTGGGATGGAGAGACCGGATCGGTGATTTCAGTTATTCGGTACGCGGAAGCCTGAGTGATGCGAAAAATAAAGTGGTAGAAAGAATCGGTAGCAATATAATTACACACGGGCTAAATAGAAATCCGACCGGTTATCCGCTTAATTCATATTTTGGGTATGTATTTGACGGCATTATTCAGAATGAACAGGAATTAGCGGAATATGAAACCCGTTTTCCGAATGGAGGTATTCCGGGTCATGGAGATTTATCCGTAGGAGATGCGAAGTATAAAGATCTGGATGGTGACAGACGGCTTACTGTCGCAGGAGATGGCTCTGAAGGTAGTGGTGATGTTGTCTATCTGGGAAGTACGGATCCCCGGTATAGTTATGGAATTAATCTGGGAGCCGAATATAAAGGATTTGATTTCTCTGCATTTATACAAGGTGTAGGTAAGCGCACTATGTTTCTGGAGGGTGATGCAGATAAACCTTTTGCCCAACCATGGTTTCAGTCGGCAGAGTATTGGTTCGGAAAAACGTGGACTAAAGACCGTACCGATGCTAAATATCCGGCAATAACGGGTAAAGGTAAGAGAAGCTACAACTATTACATCTCATCAAATACAAAGCATAATGTAGCATATGCACGTTTGAAAAATATACAGATCGGTTATACACTACCATCAAAATTTATTCAGAAATTGAAACTGGAAAAAATAAGAGTGTATTTCAGTGGTGAAGATTTATATGAAATACATAATGCTCCCGGCGGATGGGATCCTGAGGACGGTGGAGGTTATGTTAGTTATCCTTTTGCCCGTAACTTCTCGCTTGGGGCAAATATTGTTTTCTAATCATTAAAATTAAAGGAATCATGAAGAAATATATATTAATCGTTTCTACAGTTATAGTTGCGTTGTTGACGGCGATGAGTTGTCAGGATATTGATTTGTTACCGAAAGATAACCTGCCGGATCCGTTATTCTGGAAAACGCCGGCTGATTATATGAAGGAAGTGAACCAATTATACAGCAGAACCGAATCTTTTGATACGAAAGATGCGGATAGCGATATCGGATATGAGCTGAATAGTAATAATATAAGTAACGGAACATTCAGTGCGCCAAATTCTGATGGCGCCTGGTCCGATCGCTTCGTTGACCTGCGCCAGTGCAATATCATTATCGAAAAAAGCGAATCTTATGAAGGGAGTTTTTCCGAAATAGAACGTTATATAGCGGAGGCGCGCTTTTTCAGAGCATATACTCATTGGCGTCTGATGAAGAAATATAATGATGTACCCATCTTAACAAAATCTCTGACGGTTGAATCTCCTGAGTTATACGGGGGAAGAAGTCCCCGGAAAGAGGTGGAAGATTTTATCCTTTCCGAACTGGAAGCTATTTATACNNAAGTTACCCAAGCAAAGCGAACTAAGGTCGGATGAAATCGGACGTGTAACACAGGGCGCTGCGCTGGCATTGAAAGCAAGGGTGGCTTTGTTTGCCGGTACATGGGCCAAATATCATCAGCACCGTCCGGACTATGAACAATTACTGAATCAGGCAATTGAAGCGGCAGAACGTGTGATTGAGAGCGGAGAATATACTTTATTTGAAGGAAAGGACGAAGAAAGTTACCGTTACCTTTTTATTGATGAGGGAGATGATGCTCCGGAGGAAATATTCGGCAGTCGTTATTACGATGATATACGTGTGCATGGAACGGCACACGCTGTTTATTGGGGATGGAGAGGTACGCCTACGAAAAAGTTAGCGGATATGTATCTCTGTAAAACGACCGGTTTGCCAATAGAACATCCTAATTCCGGTTTTCACGGATATGAGAAAATTGTCGATGAGTTTACAGACCGGGATCCACGTATGAATCAGACAATTTTAATGCCGGGGACTCCGTATAAAAATGCACAGCACGGACCGGATATCTGTTCGTCCAAATTTACGACGCGTCCGGAAACGAGAACCGGTTATAAATTGTGGAAATTTATGGGAGAGGTCTTTGGAAAACCATCGGATAAGGATTCGTATAATTATCACATTATCCGCTATGCGGAAGTACTGTTGATATTAGCGGAAGCGACCTATGAGAAAGACGGAAGTATCAGTGATGATGTACTGAATAAATCGATCAATGTCGTC
>DOZP01000277.1:7138-8018 GCA_003517945.1 Porphyromonadaceae bacterium | reverse complement strand
TTTTTAACCCCATATGCAGACACAACAATCATTTTAGTTTTTTATATAAAAAATAACACCGTGTTTTATAAAAAGTTAATATATTTGTCGCCGCATAAGTCCGGGAGGTAGTTGAAAAAATATGTTGGGCTGGATAAATAATTTAATATTATATGATTTACAGTTCCTTAAAATCGTTATATTTTAGATTTGTTAACATATGTATGTTGATTTGTTCCGGATATTTATGTTTATTAGAGAAGTAAATCACATACATGATAATCTATGCAAAAAATCGTAATAAAATTATCCCATTATTTTTTATTAAAATCACATCCAAGCGTCATAAATAATTATGATTGAATAATAAATTCGTATGTATACATTTCTACAAACTATTTAAGTGTTTTATTATTAACTAAAAATTAATCATTATGCTAAATTTAAGTTTAAGGATTTTAAGCAGGTACATTTTCCTGTCAATTTGTTTTTTGTGGTGCATACCACAAGTATATGGAGAAAACAGCTTCGTTGTTTCTCCTGAAATAACGCAACAGTCCGGAAAAATTTCCGGAATTGTCGAAGATGATATGGGAGCGATAGCCGGAGCCACAATTATGGTGAAAGGAACATCAAACGGTACGGCATCGGATCTTGACGGGAATTTTACTTTAGAAGGGTTGAAAAACGGGGATATTCTTGTTGTGTCATATATTGGCTACAAAACACAGGAAATCGGCTATACCGGACAAAGTTCAATTACTGTAACGTTGCAGGATGACGCCCTGGGGCTGGATGAAATCATTGTGGTTGGTTACGGTGTTCAGAAAAAAGTAAATCTTACCGGAGCCGTCACGGCAATCAGCACGAAAGATCTGGATACGCGCGTAAATACAAACCT
>DOZP01000277.1:2879-7058 GCA_003517945.1 Porphyromonadaceae bacterium | reverse complement strand
TTATTGACGGAGCAATTGCCGACGCAACTTTATTCGGAGCTTTAGATCCGAACTCAATTGAAAGCATTTCATTCTTAAAAGATGCCGCATCTTCTGCTATTTACGGTTCCCGCGCAGCTTATGGAGTCGTTTTGGTAAAAACAAAGGAAGGCAGTGTGGGTGATGTAAGAGTGAATTATAACGGATATGTCGGCACAAAGAAAGCGATGTATACGCCAAAGATTCTGGGCTCCGAATGGTATGCCCGATTGACAAATGAGGCGGCTCTGAATGATAACCCGAATGCTGAATTGCCTTTTTCCGATAGTGAAATCCGGATGTTTGCCGACGGATCCAATCCGGATATGTATCCTAATTCCGACTGGTATAATCTGGTTTTTAATGATCACGCGATGACGACCAAGCACTCGCTCAATTTGAGCGGAGGCGATAAGGTTCGATTTTTTACGTCTTTAGGGTATTTATATGACGAAGAGTTTACCCCGGACAGAGATAATACGCGGTATAATTTTTCGACAAATTTATCATCGGACATTAAGCCATGGTTGACGTTCAGGGGAAATATAAATTATATTCAAGACAAGAAAAAGAACGAGAAAGCAGATGTTTCTTATGTTGATCTTCTGACTACCTCTTCTACATTCGTTGCAAAGCAGTCTAACGGTGAATGGGGAAGTTATGATGGCGGAAAACCGGCGGCAGCGGTAAACCTGACGCGTAATCCTCTGCGTAAACTTGAAGAAGGAGGCTGGTGGAACAGGAAGACTCAGAATACATTGCTTAATCTGGCGTTTGATGTTAAACCGGTAAAGGGATTGGTGCTGACCGGAGAAATGATCTACAAATCGTACGATTATAAAAATAAGAAATACACTGCCAGTATGGGTAAGATAAAAGATTTTGTAACCGGGCTGGAGTTGAACGGGTCGGAAATGGCAGAATCTAAAATGGAATATGAATGGTACGAGAACGATCGTTTAATCTATAATGGACTGGCCAATTATAACTGGAGCAATACAGAACATAGTTTTGGGGTGTTGGCCGGAACTTCTTATGAACATTATCGTTATCAAAAACAAAAATCATCCAGAAAAGGATTTCCGACAAACAATATGACAGACATGAATGGCGGTTCGAGTTCGCCGAGCGACTCCGAAGCGGAAGGCGGAAGCAATGAAAACAAGATGATGTCTTATTTCGGGCGTGTGAATTATTCATTCAGAGATCGTTATTTGTTGGAGGCGAATGTTCGTGTTGACGGTTCTTCTCGTTTTCATGAAGATCATCGTTGGGCTACTTTTCCTTCATTTTCAGCCGGCTGGCGAATCAATGAAGAGGATTTTATGCAAGACCTTAACTGGTTGAACAATTTAAAAGTACGCGCATCATGGGGTATGCTTGGTAACATTAACAATGTGGGCGATTATGATTATTTTTCTTCCTATAAACAAGGTGATAATTATAACTTTGAAAATACAATCGTAAGTGGTATCATAGAATCGAAACCGGCTAACGCTACGTTAGGTTGGGAAAAAGTGACCATAACGGATATCGGTTTGGATATTTCCGTTCTGAACGGATTGATCAGTTTTACGGGCGATTATTATAACAAGAAAACAAATGATATCCTGCTGGGCTATAATGTGCCGTTGGAGACCGGTATTAACAGTAGTAATAAGCCATCTCAAAATATAGGCTCTTTGAGTAATAAAGGGGTGGAAATCGGATTAACCCATTATAAAAGGTTCGGTGATTTTTCCTATTCAATCGGAGGAAATATCTCCTACAATAAAAACAAAGTGGAAGATCTGGCTGATTCCGGGCCGATGATTGTCGATGAAGTCTTTATTCAAGAAGTCGGATATGCGATCGGAACTTTTTATGGATTCAAAACAAACGGTTTGCTTACACAGGCAGATATTGATAACGGAGATTATATTACGGATGGTCTGGTCCCTAATGCCGGAGACATCAAATATGTGGATAAGGATGGTGATGGTAAGTTGACAAGCGCCGACAGGGATTATATCGGTTGTGACGTGCCGGATTTTACTTACGGTATAAACCTTAATCTGCAATATAAAGGATTTGAGTTGGGTGTTTTCGGACAAGGAGTGGACGGAACGAAAGTGCGTTTCTGGCAGGAACAGGCATGGGCTTTCGCCGACTATGCCAATCCGAGGGAATATCATTTGAAGCGCTGGACAACAGAGAACCCGGATCCGGGTGCGGCCTATACTCGTATTTACTCCCGTACAAGCGCTCACTCAACGTTTAATCAGAAATTTTCTGACTTCTGGTTGTTCGACGCGGATTATTTCCGTATTAAAACAATTAATTTAGGATACGCCATACCTAAGAAAGTAGTAAGGCCTATCGGAGTTGAAGCATTGACGGTTTATGTTACGGCCGAAAATCCGTTTACGATCCGTGCCGATAAGCGAATGGAAGACTTTGATCCCGAAAGCGCTACCGGACGCGGCACCAATACAAGGAGTGTTTCTTCGTTTGTATTTGGCGTAAATCTGACCTTTTAATTATACTTTATTTGTAAACGTAAAAATAAATAATCGTATGAAATCAATTAATATATTTAAAATCCCATTATTGGGTGTTGCATTGGGAGTTGCCGTAACAAGCTGTGACCTGAATGTGGTTCCGCCGTCGGATATTGCTGCCGAAACATACTGGCAGTCGGAAAGAGATGCATGGTATAATCTGAATACCATTTACCAGAAGATTGTACCTGAAACGGGCGCTCATACCGATAGTTATTCGGATGATGTATATTGTCAATATTCCTGGGAATCGAACGGATCGGTTTTCATTCAGGACGGATTTAGTCCGTTATATGATGCCGGCTGGAATTTTGAAGGAATCCGTCGAACAAATATTTTTCTGAAGGAAATCGAAAACTGTTCGATGAGTGAAGAGTTGAAAACGCGTTTTAAAGCGGAAGCCAGGGCTCTACGCGCTTGGGAGTATTTAGATAAAACGCTTCTTTTCGGAAAGGTGCCTATTGTAACGGAAGTTTTAGCTTATAACGCGGACAATGTTCCCCGTGATGAGGTTAGCAAAGTCCGGGAATTCGTCCTTTCAGAACTGACGGAGGCTGCTAAGGATTTGCCGGAAAGCTATTCGGGCGGATATCCGAACGAAAAGGGACGCATCACTAAGTATGCCGCATTGTCGCTGAAAGCGCGGGCTGCATTATATTTTGGCGATTATGCGTTGGCAGAGTCTACTGCCAAAGAAGTGATGGACAACGGCGGATATTCTCTTTTCCGTATATCAACTCTTTCCGCAGCGCAGCAAAAAGAAGCGGACGAAATGAACCTGTACGTGGACTTTGATAAATACGGCATTGATAAAGATAAATTTGTGAAGGGGATGTTTAGTTTTGAAGCATTATGGTTTAATGAAAACGGTACGGTTGATAATCCCGAATACATCATGACACGCCAAAATGCTCCGGTAAGTAGCTGGGATTATCAGGATATGGTTCGATATACCTCTATGCGTCCCAATCAGTTAGGCGGATGGTCATCGGTCACACCGACACAAAATCTGGTGGACGCTTATTGGGTGGCCGACGGTAAATCAAAACCGGCATTGCCGACAAAAGAAGCAAGATCAGATGCGTACAGACAAATAAAAACGGAACTGGACGCGTACACTCCGCCTGCGGGACGCCCGAAATTTTTAGCTTTCGTGGAAGAAAAAGTGGCAAGCGGCGATATCGCTAACTATAAGTACATTGAAGAATTCCGTAATCGCGATAGTCGTATGTATGTTTCTATTCTGATGCCCTTTAAAGGTTGGTATGAGTCAAATTACGGCAATGATTTTGCGTATGAATGGATAAAGGGAGGTAATAACGAATCCAAAACCGGCTTTAATTTCCGCAAGATGTTGGTATTGGAAAACGACCCTGCCAACTATGGGCAAGCTACGGGAGATTACCCCTGTATACGATATGCCGAAATACTCTTAATATATGCCGAAGCCCGGACTCAGACAACGGGCTACGATAGCCAGGTGCAAGCTGCATTGAATCAATTACGTGATCGATGCGGTATGCCGGATGTACCGGCCTCTCTTTCAAAAACCGAAGCGTTAGAATTTATAAAAACCGAGAGGCGCATAGAACTCGCGGCAGAAGGTTTCCGTCCGTTTGAC
>DOZP01000277.1:0-2780 GCA_003517945.1 Porphyromonadaceae bacterium | reverse complement strand
GCATTGCTTGAAAACGATCAAAATCCGGGCTATTGATATTTGATTTGATTTACAGGCTTCATTTCCCTAATTAATCAGGAAATGAAGCCTGTTTTGTAAATTAACTTCCGCCATACCGCCGTCTATATCCAGGTAAAGCATACTTACATCCGGGTATATCTTTTTCAGACGTTTCTCAATACCCTTGGCTACAATGTGGTTGGCGATACAACCGAAGGGTTGAAGGCATACCACCTTATTGATCCCGTTATGCGAATAACAGGCCACTTCGGCGGCAATCATCCATCCTTCGCCGAACTGATTAGAGAGATCCAGTATTTCGGCCGCGTATTCCGCTTTTGCATAGATAGATTCGACCGGCATGTGGAAACGGTATTGTTTCATGACGGATTCCACTTTGCTCAGACGTTTATTCATATATTTCCAGTATACGGGGAGCAATAATTTTTCTAAGCGACTTTTTCCGGATATTCCATTTTTATCGTTTACCTTCGAATTGACAAAATACTGCATAAAGAAATCAATAATCGGCGGCATTACCACCTCTACCCCTCTTTCGCGCAACCATGCTGTTGTGTGGGCTTGCCCGTAGTTATTATATTTCACGAAAATTTCTCCTACAAGGCCGACCTTCGTGTATTCACGTTTATGAACAGATACCCGGTTGAAGTCTGCGACAGCCTGTTCGAGCCATTTCAGTAACAATTTATAATCATTCTTTAGTACGGCTTTCACCCCCTGCTCTATATAGAAATCAAACAGTTGTTGCGTTTCGCCCTTTTTCTTTTCCCGTATAATGGTTGAACTGTACATTTGTTGCAAGGCATCAGCATATAAAACGCCGTATACAATGATATTGATATGTTTCAGGACGGGTAATTTGAATGCTTCCTGTTCGTTCTGATAGACCTCTCCTGTTGAAATAACCACTACCGGCATATGGGAGAAGCCGGCATTTTCAAGGCCGGATTTGATCTGTGAAAGGTAGTTGGTTGCACGGCATTGTCCCCCTGTCTGGGTAATTGCCACTACCACATCGTCCGGATTGTATTTACCGGATTGCAACGCTGTAATAATATCGCCCAGTATGAGGGTCGAGGGGTAACACACTTCGTTGTGGCCATATTTAAGCCCCGCTTCTGCAGATCGTTTAGACGATCCGGGAAGATTTTCCACCGTATATCCCAAAAGCTTTCCGATAGCCGGAAAGAATGGTGAAATAAAGTCCGTAAACCACGGAATCAGAATGGTTTTGCGACGGTCCCCTTCCGTATATTTACCCGCATACCCTTCAAACGGACGTTTTTCCGTCTTGTTAACCGGTCTGCTTGTTTTCAGCGATTCGATCAGCGAGCGGAGACGCAGGCGTACGGAACCCGGACTGGCAATTTCATCAATTCGCAGGATCGTATGATTCTTTCCGGCTTGTTTTAAAATACTTGTCGTTTCGTCCATAAAGAAAGAATCAGGTCCGCATCCGAATGAATTTAGCTGTATCAACTGCACGTTTTGCGGCAGTTTGGCCACTTCCATCGCTGCCTGTATCACCCTGTTGGGATAAGACCATTGTGATACGATATTCAGGTTGCCGAAGCCTTCGCTTTGCCTTATACCGAATACATCTTCGGTTAATACCGACACACCGAGATCGGATAATATCTGCCCTGTTTTCTGGTGAATGAGTGGATCCGTATGGTAAGGTCTGCCTGCTACGATAAAAACCGGCTTTTTATTCTTTATGGCCTCATCAAGCAGTTGTTTCTGGTGATCATAAATCCTTTGCTTGTAAAGATGATGTTCATCCAGCGCCTTTTTGAAAGCCTTTTTAAACGCCGCTATGGGAACGCCTAAGGAAGACAGATACGTAAGGCAACCTCTCTCAAGCGCTTTCGGATCGTTGAATGTAATCACAGGTTTGTCAAACGGAATGCCATATTGTACTCCGGGATCCATAGCGCTGCGAATAACATCCGGATACCCGCTTACAACGGGACAATTGTAGGAGTTGCACGAATTATCGAAATCTTTTTCTTCTTTGGGAATAATCGGATAAAAAATCCGGTCTACCCGCTGTTCTGTCAATGATACAATATGCCCGTGTACCAGTTTAGCCGGAAAACATATATTATCCGACATCACACTTCCTACTCCTTTCTGATATAGCGGGAAAGTTGATTCAGGCGATAATACGGTCTCAAAGCCGCATTCCGTAAGTAATGTATGCCAGAACGGATAATCTTCATACATATTTAATACGCGGGGTATTCCGATTTTCAGAACCGGTTTCGCCGGGTTGGGCGGTAATTTTTCTCCGGAAAGGTCTGCCGCATCTGTTTTTTTCCCGTTCCTGTTAAATAAAGTCGCATTTTTAAATTCAAACGCATTATATCCTTTTTCGGAAGCCGTACGGTTATTATAAAATATCTTTTCGCATTTATTCCCCGCGTAGCAAACATTTCCGTTTTCAAACTTCATCCGGAGGACGGTACATGTATTGGTACATCCCTTACATTGGAGCTCTTTCGTATGTATTCCGTCGACGTCCGGCAACGCCTCTTTTCCGGTGAATGCCGTCCGGTGATGTCCCTGAATCCACATTTTCCGGGCATATAACGCTGCGCCGAGGGCGCCCATTAATTCCGGATAATCGGTGGAACCGACCGATTTGCCCGACAACAATTCCAGGGCGCGGTATACGGCATCATTGCGGAATGTACCCCCCTGCACTACAATATGATCCCCCAGTTTATTCAGGTTTGATATTTTCAGCACTTTGAACA
>DOZP01000014.1:7537-11053 GCA_003517945.1 Porphyromonadaceae bacterium | reverse complement strand
CGTTTTCGGAAACTTCATCTATTGTTGCATAGAAACCGAACGTCGCAAAGAAGCGATAGATATTTTAAGTGAAACCCTGAAACGTTTTCCTACCAGTATTCTTAAATATCTGTCTACTTTGAACATAAAGAAGAATCAATTATCACTGGAATATACCGGAAAAGAGAACATCCCGCTAAAGGCGGGCGATCTGGCCAGAAAATATCTTGAAAGTAATTTACACAATAACTAATATGAACAGAACAATCAAAGAGTACGGATTAATACTTCTAAAAGGAATCGGCATGGGAGCGGCGGATGTCGTACCCGGCGTTTCCGGAGGAACGATCGCCTTTATTGTCGGAATATACGAAGAACTGATCAATTCCATTAAAAGTATAAATATTGCATCATTAAAACTGTTCTTCTCATTCAAATGGAAAGAATGCTGGAAAGCGATCAATGGAAACTTTCTTTTATCACTTGTTTTAGGGATAGGAATCAGCGTTTTTTCCTTAGCCAGAATGATAACCTACCTCCTGACCGAATATCCGGTTTTGGTCTGGGCTTTTTTCTTCGGACTGGTCCTGGCCTCTACATGGATTGTCGTACAGGATGTAAAGCAATGGAATTGGAAAACAGTTATTAGTTTTATTGCCGGAGCCATCGTAGCCTATTTCATCACAATGGCAACTCCCGCAAAAACACCCGACGGATATTGGTTCATTTTTATCTGTGGGGCAATAGCCATATGCGCCATGATCCTGCCGGGGATTTCGGGAAGCTTTATTTTAGTACTTCTGGGAAAATACTTTTTCATTATGGAAGCGCTAAAATCGCTTAACATCTCTGTTTTACTCACTTTCGTCGCCGGAATAATTGTCGGAATCACCTCATTCGCCCGCATATTGTCTTTTGCTCTACACCGGTTTCACGACATTACGATAGCGGTACTATCCGGCTTCATGCTTGGTTCACTCAATAAGGTATGGCCTTGGAAAAGAGTAATAGAAACATATATCGACAGCCATGGCGCCGAAAAACCGCTTGTCGAAGCAAACATATTGCCCGACCAATACCTCTGGCAGGCAATCGTGCTGGCCATCTTAGGTTTTGCAATCGTCTATTTTCTCGAAAAACTATCCGGCAAAAAATAAGCGCATACAGACTATTTAATTAAGCATCCGTAAAAAATAAAATCAAAACATATATTTTACGATCGAATATCTAATAATTAGCAAATAATTATTAGATTTGTATGTTATTTCTCGGATGTTAAATATAAATTTGTATGTATTATGAAGAAAACAGTAATTTTTTTATCTCTCGCCGTATGCCTGAGTTTATCGGCTCAGGAAGAAAAAAAAGATACGACTTATTGGAAAAAACAAGGCTCCACCTCCCTGACATTCGGACAAACATCATTCACAAACTGGTCCGCAGGAGGTGAAAACTCGGTCTCCGTACTCGGCGCTTTCGCTTATAAGGCCGACTACATGAAAAATAAGATATCCTGGAACAACAGTATTGATCTGGGCTACGGATTAAGTTATCAGGGCAGCGACCAGATAAAAAATGATGACCATATAAATGTGGCCACGAATTTTGGCTATCAGGCTACAAAAGTATGGTATTATGCTGCGGAAATAAGCTTTAAATCTCAGTTTTATAAAGGATATAGTTCTTATCCCGTTGAAAATGCCGATAAAGATAAATATATATCCCGGTTCATGGCGCCGGGATATCTTACCGGATCCATCGGTATGAACTACATACACCCCAGGGAAGACCTCAAAATATTACTATCTCCCCTATCGGAAAAAATGACATTCGTAACGGACGACAGGCTTTCCGATGAAGGCGCTTACGGCGTAAAACCCGGCAAAAAACTGTTTGCTGAACTCGGCGCCCTCGTCAAAGGTACTTATTCGAAAAAATTCAATGATAACATCCTGTTTGGAACAGTCATATCCCTGACCAGCGCTTATGACACATTCGGAAATATCGATGTGGACTGGACGATGTCGCTTGATTGGAAACTGAATAAGTTTTTCACGTTCAAAGCCAATACATATTTATTATATGACGACAACATAAAATATGTAGACAAAGACGGCAATAAGAAAGGTCCGCGTATCCAGTTCAAAGAAGTGATCGGTTTAGGAATCGGATATATTTTCTGAACAAATACCCGGACAAAACGGCAACTGTTAACATAGCACAGAAATACTTCATATTTATAAAAACGGTGAATGTAGGATGAAAAAATCACCTGTTTTCATCCCACATTCCTCTTTTTTTCGTACTTTTGTAACC
The DNA here is from genome assembly GCA_003517945.1 of Porphyromonadaceae bacterium. Taxonomy (GTDB): domain Bacteria; phylum Bacteroidota; class Bacteroidia; order Bacteroidales; family Tannerellaceae; genus Tannerella. The sequence continues at coordinate 8,758 of DOZP01000014.1, read as the reverse complement.
TTTATAAATAAACTACAGAAAATTTAGAGGTTATGGCAAAAATAAAAGGAGCAGTCGTTGTTGATACGGAGCGCTGTAAAGGTTGTAATTTATGCGTAGTAGCCTGCCCGACTGATGTACTCGAATTGCATCCCCGTGAAGTAAATAATAAAGGGTACCACTACGTGTATATGCAAAATCCGGATGCCTGCATCGGATGCGCAAGTTGTGGCTGGGTATGCCCGGACGGCTGTCTCACTGTTTACAAAAAGAAAATCAATAGTTAAAAATGGAAGAAATAAGATTAATGAAAGGCAATGAAGCGATTGCCCACGCGGCTATTCGCTATGGTGCGGACGGCTATTTCGGCTATCCCATTACGCCTCAATCGGAAATACTGGAAACATTGGAAGCGGAAAAGCCCTGGGAAACAACCGGAATGGTCGTGCTTCAGGCCGAAAGCGAAATTGCAGCCATAAATATGGTTTACGGAGGAGCCGGTACGGGAAAACGGGTGATGACGTCTTCGTCCAGCCCGGGTATAAGCCTGAAACTGGAAGGCATATCCTATATTGCAGGAGCGGACCTTCCCTGCCTCATTGTAAATGTAATGCGCGGAGGCCCGGGTTTAGGCACCATACAACCAAGTCAGGCCGATTATTTTCAAACGGTCAAAGGAGGAGGACACGGGGATTACCGGCTGATTACACTGGCCCCTTCTTCCGTACAGGAAATGGCTGATTTTGTCTCATTAGGCTTTGACCTCGCATTCAAATACCGGAATCCGGCCATGATTCTTGCGGACGGAATGATCGGCCAATTGATGGAGAAAGTGATACTTCCTCCTTTCAGAAAACGGAAAACGGATGCCGAAATACTGGAAGAATCACCCTGGGCGGCAACCGGAAAAACGCCGGACAGGGAACGTAACGTGATTACGTCCCTCGAACTTGATCCCGGTATCATGGAAAAGAAAAATCTTCGTTTCCAGGAAAAATATCACCGGATAGAAGAAAATGAGGTGCGTTTTGAAGAATATATGTGTGATGACGCCGATTATCTGTTAGTTGCATTCGGTTCTTCAGCGCGTATCTGCCAGAAAGCGATAGAAATCGCACGCAAAGAAGGCCTGAAACTCGGATTATTCCGGCCGATCACCTTATGGCCTTTCCCCGCAAAAGCCATTCGGGGTTATGCGGAAAAGGTAAAAGGGATGCTTTCCGTAGAGCTTAATGCCGGACA
>DOZP01000014.1:5785-7444 GCA_003517945.1 Porphyromonadaceae bacterium | reverse complement strand
GACGAATTGTTAACACTGCTTTTTATGGTACTGGCCATAGGAGCTATTGTTTGTTTTTTCGCCATTAAAGAAAACCCAACCTACCTCATCCTTGGAGGTATAGCCGTATTGTTAAGGGTAGCACAATATATAATGAGATTTTTTTGAACATAAAAGCATGCTAAAGATATGGAATTGTCAGAAGAAATAATACAACCCGAAAACTTAGTTTATAAAAAGCCCAGGCTACTGAACGATATACCGATGCACTATTGCCCGGGGTGCAGCCACAGTGTCATACATAAACTGATTGCTGAAATTGTGGAAGACATGGGAATGGAAGAAAACACGATCGGTGTTTCACCGGTCGGCTGTGCTGTTTTTGCATACAATTACATCGAAATAGACTGGCTGGAAGCAGCGCACGGACGGGCGCCGGCTGTTGCAACAGCCGTCAAGAGGCTGAATCCCGGAAAAATGGTCTTTACCTATCAGGGAGATGGCGACCTGGCCGCCATCGGAACCGCGGAGACGATTCATGCTGCCAATCGTGGCGAAAATATCGTTATTATTTTTATTAATAACGCTATATACGGTATGACCGGAGGCCAGATGGCGCCTACGACACTCATGGGTATGCCCACCTCAACCTGTCCATACGGCAGAGATGAACAACTGAACGGATATCCGTTGAAAATTTCGGATTTGCTGGCGCAGCTTGAAGGAACCTGTCTGGTTACCCGTCAAAGCGTAGAAACCGTAGCAGCCGTAAAAAAATCCAAGAAAATGCTTCGCCTGGCGTTTGAGAACTCAATGGCCGGCAAAGGTACATCTGTGGTAGAATTTGTATCAACATGTGCTTCCGGGTGGAAGCAATCCCCGGAAAAAGCAAATCAGTGGATGAAAGAAAATATGTTTCCCTATTATCCTTTGGGAGATTTGAAAAATAAATAATTAAAAGAAAATGACACATGAAATTATCATAGCCGGATTTGGCGGGCAGGGAGTTCTTTCCATGGGTAAAATTCTGGCATATTCGGGCTTAATGGAAGGAAAGGAAGTAAGCTGGATGCCATCTTACGGACCCGAGCAACGCGGAGGAACCGCCAATGTTACGGTCATACTAAGCGATGACCGTATCAGTTCTCCCATTCTCAATGAATATGATATCGCTATCATTCTGAACCAGCCATCCATGGATAAATTCGAATCGAAAGTAAAAAAAGGCGGCATACTCATCTATGATGACTACGGAATACATAAACCGATAGAACGCAAAGACATTGATATATACCGTATCAATGCGATGGATACCGCTACCGAATCAAACATGTCGAAGACATTCAACATGATTGTTTTGGGCGGACTGCTGAAAGTTGTACCCATGGTCACGCTCGAAAATGTCATGAAGGGACTGAAAAAAACACTCCCCGAACGACATTATAATTTACTTCCGGCAAACGAAGAAGCGATCCGGAAAGGCATGGACATCATCCGGAAAGTATAATGTATCGTTAAGCACAAATTGAAGAAAACGGCGCTTATGAAACAGGGATTAGTCTATTTATTCCTTTTTATGTTCTTTTCCGCTGCGCTTTCGGGCCAATCCGGAAAAAGAGGGCTCACGCCCAAATTAAGCACAGCGCCGGAAAACCTGTCGGACAGCCTCCTTCGCCCCGA
>DOZP01000014.1:3618-5564 GCA_003517945.1 Porphyromonadaceae bacterium | reverse complement strand
CTTTTCTACGATGTCAAAGACCCCTATACAAGGATAACATATACAAGAGGCGGCGGCCAGCAAGGCCGGGAAGAAATGTTTTCCGGTGTGCTGACTTCCAATTTCGGGAAAAATATAAATATCGGGACGGACTTCGATTACACCTATGTACGCGGTCAATATACCTCCAACAGCAACAAGTTACTATCCTACCGTTTGTTTGGTAATTATTTATCCGACCGGTATGAGATGCATACCTACCTGCGCAATTATAACTATGTAAATACCGAAAACGGCGGAATCAGTGATGACAGTATCATCACTCATACCTATAAATACGAAGAAAGAACCCCCGTCAACTGGCAAACGATACCGACGCGGTATACAAGAACATGGAACCGCATCAAAGGAATGCAGTTCTTCCTTACGCACCGGTATAATTTAGGCTTTTATCGCGAAATGACCACCAAAGAAAAAGAAGAAGCCGAAAAAAAACGGGCCATAAGAAAACAGTTGGAAGAACAAAAATCAGAAAAGGAAGCCCTTGAGGAACATACCATGAACGAGATGCTTGCCGAAAATGCCGCGGCGACGCCCTCCCCGGATATTTTTGCCGGTACGGCGGAACAACAAGGGGAAGACGAGATTGATGCTGTATTCGTTCCCGTTTCAAGCATTATTCACACATTGGAATATGAAAGGAACAGCCGCCGTTTTATCTCGGAGATGAATGGAATAGACACTTGTTATGAAAATGTATATGGCCCGAAGGATTCGCTCCTGAACGATTATACCCAATCATGGTATTTAAACAATACCGTAGCCTTATCCTTACGTGAAGGATTCCAGGATTGGGTCAAATTCGGACTGACGGCCTTTATTAACTTTGAAAAACGGAGATTTACGCTTCCGTCTGTTGATGATTCGCTACGCAGTACCACTACGTATGATGAATTTTCCACCTACCTCGGAGCCGAACTGTCAAAACAACAAGGCAAACTGTTCACCTACAAAGCGAGAGGTGAATTTTGCCTGGTCGGGAGTGACATAGGGGAATTTCGCGCCGAAGGGGAAATCAAATCCCAATTCCGCCTGTTAGGCAAAGATGCCTCCATCAAAGCGAACGGATATATTAAAAACCTGACTCCGGCTTTTTATATGCGCCATCATCACTCCCGCTATTTCACGTGGGATTCCGGCCTGCAAAACACCCAACGGGTGTTTGTTGGAGGTGAAGTCGATGTTGAACAAACCCGTACAAGACTTTCGGCAAATGTAGAAAGTATCCAAAACTTTATCTATTTCGGAAAAAACGGCGTTCCGGAGCAGCATGGAGGTAACCTTCAGGTCATAACCGCACGGATAAAACAGGATTTCAGATACAAGGCTTTCGGTTGGGAAAATGAAGTCGCCTACCAGCTAAGCAGTGAAAAAAGCATATTGCCCCTGCCTCAGATAGCCGCGTACACAAATATCTACCTGGATTTTACACTGGTAAAAGTGTTGCATCTCCAGATCGGCGCTGATGCGCATTATCACACGGCTTACTATGCTCCCTACTACGAACCGGCCACACAACAATTTCAGTTGCTGCCGGATGAAAAAAGAGTCAGAATCGGTAATTACCCGATTATCAATGCATACGCCAATTTTCAGTTGAAACAGGCCCGTTTCTTCATTTCGGGATACAATATGAGCTCACTCTTCATCAGACCGACAGAATATTTTTCCCTGCCACATTACCCCCTGAACCCGATGCTGATCAAACTCGGAATTTCCGTATTTTTTAACAATTAAAAAAAACGCGGAATACAAACGATGAAATACAAAAAACGCATCTTTCTGTATATACTTCTCTTGCCGGCCGTCATTATTGCCATGGTGATATTGTATAAAATCAACCGGCCGGTACCACAACGTGACTATCAGGAGATACATTCGGAAGGTATTTTGCGCATTGTTACTGA
>DOZP01000014.1:1548-3606 GCA_003517945.1 Porphyromonadaceae bacterium | reverse complement strand
GAATTGAGTCAGGCGATATCGGAATTGTCCGGCCTGGAAATTCAGACATTCCTTGTTATGTCTTTTTCCGAAAGTTTCAGGGGACTGGTAAACAACCAATATGATATTATTGCGCGTAACATACCCGTCACATCGGAAATAAAAAACGATTACCTGTTCACTGATCCGGTTGTTTTTAACAAACAGGTTTTGGTGCAACGCACGGCAGAAGCCAATCATGCTATCCCCCCCATACGCAACCAACTGGAACTGGCGGGAAAGACATTGTATATCCCCAGGGACTCACCGGCCCTCTTACGCATCATCAACCTGCAACATGAAATAGGCGATACAATTCACATCGTTCAGGAAGATCGTTATTCTTCCGAACAACTCATCATCATGGTGGCCAAAGGAGATATTGATTATGCCGTATGCGATCTCCAGATAGCAGCCGTTTCCAAAAAAATCCTGCCGGAAATTGATGTAGATACGGATGTCAGCTTTACACAACTCCAGTCATGGGCCATACGCAAAAACTCCCCGGTTCTGCTGGACAGTCTGAACCATTGGTTCAGGATCATACGGGATAACGGGATCTATGACGAAATATATAAGCGGTATTACAGTAATATGCCGGGCAAATAATCGTTGAAATCATATTATTTAGGTATAAATTTTGGTTCATAACGAAATAATCGTTATTTTTACCGTGTTTTTAACAGAAAAAGAATGAGATTTGACGAACTAAATCTTGAGGATTCCGTATTAGATGGCCTCTACGCCATGAATTTTCAAGAAATGACGCCTGTACAGGAAATGTCAATCCCCCCCATACTGGAAGGCAAAGATATCATTGCATGTGCCCAGACCGGGACCGGAAAAACCGCAGCATATGTACTGCCGGTCATTAATGAATTAAGTAAGGGTATCTATCCCGAAAATGCGATCAATGCTGTGATAATGGCTCCTACGCGTGAACTGGCCCAACAGATAGACCAGCAAGTGGAAGGTTTCTCTTATTACCTGCCTGTATCCGCCGTAGCCGTATACGGAGGTACCGACGGGATTGCATACGCACAACAGGAAAGAGGAATGCTGATGGGAGCCGACATTGTGATTGCCACACCCGGGCGTCTCATCGCGCACATGAATATGGGTAGCGTAGATTTATCCCAGGTATCTTTTTTCATCCTTGACGAAGCCGACCGCATGCTCGACATGGGCTTTTATGATGATATCCTCCAGATATACAAAAAGCTGTCCCGAAAGTGCCAGATCATCATGTTTTCAGCTACCATGCCCGCTAAAATACGAACGTTGGCGTCAAGCATCATGAAAAATCCGCAGGAAGTAGAAATCGCCATCTCAAAGCCGCCGGAAAGTATCATGCAAACAGCCTACATCTGTTATGAAGCTCAGAAGATGCGTATTCTGGAAAAACATTTCAAGGAAAGCAACCCTAAGCGCGTCATTATATTTTCATCTTCCAAACAAAAAGTCAAAGAACTGGCTTCCGCGTTGAAACGAAAAAATATTAACGTAGCGGATATGCACTCCGACTTGGAACAAAATAACCGGGAACAGGTGATGAAAGACTTCCGGAACGGGCATATTGACGTGTTGGTCGCAACTGACGTCGTCTCCCGCGGCATTGATATAAACGACATCAGTATCGTTATCAACTACGATATTCCGAAAGACCCTGAAGATTATGTACACCGGATAGGACGTACGGCACGTGGAACAGACGGAAGCGGATTAGCCATCACTTTAGTTTCCGAAAAAGAACAAAGTAATTTCAAAGCCATAGAAACATTTCTCGGCAAAGAAATCTATAAGATCCCGATTGACCCGTCATTGGGAGAAACTCCTCCCTATGAACCGGAAAAATACAAACAGAGTAAAAAACGCTTCGGGAAAAAGGGAAAAGGAGGAAAAGGAGGAAAAGAAAATAATAAACAACAAAAAGGAAAAAGAGCATTCAAAAAGCCCGAAGCCCGGCAAAAATAATTGACCATTAATCACTACTTTTATGATTTGTTTTCCAAATGCAAAAATAAATTTAGGACTTTATGT
>DOZP01000014.1:0-1504 GCA_003517945.1 Porphyromonadaceae bacterium | reverse complement strand
GTCGTCGCTCAGGAGACATCATTCAAACAAACAGGATTGAAACTCGATACCCCGGCCGAAGAAAATCTGGTGATGAAAGCGTATAGCCTGATATCACAAAAACATACGGTTCCACCGCTGGAAATATACCTGAAAAAAGCAATTCCGTCGGAAGCCGGATTAGGGGGAGGAAGCTCGGATGCTGCATTTACACTCAAACTGATCAATGATTTGTGTAATCTACAGATACCGGATAACAGACTGGAAAAAATGGCGGCATCCATCGGTGCGGATTGTCCCTTTTTTATCCGGAATACGCCGGTCATAGCCACAGGTACCGGTAATGTATTTAAACCGGTCAATATCTCCCTGAAAGACTATATATTATACATAGTAATCCCCCCTGTCACCGTTTCTACCAAAGAAGCATACGCAATGGTAAAACCGCAAAAACCGGTCTTTACCCTTGAAGAATTACCCTCCATACCCATACCGGAATGGAAAAACGTACTAATCAATGATTTTGAGCAAAGCGTATTTGAAAAATTTCCTGTCATCGGGGAAATAAAAGATAAGTTATATGCATTGGGAGCTGAATACGCATCCATGTCCGGTTCCGGATCCGCCGTTTTCGGACTATTTCCAAAAGCGATTATATCCAGTTTTCCCAAATGTTTCGTATGGAGAGGAAAACTCAGATAAAAACTTATAAACCGGACGCATGGCTTCCCACCACCAAAAAAGAAGTTGAATTACGGGGTTGGGATTATTTGGACGTAATCCTGTTCAGTGGTGACGCCTATGTTGACCATCCGTCTTTTGGCGCCGCCGTCATAGGCAGGGTACTTGAAGCGCAGGGACTCAGGGTTGCCATTGTACCTCAGCCTGACTGGCGGGGCGATTATCGTGATTTCACAAAACTGGGCGTACCACGGTTGTTTTTCGCCATTTCGCCAGGTGCGATGGATTCGATGATTAACCATTATACCGCCAACAAACGCCTTCGCAGTGACGATGCCTACACACCCGATAAACGACCCGGCATGCGGCCTGATTACCCAAGCATTGTCTATGCGAAAATACTGAAAACGCTCTATCCTGATATTCCTGTTGTTTTAGGTGGTATAGAAGCCTCCTTACGGCGTCTGGCACATTATGACTACTGGCAGGATGAATTGCGTCCGGGTATCCTCTCAGACAGCCCTGCTGACCTTCTGATATACGGTATGGGCGAAAAACCGATTACAGAACTTGTGAGATTTCTACAAAAAGGAATTCCTTTCGAAAAGATCAGAAATTTACCCCAGACGGCATATATCACGGAAAAAATTACACATTCACCGGAAGACATCGTTTTGTTTTCGTATGAAGAATGCCTGAAAGACAAACAAAAGCAGGCGAAAAATTTCAGAATTATTGAAGAGGAATCCAATAAATATGAATCCTCCAGAATAATACAACATACTTATAATAAGACAATTGTAGTCAATCCCCCATATCCGTTAGTTACAACGGAAGAACTTGA
>DOZP01000254.1 GCA_003517945.1 Porphyromonadaceae bacterium | reverse complement strand
AGTAATACTACTGTTATTTTTATATATTTGGATAGATTTTCTTTTTTCATGTATGATAATTACCCGATAAATTAATTTCTAACAGAAATGCACTTAGTTATCCTTTTCTAACCGGTCAAAATCAATCGGCAGAGTAAATGAGTAGGTTTGACTGGTATTAGTATATCTGTTATCGTTCTTAGTGGTATCACGTACTAATGACACCGGATAATTATTAAGCGGTACATGTTTCGAGAAATCACCTGATGTTAGACTCTTTATATCAAATACTTTCACAAGTATTTCCTTTTCATTATATTGGCTTACCGTAATAAAAGCAGAACCGATTAATGTTTCCGGATGGGCAATACCATTTAAAACAAGTGAGCGAGCATTATTCATAATGGTTGTTCCATTTATCTGGTCAGAAAAAGTTTGTAAATCACTTTTTTTCCCTTTGTTCAATTTATAAAATTCACTCAGTGCATCCTTCACAATTCCTGCATCTTTCAACATGCAGCTTATTTCGCCATTCAAGGGAAATTCAATATTTTCATATCCCACTCCTTTGATAAAACAACCAATTAAATAATTGGTAAACGACGAGGAAAGAACCATTTCCGGAACAGGCATTCCATGAGGAGTAACAGGGCCGCCCTGTAATCTAATGATTGGTATAGGAACATCGTTCATTTTAAATACGCCGGATTCTTTGACCCACATATTATATCGGGACGCACTCTCAACCTGCGTATCTGTCACGTATCTTTCCGGGCTACTTCTACTAAAAACCGAATCCCTGCCAAAGACTTTGGCATTTGCATCATATGTACCTTGGGTATAATATTCATAACTTCTCTCAAATGCCTTATCCCCTCCGGTCGCTTCATAAATACTTCTAACTGTCAGTGTTGGATCTTTAGCTATTAAATAAATCGGATGTAAGTGTCGAATCGTAAATCGCCGTTGCTTAGTGACATCAAACCGTGACTGAATCATTGGATAAGATATATTAAAATAGATCTCGTTTTTTGTTAATTGTACACTATCCACTTGTACATTAGGAACCACATAGTTACCATCGGAGGAGTTGCCCCTGCAAAGATTCGTATATCCCTTTTGTTGCAAATATTCATAAAATTCGTCAGGAACACCGCTCATCTTGGCCAGAATTTATTATGTTCGACATCGTTCATTATGACTATTTCGGGAGAAATCACCAGGGTGGTCAGTGTGCCTGTTTGGGAGTTGGTTTTACGCGATAAGGCAACACAATAGGCATTTTGAAAGTCTATCTTGATTATAGTGATTCCTGCATCCGTCTGGAAAAGAACCTGTCCGGACTTCATTAACGTAGATGTTTTTGCCCAAGTGTATATGTTATTATCCACGGCCTGTGTCAGCGTGATCATCAATTGACCGCCCAACGTTTCATGCTGTGGTTGATTTTTATAATCAATGGGCTGGTTGAAAACGATCTTAAACGTTTCTATTTCATATGTTTTGCCATCCAGTAAAAATTTTCCTTCAAGGTATGCCAATGGAAAATCTCCCATTTGGGGAGATAATTGTTTTTCGGTTTGTGATAATTTAAGCATGTTTTTTTTATTTTAATAATCCGTCCATTCATTGTAAAACTCAATGCCTTCGCCAACTTCAAGACTGTTGGCCTGAATAATAATTTTGGTTTCAGCGTAAGATTTGCCTGTCAGCGTGTAGTTCATTTCAAAATGGATACAGGCGCCCTGTTTGAAAAACAATTTTTCAAGCGGTACATTTTCAGCATCAAGCGTAACCACCATGCCATCCAAATAATTTTTAGACTTAATACCCCATTCGATTATCGGCAGGGGCGGAACGCGTGAAAGGGTTATACTAATTGTCCCGGCCTGCACTCTGCCGGAGACGCGCCCCTTTCGATTAATTGGTTGAACGAATGAATATTCAAAATCTTCTGCTTCGTATCCTTCTTTAATAAGAGAAAGGATATCGGCTGCTTCACCACCTAAAACAAGAAAACTACGATGACTGTACATTTTTTTTGTATTTTTTGTTAATAATCAATTGTATCCGTAAATTCTCATCGTAAAAAGCAATACTTAAATAATCCAATAAGTTATTAATCGTAATTCAAATATGCCTTATACCTATTTGTATATTATGAAATCATAAGTTTACGTTATGATATATTTATATACACGCGTTAATCGGATATACGGATGTAAAATAAATAATTACCATAAAGAAAATAAAAAATAAATAGTTAAAAAAATACAATTCCAATAAAATAGTAATGAATAAATTAATTATAAGCGCTTTAAAAATTAGATCATTTTTCTATTTTCTAAATCAACAATGCCGATAATATATGTTATTGAATGGAGTTAATCCGGGAATAAATATTTGTATGAAAATAAAGTACAAATATGTCACATAGCACAAAATTATGCGTTAAATATTTTACACATTTCGCTCTGCGAAAATGGGGAATCAATGTCGGAGTAGTCGATAAAATACTACTGACATTTGACCGAACTTGCCGGACTATTTATACCCATCAGTTCATGTGGAACTTCCGTATGAGTTGGATAAGTGGACAAGGCGAATCATTCAGCATACAACAATACTTCGGTCTGATTATCATATCCCTTCAACCGCGAATACACTCATCTTTATACCGCCTCCTGTATTCTTTCGGGGTAATCCCCATCTCCTTGCTGAATGCTTTTGAGAAATGAAACGGATCATAATATTGCAGGCGGAAAGCGATTTCTTTTATCTTCAACGCTGAAAACTGTAAATAATTACATGCCCGCTGTATCTTCAACTGATGATAATATTCAACGGGCGAATAAGATGTCCGTTGCATGAACAAAGTGTTCAGGCGCGATGTCGAATAACCTACCGCACACGATATATCCGTCAGGGAAATCTTATTCTCCAGATTTTCTTTCATATACAATATAGATTCCTGTATAATATCGTTTTCTTTCACTTTTCTGATTTCACGGTATTGTGAAACATATTTCAATGAAGCCAGAAAATGCATCAGGCAAAAACTGATGTATTCAAGGTTCTCCGGACTATATCCCATATCCAGGTTCTGATACATCTCATTAAAAAGCTGTATCCGGTCATGCCGGCGGCTTGTATCCGAAACACTGAGCGATATGGCCTTACCGATTATGGAATCAAACATATTTACATGATCTCCTTTGAAATGAAACCAGTAGATACTCCACGGATCTCCGGCATCGGCGCCGTAAATATGTTTTTTCTTTTCCGGTATGATAAAAAAACTGTTCTCTTTAAGGATGTATTTATCTTCTTCATATTCAATCCATCCTTTTCCTTTCTCACAATAGATAAAGATATTTTCATCCGTACCTTCGCTCCGTTCCCGGTAATGAAACCTCGCATCCGGATAATAACCGATATGGGTGATATACAATTGTTTGGTTATTTCATTATCCGCCTGGTAATTTCTTATATTGTAAGGCGTTACTATCGCCCGCTCACCTCTGAAACCTTCCGCTACCGTATTTTCCATGATTTCCATACCTGAATTGACCCGTAAATATAGTTGTTTTTTACATGTTTTACGAAACATCTTACATTTTTTCAACCTAACGGATAAACTACTTTTGCATCATCAATCTAAAAACATTGAAAAACATGCGTACATACAAAAAACCTTATTTGTTCCTGATTACTTTCGTTTCGGCCATGGGCGGACTTCTATTCGGATACGACTGGGTCGTCATCGGAGGCGCTAAAATATTTTACGAACCGTTTTTCGGTATAGAAGGATCGGCCGCTTTACGCGGTTGGGCCATGAGCAGCGCACTGATCGGATGTCTGGCCGGCGCGTTACTGGCCGGCGCATGGAGCGATCGCTACGGCAGGAAAAAGATGCTGATTATCGCTTCCGTCCTCTTCACCGTTTCAGCTTACGGAACGGGGGTTGTCAATGATTTTACATGGTTTGTTCTCTACCGGATTATGGGCGGTTTCGGTATAGGAATTGCATCCAACATATCGCCTATCTACATTGCCGAAGTCTCTCCCGC
>DOZP01000360.1:1702-6135 GCA_003517945.1 Porphyromonadaceae bacterium | reverse complement strand
TAAATAATAATTTTTTTAGTCAAGTTTTCAGACTTTTCCTAACACAATTTGTCTCCCAAACATAAATCCTGTACCCATTTTTCAAGAAATTGGGATGTTTTTTCATAATCACTAATGTATCTTTTTCAATATTGTTTCGGCGACTAACTCCATCTTTTCTTTTTTTAATAATTCTACAACTCATTGAATTTATCAAGATTTTGATGCGGTTACCCTGAAAAAGAACAATAAATTATTGAAACCAAAGAATAAATCTATATATTTGCAGTATCAGAACTATTTATTGTTATCTAAAAGACTATGACAAGAATAATATCAAAAGAAAGTGTAAGACGAGCAAATGCATGTTTAGGTAAAAATACATCAAACATTAATATGGATTCCAAAAATTTTGTTTCAAAAATAAATACTTCTTTTGGAAGTAAAGAATTTGTTGTTTCCAGACAAAAGTTAAATGATACAGCAAAACTTGCCATGAAAAGAATGAGAAATGGATGAAATAAAAAATACAAAAAAATATAATTTCATTTACAGTAAGTTAGTTGAGTCAGAAAATGATTTGGTTGGGCTTGTTGCTTATGGTATGTACAAGCAACACAAAATTTCGTTTATAAATGACTTTAAAGAAAAATACAAAAGAGAACCAAATGATTCTGAATGCGAGGTATTTTTCCTAACATCAACAACCACAGACCAACTTCAAAAATATAGAAATCAAGCAGAAATATTGGTTTCCGAAATAGTTTCAAATACAACATTAGAAGAAATTCAAAATTTTGAATCTGATATGTTAAGTAACTATGAAGAAAAAATAGAAAATGCTGTAAAAAGAAATGTCCCGTCTAACACAAAAAGTTTAATAATTGGTATTTGTGGATCTTTAATTGGAGCCATTATTTTGACTGTAATGACACTTTTCTTTTATTTTTGGGGAAATACTATTGATAAAGATAGAATGAAAGATGTTCAAGAAATTATTAAAAATAATAATATACCCAATCCTCAAAATGGACAACCGTTAATTCCTGATTCTTTAAAAATTAAATAAATTCCACAAATTTCAAATTCTCCGGGACGGAAGCACAGTTCGCTGCAAGAGCGCGTATATCGGAATCGGGTTCGATAGCGGTTATCTGCAAGTCTTTCTTTACCAGGGCCAGCAACAAGGCATATTCTCCGTAACCGGTGTTTTGGATGGTTATTTCGCCCTTATCGGGCATGGCGGCAATCGCGCTTACATAATTGTTGTGTTTTTTCAGGTTCCGGCGAACCGTACGCTCTACGGCAGGGCCTTTGTAGATATAATTTTTGATGACCAGGTCGGTGTAGTAATCAGGCGTTTCGATTTCCCGGCTAAGTTTTTTGTATTCGGCCTGATAGTAATGGCGTACATCGACGGAACGGGGCGAATAGTCTTTCCGGAAACGTTTATCATCCGGAGTGATACGCGGCATGACCTGTATATGTATCCGGCCTTTGCGCAGCATAAATTCGTCTTTGGGAAGTATATGGCCGACACCGTGTATCATCACGGGAATGATATCCAGGTTCAGTTGTTCCGCCAGATAGAATGCCCCCCGGTGAAAACGCCTGATCGAGCAATCGGCGGAACGCGTTCCTTCCGGAAACAAAACGATGGAATAACCGCGGTTTATCGCCTCCTGCAAACGGCCTGTCGCATTCTCTATTCCATTGGATACGGGATAGTATTCGGCATATCTTATCATCCTGCCGTAAAACGGCGATTTCCAAACCCAGTCATTGGTCAGAATAATCAGTTTGGGCGTCAGCATCATGATACACATCAGATCAATATGCGACTGGTGATTACAAATGATCACGCCCGGTTTGTCAAAGGTCTCACCGGACAGGTTGCGGTACGTTGTTTTTACCTGCGGTATACGGTAGATCACAAAATGAGCGATCCTGCATAATAATCTGTGATATTTCAGTTTTTTTTCTTCCGTTGTCCGTCCGAATGTAAACATAAACCACCCGATAAGCGTGATGACCGTGCTCATTACCAGGAAAAACAGGAAAGCGTAAACCATCCCCGACAGGTTTTTCAGCGTCACGGGCATCAGGCGTTTCTTTCCTTTCTTCATTGTCAGCAGGCGGAATAACAGTGACGGCAGAATGTATGCCATGATCACGACAGAAAACATCCCTACGATCGTCACTTCAGCCAGCGAACGTAAGGCGGGATGTTTCGCAAAAATCAGCATACCCATTCCCACAAACATAATCAATGCCGATAAAGCAATACTTTTTTTATAAGAAGCCAGCATGCGCCGCCGGTAAGTATATTCGTACATGAGCCCTTCGGTCATAAAGATCGTATAGTCGTCACCCTGACCGAAAATAAACGTAGCCAGTATGATATTCACAATATTAAACCGGATATCGAAAAGATTCATCATACCCAGAATCCATATCCAACTCAGCGCCAACGGGATAAAAGCAATCAGGCTCAACTCGATCCGTCCGAGCGAAAAAATCAGGAAAGCAAAGACGATCAATCCGCATACATAAAGGACATAATTAAAATTGCCGGACAACGAAGAGATCATACGGCGCGTTATGGAACCGGCATCAAAAGCAATAGCCGAAGAGCCACACTCATTCAATCTTTTTTCCAGTTCCTCCGCCCGCAAAGCATCCGTATAAAGCAAATTAACGATCATCGCTTTGCCTTCTTTTTCAATGATATAATTCTTCGCTAACGTTTCCCGTACCGGATCGAAATGCGATAAATCAACAGGCTTCCATTCGCGATTGACCATCTCTTCAAAAGAACGGAAAGCTCCTTCGCTAAAGCCTATCTTACGAGATTCTTCATGAAGACAGGTCAACACGCTGTCGCGATGAGTAGCCCAAAATTTATTCCATATTTCTATTTGACGGGCCTGACGGACCTGCGACGGAAAAAAGCCGCCGATCCCGCCGATCCTGTAAATCTCTCCGTCATCCGCCAACGATTGTAATACGGAAGCATATTTTTCATTCTCAACAAGAGCGCTTTCCAAATCTTTCCCTTCCGACACAAAATACATAACATGCTGATTTTTGTTCAACAAGCCCATCATCTTTTCGAAAGATTTTTTCTGCGCAGAAGTCATGTAATTGATTTTCTGCATGTTTGTTTCGAACCGCGAATCACCGCTGAAAAAACCGAAAAAGACGGTCAGCAGGATAACGGCAAGAACAAGCCGGCGGTTTTTCTCAAAAGGACGGGCGACAAATCTTCCTAACAATGATTTATCTTCAACGGAAGGATCGTTTTTCGCCGAAGTATTTCTTATACGCGACGGGAGGAAATGAGGAAGAAAAAACAGTACAAACAGAATCGTTCCGATAAGCAGCAGGGATGCAAACAACCCCAGGTCTTTCATCGCATCGGAGCCGATAAAAACAAGACTAAGGAAAGCGCCTACGGTCGTAATATTACCGATCGTAAGCGGCTCGATGATGTCTTTCATCACAAGCCGTGAATCGGGTACATGGTTGTAATGTTCCATAAAATGCAGCGGATAATTGATTGCGATACCGAACATGATGGAACTGATACCGACGGCAATGATCGACACGTCGCCGCTGATGATGTTAAGCATCGCCAATGCGAATAACCCGCCAAAGAGAACAGCCATAAAAACCAGCAGAATCTTACGTCCGCTACGGAACGAATAAATCAGTAACACAAACATGACGATCACGGCCAGTGTCATGGAAAACACGGTGTCTTGCTGTATCTGCCGTGAATTGGTCAGACCGATCTCCGCCGCACCGAAAGTTTCGAACGTAACGCCTTCAAATTCTTTTTCCGTCTCCGCAATAAAGGACTGCAACGAATCGAGAAAAACCGCATTTCGGCCCGTCTCACTTGCCGGAACGGCACAATCAATAAACATGACGGCCTGGTTTTCTTCGTTGAACAGATGGTCGTCATACAAACGGAACTGATCTCCGATCCTGAAATTCTGCAATTTGCGCATAAGCCCCCCCGTCATCTGCAACGGGTCGTACAGGAAATTATTCCGCACGATCATACCCGCGGATGATGTCAGCACATTTTTATCAACCAGTAATTGCCGTGCAATCGCCTCACGCGTCAGTAACGTATCCATCCGGTCATAATCATCCTCACCCAGAAAATAAGGCATATTGTTGATGATAAATGATGAAACGGCAAGCATTTCCGCCGGATCGATACGGTAAAACAAACTTTTGATATACGATGAATCCGTCCGTGCCCGCAAGCGCTCCGCCAACGCATCCATAGCGGCAGCCTGAACCGTTATAGCAGCTTCGGACGGCTCAGGCCGTAAAGATTCATCGCCGGAGCGGGATGCCGCAACATCCTCAAGATTACAATAGACGGTGATTGTGTTGGATGAAGCTACGTACTGATAAGCATTATTTATACGCTCGTTTTC
>DOZP01000360.1:0-1669 GCA_003517945.1 Porphyromonadaceae bacterium | reverse complement strand
TAAAACAACAAGCAGCAACAATATGGTAAAGAGTAATCCCCTGCGTTGCGAAAAATAGTCATATACCGAAAGAAAAAACTGAGTCATGATTTTTTCTTTTGGGTAAACAAACGGTGCATAAACATGGAGGGATAACCATATACGATTGCAAGAAGCGTGAATGCCGTATTCAGGAGGCTGATGCGGAAAAAATCCCTGCCGGGACGAAAATGTGTTACCCGTTCTTCTTCAGGCGGATAATAAACACGTACGGGAACAGGCACAATCCGGATCCCTTTCCAGGCCGAACGCACCAGCATTTCAAGTTCCGCTTCATAGCGGGAAGATACGGGACGCAGACCTCTCATTGCCGACAACGGATAAAGACGGAAACCGTTCTGCGTATCACTCAGCCTGTAAGAAGTCTGAACGGTAAACCAGAAATTGGAAAACTTATTGGCAAAGCTGTTTTTCGCCGGCATAGTTCCTTCTGTCGTACGTTGCCCGATCAGAAGCATATCCGGATATTTTTCCGCATATCCGACAAAACGTTCTATTTCAGAGGCGAAATGCTGTCCGTCGGAATCAATCGTAATCGCACCCCGATAACCCAGCTTTTCAGCTTCATCGAAACCGCTTTTAAGAGCATAACCTTTACCCTTGTTCGGCATATAGGATACGACTTTAATTTTACCCGCAAAATCATTCAATATCTCGGCGGTGTGATCGGTCGAGCCGTCATTCACCACAATGACCGAAGAAGTATATTGCAGTATATCGTTCAGAACAGCCGCCAGCGTCTGCCGGTTATTATAGGTCGGGACAACCACACACAGGCACAACGCCTCCATTCGTTCCTGCAACGTACGGGAGGATACGGCCGGTTGTTCCGACAAATCCTTCTCTACGGATTGTTCCCGAATATGCTGCGATTTTCCGGTGGTTTGTTGCACAATTGTGTTATTAAATAGGTTTTAAGACTACGGTTGCTTTTGAAAATACCGTATCACCATCGTATATAACGGCAGACACGGAAACACATCCGCTTTCCTGCGGGGTATTTACCAGCCGGACTGAAATCTCCGGATTTTCCAACGGATTGATCACATGCAGAAACTTCATATTCCTGACGGAAGATATAAAATAAGCAATACCGGAAGAAACGCCCGCCAGTTCTTTGATCATCTGTGTGATACAAGCGCCCGGCATTACGGGATTTCCCGCAAAATGCGCCCGGAATATCGGATGTGACGCGTTCAGATGCAAGCGATAAATTATACCGTTATCCGCACCAACATCCTCTTTTATCGTAAAAAAATCGTCTTTAAGCATTTACATGGAAGTTTTATCCGGTTCCGTTTCTACCATCTTTCTCAATTCATATTGCAGGTTATGACGGTTATTCATCAACAGAATAGAGCCATCCGGTTCCGCCAGAATCTGTCTTTTCTTATAGTTTACAACAAGATTACCATCCTGCTCGAAACGTTCAAGCCTTTCACGGAAAGGCGCTTCCGGATTATCTACGTTAAACAGGAAATACAAATCGGCGGCAACCGTCTTTTTCACATACCACTTATCCATCATCGAGATGACATTCAATAATTCGCATTTCCCGTCCGTCACAATAAAATCAAAAGCTTTCGCCCCCATTTCATTGATAAGTGTTCCGCGCCATTCGTCGCCGTTC
>DOZP01000028.1:23295-23550 GCA_003517945.1 Porphyromonadaceae bacterium | reverse complement strand
TATAGTCACGGATTTACAAAAACATTACCTGATGCTGACTGGAAAAACCGGGTAATCCTGTTTTCCCTTGCTTATGATTTGTGGCGTTTCTGAATTTTAGCTATAGAACAAATTGAATTTATGACAGTTGAAATTATTACAATAGGCGATGAACTGCTGATAGGGCAGGTGGTTGATACGAATTCGGCCTGGATGGCAAAAATACTGAATGATAATGGGTTTCAGGTAGTTCATAAAATGACTGTCGGCGATGAT
>DOZP01000028.1:21658-23283 GCA_003517945.1 Porphyromonadaceae bacterium | reverse complement strand
ATTGTGTTGGTCACCGGCGGGTTGGGGCCTACCAAAGACGATATTACATTGAAAACATTATGTGAATATTTCGATACATCTATGCGCTTCTCGGAAGAGGTATACGCCCATATCGAACGGATGTTTCGGGAAAGAGGATATGTTATGAACGAACTGACCCGTAATCAGGCGATGGTACCGGAGAAAGCGACGGTCATACGGAATGATGTCGGAACGGCTCCGTGTACATGGTTTGAGCGAGATGGCGGGATACTTGTTTCGATGCCGGGCGTACCTTATGAAATGAAATGGCTGATGGAAAATGAGGTGGTTCCCCGCCTGAAACAAAAATTTCACCGGGATCTATATATCAGGCACCAGACCTGTTGGGTTACGGGCATTCCGGAAGCGGCGCTTGCCATCAGGCTTACGGACTTCGAAAATAACCTGCCCCCGTTTGTAAAACTTGCCTATCTTCCGCAGTCGGGTATCATACGTTTGCGCCTGTCTGCTTATAGTGATGACGGGAAAAAAGCGGAAGAGACGATTGCCGCGTTACAGAAACAACTGGAAGCAATATTAAAAGGACATATCGTCGCCGAAGAAGATAAAAATATCGAAGTTATAGTAGGTGAGCGGTTGCGTTCTTCGGGCCTGACGGTCGGTACGGCAGAAAGTTGCACCGGCGGCTCTATTGCTTCGTTGCTGACATCCGTGCCCGGAAGCTCGGATTATTTTCTCGGAAGCGTGGTATCGTATGCAAACGAAGTTAAACAACAGGTGTTAGGCGTTTCCGGGAGCGATCTCGAAACATACGGAGCCGTTAGCCGGCAGGTCGTAGAGCAGATGGCAAAAGGCGCATTGCAGGTATTGGGATGTGATTATTCGGTGAGTACGTCCGGTGTTGCCGGTCCCGGCGGAGGTACCCCTGAAAAACCTGTCGGCACCGTCTGGATAGCCGTTGCAAACAAAGAAACCGTTATCTCTAAAGAATACCGTTTTACCGCCATACGCGAACAAAATATCCAGCGTACGGTAAATACTTCGTTGCTGATGTTGCTTGATTTAATGAAGAGCTAACTATTCTTTTTGTAACTCCACGTTGCCCATGTATTGAAAAATACGGCGAATCCGCAAAGCGCGGCGAATTGCGGTATCATTTCCCGGAATGCACTGCCTTTCAGGTAAACCAGCCTCATCACTTCCATAAAGTATTTCAACGGATTGATGATCGTAATCATCTGCGCCCATTCCGGCATGCTGGTTACGGGAGTGAACAAGCCACTCATCAGGAGCAATATCATCACGAAAAAGAACATCACGAACATGGCTTGCTGCATGGTATTGGAATAGTTGGAGATAACCAGTCCCAATCCGGAAACAGTCAGGATATAGATTGTGGCGAACAAGAAAATGGTAAGCAGGCTTCCGGCCGGATAAAGACCATATACCAACACGCCCAACCCTATGCAGATGAGCATCACTGCAATTCCGATCGTCCAGTAGGGAATCAACTTCGCCAATATGAACACCCGTTTTTTCACGGGGGTCACGTTTATCTGTTCTATCGTGCCGGCTTCTTTTTCCCCGACAATGTTCAGGGCGGGCAAAAAGCCGGTTAGCATGGTGAGGAGCATCACCATCAA
>DOZP01000028.1:10923-21628 GCA_003517945.1 Porphyromonadaceae bacterium | reverse complement strand
CTTCGCTCCGGTTCGTGCGGATTGTATAGGAAGCATATTCTTCTCTCAACTCTCCGGCAAAATCGTTGATGATGGCGGAGAGATAAGAAGAACCCAGTCCGCCTTTGGTTCCGTTTACGGAATTGGCGGAAATCATGACGTCGGCAACGCCTTCCCGCATCAGGTTCTTTTCAAACTCATTCCCGATTTCGAGTATGATGTCCGCCTCTCCCGACTCAATGCTTTTCATTGCCAGGTCGTTTATGGGCGAGATATCGGTCGGTATGAAGTAACCCGAGGATATGACCTTCTGAATCAACCTTTCGGAAAATGTGCTGTGATCGTGGTCTGTAATGCTTAGTTTTACGTTTTTCACTTCCTGATTAGCAGCCCAGGGGAAAACCAGCATCATCATAACGGGCATTGCAAAGATCAATTTCGGAAGAAACGAATTCCGCACTATCTGTTTAAACTCTTTTTCCAGTAAGAATTTCATCATGGCTTATTCACTTAACCGGGTTTTAAACTTCTTCAAACTGATGGCTATTATAGCCAGCGCCATCATGCCGAGTATGATCAGTTCTTTGGCGACATACTGTATTTCAACTCCCTGAATCATGATCTTCTTTACGGCCGCAATATACCACCTGGCCGGAACGATAGCGGAAATCCATTGCAATATTCCGGGCATGCTTTCAATGGGGAACATCATGCCGGAAAGCAACATGATGGGCATCATCAACCCCATTCCCGAAACAAGCATTGCCGCCATCTGGGTGTTGACGACGGTAGAGATGAGCAGACCCAGCGACAGGGCGAGGAATATATACAACAGCGACACCACCGTCAACCAAAACAAACTGCCTGCAACCGGCACATTCAGTACGAATACGGACAAAAGGAGGATCATCGTAAGATTGATAATCGAAAGCGCAAAGTAAGGAACCAGTTTGGCCGAAATGATGGTGACCGGCTTCAGTGGGGAGGCCAGCAGCACTTCTATGGTGCCGGTTTCCTTTTCTCTTACAATCGCGATCGAAGACATCATGGCACAGATCAGAATCAATATAAGCCCCATCACGCCGGGAACGAAATTGTAGGCTCCTTTCATTTGCGGGTTATACAGCATCTTTATTTCGGGCCTTATCCGGACCGGTATACGATACTGTTCCGCCAATTCCTGTTGATACGCCCTTAAGATGCCCGAAGCGTATCCGGTAAGGGTCGACGCCTGATTCGGCTCTGTTCCGTCGGCAATCAATTGAACGGCAGCCTCGCCCGTGCGGAGCAGGTTGCCGGAAAAATTTTCGCTGAAGACAACAACCAGACCAATTTTTCCGTATTTGAAAACATTATGAATATCTTCAGGACGCGTCAGTTCCTGCGCAACGGTGAAATACGCGCTTGCATCAATCTGTTCTTTGATACGTTGTGTCGATACGTCTTTTGAGGGATCGAACACCGCAACCTGTACATTCCTGACTTCCGTTGTGATGGCAAATCCGAAAAGGATTATTTGCACAACAGGCATTACAAGCAAAATAAGGATTGTCCTTTTATCACGGAATATATGATAAAACTCTTTCTTTACGAATGATATAAACTGTTTCATGGCTGGTCGTCGTTTCTTTTCGCTTTCCGCGCTATTTGATAGAATACATCATACATGTCCCGCGCTTCGTACTTGCTTTTCAGATTTCCGGGAGTGTCGAGCGCTTCTATTTTACCGTCGACCATGATCGAAAGCCTGTCGCAATATTCGGCTTCATCCATATAGTGCGTAGTCACGAAAATGGTGATACCCCGGTCTGCCGCCGCATAGATAAGTGCCCAAAACTGCCGGCGCGTAACCGGATCGACACCTCCTGTGGGTTCGTCCAGAAAAACGATCTCAGGCTCGTGGAAAATAGAAACGGAGAACGAAAGTTTTTGTTTCCATCCCAACGGGAGCGTCTTTATAAGCGCATTTCGCTCTTTCTCAAGTCCGAGTTCATGCAGTATCAAGTCCGTTTTAGCCGAGATCTCTTTTTCTTTCATGCCGTATATCCCTCCGAAGAGACGAAGGTTTTCCCATACTTTCAGATCTTCATATAAAGAGAACTTCTGGCTCATATAGCCGATGTTTTTCTTTACATATTCCGATTGTTTGAAGATATCATACCCCGCTACTACTCCTTTTCCCGATGTCGGACGGCTCAGTCCGCAGAGCATTCGCATCGCCGTTGTCTTTCCGGCTCCGTTGGCTCCGAGAAAACCGAATATCTCTCCTTTATTCACCTCAAAAGAAATACGGTCGACAGCTACGAATTTGCCGAACCTCTTGGTTAGATTCTCCGTATAGATCACTTTATTATTCATCTCCTGTTTCCTCATTTCCATTGTTTGACAGCAACATAAAACAATCTTCGACCGTCGGTTGAATCGTCTTGATTTCAATCTCCGAATGTCCTTTCACCAGTAGATAAGTCTTTATACCTTCCCGGCCGACAGGCTCCTTTACCGTTATATGGATGGTTTCTCCGAAAGAAAAAGCCGATGTGACGGACGGAAATTCCTGCAAGTCTTTTAGTAATTGATGCATCCGCGAGGTCTGAACCGACCACAGCGTTTCGGGATAACCGGTAATAATATGCTGCGGAGTATCTACCTGCATAAATTTTCCATCCATTATCAAGGCTATCCTGTCGCAGAGAGTCGCCTCGTCCATGTACGGCGTTGAAACGAGAATGGTAATGCCTTGCTGCTTCAGCTTGATCAGCATATCCCAGAACTCCTTGCGCGACACCGGATCGACACCGGTTGTCGGTTCATCGAGGAATAACAGGGTGGGCCTGTGGATCAGGGCGCAGCTCAACGCCAGTTTCTGCTTCATCCCTCCCGACAATTTGCCCGCCCTGCGGTTTTTGAACGGCTCGATTTGCTTATAGATGTCTTCTATCAGATGATAATTCTCCTGAATAGTCGTATTGAAAATCGTTGCGAAGAACGCAAGGTTTTCCTCTACCGTCAGATCCTGATAGAGCGAAAACTTACCCGGCATATAGCCTATTCTATTCCGGATTTGCTTATAATCTTTTACCACATCCAAACCGTCTAAAGACGCTGTTCCCTTATCGGCCGGCATCAGCGTGGCGAGGATACGAAAAAGAGTCGTTTTACCGGCCCCGTCGGGTCCGATAATCCCGTAGATTTCTCCTTTGTTTACCTCAAAACTCAATGCTTTCAAGGCGCGCACTTTGCCGTAGGACTTGCTGATGTTATGTACGGAAACGATACTCATCTTCCACGTTCAGTTAATTTTAATTTCCCCGTACATCCCTTTCTTTATGTAGCCGTCGTTCTCGACCGCCACCTTCACGGCATACACCAGATTGGAGCGTTCATCCCTTGTCTGAATCGTTTTAGGAGTAAACTCCGCCTTGTCCGAAATCCAACAGATTATTCCGGCGTATTCCCTTCTGTCCGATTTCCCCTGATCGGCGTATACGCCGACCTGTTGCCCTATCTTTAGCGATGTAAGTTGATCGGCAGTGATATAAACCCGCAAAAACATATTCTTTATATCGGCAATTTTGAATAAGCTCCGTCCCTGCGTAACGAATTCGCCCCGTTCCGCATATTTGGATAATACAATGCCGTTTATCGGACTGGAAACAATGCTTTTCCTTATCTGATCTTCAACCTGCGCCACTTGTATCAGCAAACCCGAATGCTCGCCCGAAACGCTTCTGTTGTTATTTTCCAAACTCTCTTTCCGGGCGATCAGTTGTTTTTCGAGCAACGCAATCTGAGCATCGATATCGTCCAACTGCTTTTGATTGGCAGCGTTCGAACTTACCAGATTCTCGTATCGTTTCCGCTCCTTCCTTTGTGTCGCAATTTGCTGCTCTATCGAAGCGACTTGCTTAGATACATTGTATTGCCTGCTCTCTACCGCCTCCATATTCGCCAATAACTGCATCTTCTTCAAATGCAATTGAAGCGTATCGACACAACCGACTTCTTTCCCGACGGCCAATTCCGCCCCTTCCGTCACCT
The DNA here is from genome assembly GCA_003517945.1 of Porphyromonadaceae bacterium. GTDB lineage: Bacteria > Bacteroidota > Bacteroidia > Bacteroidales > Tannerellaceae > Tannerella. The sequence goes on along the minus strand of DOZP01000028.1, from coordinate 17,611 downwards.
CAAACCTGATTAACGCTCCCGTGCCTTGCGACGAAACGATCACCTCTGTCGCTTCAAATATCCCCGAAGCATCGTATTGCCCGTTCTTATTTCCGCATGCCGAAAGCAATAGGGCAAAAACTGCACTCGCTAAAAATAATGTATACCCTTTCATTTTGTATTTTATTTAATGGTACCTTTCTTCTAATTGTTTGTTGTGAACTTTAAGTTGTAGATAGCCAGAAGCATCTCCATTTCGTGAAGAATTTTATCCTGTCTGGCAAGCTCTTCCGCATTCACATCCCGCATCAAATCCGTAACAGAGATAATGCCGTTAGCCATTTTGACTGCCGAAGATTGCTTTACCGACTCCCTCAATGCAATGATTTCGTTATCATATTTCAGTTGGTCGCGATACATATCTATTTCATTTCGTTTTTGCGATACCTCCATATTCGTATTGAACAGGAAGGTTTCTTGCTGCGTCCGGACGGAAGCGATGTTGTTTTGCAGCTTCCGCTTATCGCTTTTGTTGCTGTAGAGATTGCTGAAATTCCAAGTCAGGTTAACCCCTGCAATATAATATGCCGAAAAGTCATCTTCCAGCATATTTAATCCCGGCTTCCCGTATCCGCCCGTAACGAACACCCTAAGTCGGGGCATCAATCCGGCGTTTATCTCCTTATGCCGGGCTTCCATGTTTTTTATTTGTGTATCGTACAATTCCAGTTCGGGCCTTTGTACGGATAAGCCCGGATACAATCCGTCCGGCTTTACCAACTCCGTACCGGGACTTATTTCTTCGCCGATCAAAGTCGACAATACATCGCGATAGGCTTTCTTCGAATGCAAAAGCCGGCTTTCGTTCTGTATTGATTTCAATTGCTCTATCTTCACCGCATCCAGATCGGCCCGGTTGGCTATCCCGTTCTCAATGCGGGACGATATTTGTTCATAGTTGCGTTGAAGTTCTTCCTGATACAGCTTGTTTTGCCTGATTTGAGCGTCAAACAATAAAACCCCGAAAAAGACCTGATTGACCCTGTCGTTGATCGCGTAAAGCGCTACCTCAAGGCTTTTTTCATCCGCCTCCGAAGAAGTACGGATGTTTTCCTTTCTCGATTTGATCGCGCCTCCGTCCCATATAGTCTGGCTTACGTCGACCACTGCCCCGTATTGATCTTTACTCAATGCAGGCACATCAACCCCTGATATTCCCAATTGAGAGAAATCGACCGGTAGTTTGGTTACATCCGATTGATAGCTCGCTTTTGCCGAAAATGAAATCTGCGGCAGGTAACCCTTTCCCGCATTCGACAGATCGCAATCTTTTAACTTCTCTATCAATTCGTATCGTTTGATCATGGGATAATTATCCCGGGCTTTCGAATAGCACTCTTCAATTGTAAGTTGCGCAAAGACACTCCCTGTCGAATGGAAAAATATCAAACTGTAAATGACTAACTTCTTCATAACGCTGTTATTTAGCATGTAAAACTAACAATGTTGTTGTTAATACTGCTGTGAAAATACAATAAATCTTTTGTATCGTGTAAATAGATAATCATTTTTAACTTTCATGCCGGGGCCATATCCATGTTATTGAAGAATACAAACATTTATTTTGAATTCCTCCCGCCGTATACTATCTTTGTGTCCTTAATTAATTCAGCTAAAAGTATGACATACAAACATTATTTATTGTTATTGGCACTATTTTTATCGTCGGTAACATGTACAGGCAATAAAAAAGGCGCTGATACGGCCAATACGAATGTGGCCGAGTCAGGTATTCCGGATAACCAAACGAGCGTTGCGGATGAGAATCAGCCTGTGCTCGACGAACGGGGATACATTGTCCGCGTCGGTGATCCGGCTCCGGAATTTACGCTTCAGACGACCGCCGGCGAAACGTTCAACCTTTCCGATATGCGCGGAAAAGTGATCATGTTGCAGTTTACTGCGAGTTGGTGCGGCGTATGCCGTAAAGAAATGCCTTTCATAGAAAGCGAAATATGGCAGAAACATAAGGATAATCCGAACTTTTATCTGTTAGGTATCGATCGGGACGAACCGCTTGAAAAAGTGCAGGAATTTATGAAACAGACCGGTGTTACGTATCCGATGGCGCTGGATCCCGGCGGTGATGTTTTTGCCCTGTATGCGGAACGGAAAGCCGGCATCACGCGGAATGTGATCATTGATCCGTCGTATAAGATCGCAATGCTTACGCGTTTGTATAACGAAGAAGAATTTTCGGAAATGTGTAAGGTCATTGACGAATTGCTACGCGATAAATAATAGTTAACGATATAAAACAGATAGATATGAAAAATGTATTTACGGGAATTGATCATCCGGCCATTGCTGCTGCGGATGTGGAGGCATTGACGAAGTGGTATTGCGATGTGTTGGGCTATACCGTGTACGCAAAAACGGACAAGCCGATTTATATCATAGAAGCGCCGGACGGTACCTATATCGAAATGATGCCGAAGGATGATACGGAACGTCCCGAACGAACAATAAATACGCCCGGATGGTCTCATCTGGCCCTTCGGGTAAATGATATGGACGCGGCTGTCGCTATGCTTGATGAGCGGGGTATTGAATGGGCCGGGCCTGAGTTTGAAGCTGTCGGGGGCGGACGTATCCGGAACTTTGCCGACCCTGAGGGAAATATTCTCCAGATTGTACAGAGATAAAACAGGTTGACCGGTGTAAGCAAGTTTTACAAAAGGTTTTTTGTGATCAATAATAAATAACAGACAAATAAATGCCGTTAAATTTACAGAAAAATCTTCCTGCCATTGAGATCCTTAAAAAAGAGCATATTTTTGTAATGGACTCGCTCCGGGCTTCCGAACAGGATATACGTCCGTTGCGGGTGGTCGTATTAAATCTTATGCCGTTGAAAATCACAACGGAAACAGATCTTGTACGTCTGCTGAGTAACTCGCCGTTGCAGGTAGAACTTGATTTTATGAAAATCAAAGGGCATCAGCCCAAAAATACTCCGATTGAGCACATGCAGGAATTTTATAAGGATTTCGATTCGATATGTACCGATTATTATGATGGCATGATCGTCACGGGAGCCCCTGTCGAACAGTTGGAATTTGAGGATGTTACCTACTGGGATGAATTGAAGGTGATTTTTGATTGGAGCCGTACGCATGTTACGTCTACTTTATATATTTGTTGGGCGGCACAGGCCGGGCTGTATCATTTTTACGGCATACCCAAATACGAATTGCAAGCCAAAAAGTTCGGAATATTTAAACATACGATGAATGATCCTTACCAACAGATTTTCCGTGGTTTTGATGATGAATTTTACGTGCCTCACAGTCGCCATACGGAGATACGCCGGGAAGATATACTGAAGGTGCCGGAATTAAAACTGCTGTCCGAAAGCCGGGAGGCCGGCGTTTATATGGTTATGGCGCGCGGAGGCCGCGAATTTTTCATAACAGGCCATTCCGAATATGCTCCGAATACCCTTCACGATGAATATACGCGCGATTTGCAAAAAGGTTTACCGATCAATATTCCGGAGAATTATTACAAGGATAACGATCCGTCCGAATCTCCTTTGGTACGTTGGCGCGGTCATGCCAACCTGCTTTTTACAAACTGGCTGAATTACTACGTATATCAGGAAACGCCTTTCCGTATAGAAGACATCCGGAATTTAGGCGGTTTATGATAACGGCGCGTCCTATCGAATTACTGGCTCCGGCCAAAGACCTGCATTGCGGTATTGAGGCGGTTCGTCATGGCGCCGATGCCGTATACATAGGCGCCCCTAAATTCAGCGCCCGTGCAGCCGCGGGAAATTCCGTCGGAGATATACAGGCTTTATGTGATTATGCACATTTGTATGATGTGCGTATTTATGTGGCTCTTAATACCATATTAAAAGACGATGAACTGAAAGATGCGGAGCGTATGATACGGCAATTATACGATGCCGGGGCCGATGCGCTGATTATACAGGATATGGGGATAACCCGGCTTGACCTTCCTCCGATACCGCTTCATGCAAGTACACAAACGGATAATTGTACGCCTGAAAAAGTAGAATTTCTGTATCATGCCGGTTTTACGCAGATTGTACTGGCCCGTGAGCTTTCCATTAATCAGATTCAACTCATATCGGAGCGTGTGCCGGGCGTCACGCTGGAAGCCTTTATACATGGAGCTTTGTGTGTAAGTTACAGCGGGCGGTGCTATTTGAGTGCAGCCCTTAGCGGACGCAGTGCGAACCGGGGCGAATGTGCCCAGTATTGCCGTTTGCCTTATACATGGGTTGACCGGGAAGGGCAGACGATTGCGGACAATAAGCATTTACTTTCACTGAAAGACCTGAACCGTTCCGACGATCTGGAAACGTTGATGCAGGCCGGTATTTCTTCGTTTAAGATAGAAGGCCGTTTAAAAGACGTTTCCTATGTAAAAAATGTGACGGCCTATTACCGGAAAAAACTGGACGGTATTTTTGAAAAAAATCCTGTATTTTACAGGTCTTCGACAGGACGTTCCTCGTTTACATTCGAACCATATCCTGAAAAAAGCTTTAACCGTGGATTCACATCGTTTTTTCTGCACGGTCGTGATGCCGATATTACCTCCTTTGAGACACCGAAGTCTTTGGGCGAGCCCATAGGCGTAGTGAAAGAATTGAAAGGAAACTCGTTTACGATTGCCGGTTTGAAATCCGTCCATAATGGAGACGGACTTGTATTTTTCAATGCGCGGGGAGCGTTGGAGGGTTTCCGGGTAAACCGGACGGAGGCGAACCGTATATTTCCTCAAAAAATGCCGGCATTAAAACCCAAAATGCAATTATACCGGAATTATGATCAGCATTTCGAAGATCTGTTGGCTAAACCTTCGGCCGAACGCAAGATCGGTGTTACGATAGAGTGGGGGATCTATCCGGATGGCTTCACACTCACCATGACCGACGAAACGGATGCACATATCGTAGTGGCGCGTTCGTTTATGAAAGAACCGGCTCGTAAGCCGCAGGATGAAAATATCCGCAACCAGCTTGGGAAACTGGGTAATACTCCGTTTGAGGTTGCTGATATGGTAATTGATACGACGAAAAATTATTTTATTCCTTCGTCGTTGTTAAACGAAATGCGTCGTGAGGCGGTAGAAAAATTAATAGCCGTACGGCGTATGCGTTACAGGTACCGGTATGTAAAGAAGAATCCGTGTAAAGAAAATAGATATTTTCCGCTTCAAAAACTTGATTATACAGCAAATGTATCAAACCGGATGGCGGAAGAATTTTATAAGAAGCATGGAGTGACGGAGATTGAACCTGCATTTGAAACGGTATCCCGTAATGATGTTCCGCTGATGTATACAAAACATTGTTTGCGTTATAGTATGGGATGGTGCCCGGTGCATCATAAAAAAAAATCGCCTTATAAAGAGCCTTTTTATCTCAGATATAAAAACAGGCAATTACGGCTGGAGTTTGATTGCAAAAAATGCCGGATGCTTGTTTGGAACACAGAATAAAGGACAGCATATATTTCGTAAAAACGTTTGTTTATAAATAAAGTGCATCTGCGGTTCGTATATCTGCGGTTAAAATTGTATTTTTGTGTCCGGAATGTTTATAATGACGTTGTATGAATAGAGAATGCAGAATACTTTCGGAACATATCCGTATCAATAGCTGGAAAAAAATAATGATGAAAAAATATAGCTTCCTACTACTTGTTTTTTCTCTTTTTATGGCATGTGATGATGTCACTGATGTCACAACGCCGGACCTTGTCGGTAAGTGGCAGTTGAAAACGGTGGAAAAGAACGGTTTGGAAACGGTTGTAGATACGGTTTGGTATAATTTTCAGTCGGAATCTGTTTTTATGTTACAGGTATACGTACCTCAGCGTGACACATTTTTATTTCTGTACGGTATGAAGAAACAGCAGGAAAACGTGTTATCTATACGACTTGAATTTGATGATTACATTGAATATTCGGATTGGCCGGGCAGGAGCCGTTCCTTTACAATCGACCATCTGAATAAAAAAAGATTGACACTTCGCAGTGAGGAAGGATATCACTACTCATTCATAAAATTTTAAAAGAAGCTTTGAAAGATTATTTAAATGAACTTAATGATAGTCAGCGGGAAGCCGTTTTATATGATGACGGCCCTTCGCTGGTTGTGGCAGGTGCGGGTTCGGGAAAGACGCGTGTGCTGACTTATAAGATTGCGCATCTTTTACAAAACGGTTATCAACCTCATACCATATTGGCGCTTACTTTTACGAATAAGGCGGCGCGTGAAATGAAACAGCGTATCGCTTCGCTTACGGATGCGTATATTACCCGCTATTTATGGATGGGGACGTTTCACTCCATTTTTTACCGTATCCTGCGTCGTGAAGCGGGTCATATCGGTTTTCCGCCGGATTTTACAATCTATGATTCCACCGATTCGAAAAACCTGATAAAAGCAATTATCAAAGAGATGCAGCTCGATGATAAGATCTATCGCCCGGGTATGATCCAGAGCCGTATATCCAATGCGAAAAACGCACTGGTGACATGTAATGCATACGATCATAACAAGGAATTGCTTGCTTATGATAACCTGTCGAAAGTGCCCAGGACGAACGAAATCTACAGGCGTTACCAGAATCGTTGTTTCAATGCGGGCGTAATGGATTTTGACGAG
>DOZP01000028.1:9041-10853 GCA_003517945.1 Porphyromonadaceae bacterium | reverse complement strand
CACCTTATTGTAACACGCCTTTGTGAAAGGCATCAGCATATTTTTGTAGTCGGAGACGATGCACAAAGTATTTATTCTTTTCGTGGCGCTAATATTGATAACATGCTGCGTTTCAGGGATAATTATCGGGCATGCAAAATATTCAAACTGGAACAGAACTATCGTTCGACACAAAACATTGTAGATGCGGCGAATAGCCTGATTGCCAAAAACGAAGAACAGATAAGGAAGACGGTTTTTTCGAAGAATGCGAAGGGTAGCCGCGTGACTGTCTTTTCATCTTATTCCGATTATGAAGAAGCGTATCTTGTATCTGCTAAAATACTGGATATGATGAAGGAAAGCGGCTATTCTTATGCTGATTTCGCGATTCTATACCGGACAAACGCCCAGTCGCGCATCTTAGAGGAGACAATGCGCAAGCGTATGATTAAATATAAAATTTACGGCTCCCAATCCTTTTACCAGCGTAAAGAAATAAAAGATGTAATCGCTTATTTCCGTGTAGTCATAAACCCTTCCGACGAGGAATCCGTAAAGCGTATTATTAATTATCCGGCGCGCGGTATCGGAGATACGACGGTCGATAAGTTGCAGAGCGCCGCCGTATCTGCCAATGTAAGTCTATGGCAAGTTATTTCATCACCATCGGAGTATGCTGTTGCAATCAACAAAGGTACGGCTGCAAAACTACGGGATTTTTTCTTGCTGATAGACGATTTCCGGGATCAGAACAAAAAGATGTCGGCAGTTGAAATAGCGGAATATATAATCAAACGAAGCGGTATTGCCGGTACTCTTTTTCAGGATACATCCGTAGAAGGCATCAGCCGTCAGGAAAATGTGCAGGAACTGCTGAACGCGATCAATGAATTTGTTTCTATGAGACAGGAAGAAGGATCGGAAAATACTTCGCTTACCGACTTTTTGATAGAGGTCTCGTTGATGACGGATCAGGATAATGATAAGGATGAAAACGCGGATCAGGTAACGTTAATGACGGTTCATGCGGCTAAAGGCCTTGAATTTAAAAATGTCTTTATTGTCGGGATGGAGAATGACCTGTTCCCTTCACAACGTGTTATGCACAATCCGCGCGCCATAGAAGAAGAGCGCCGGCTGTTTTATGTCGCTCTTACGCGAGCGAAAGAAAACTGTATGATCACTTTTTCGAAAAACCGTTATCGTAACGGACAAAGCAATACGGCTACGCCCAGCTTCTTTATTGAAGACATAGATAGTAAATACATTGATTTTCATGATAATATAGAATTACCGGTACGATCCGGTGAATCTTATTCATCCTTTTCACGGAGCAATACATACGGGGGACATGGGATGCCCGGGCGTAATCCCGCATGGGATGCCGAAGTAACCTGGCATGATATTTCCGGAAAAAACAGGCCTGCGGGAAAACCGGTGAAAAGTGTACGTCAGCAATCCGCCGCATCATTAAATACTACGCGTATGAAAAGCGTGGAAGCGGCGACGGCCGGTTCTGTTGCAAACGTGAATACCCTTGAAGGACTGACTGTTGGAAACAAAGTATTGCACGAACGTTTCGGAGAAGGTGAAGTGATTGCTTTGGAAGGAATGGGAGGTAATGCCAAGGCGACCGTAAAATTCAGAAACTCAGGTGAAAAAAAACTGCTGCTTAAATTTGCTAAATTAGTGGTTTGCGAATGATGATTGTTAATATGAGTGTAAAATACACGCTAAGGCAAAATCAATATTTAAAACGATTATAATAAAATGAACAAAATCCCCTCTCCGTGTTATGTAATGGAAGAATCGTTACTTCGCAGGAATCTT
>DOZP01000028.1:0-9009 GCA_003517945.1 Porphyromonadaceae bacterium | reverse complement strand
TCATTTCCTGTTTTCAGGGAATACGGATTCGCTTCTACGGCAAGTTCAATGCATGAAGCCCGGCTTGCATGGGAAGAAATGGGAAGTCCGGCGCATACTTATTCGCCGGCCTATACGGAAGAGAACTTTCCTGTTTTCATGAAATACAGTAGTCATATTACTTTCAATTCATTGTCTCAGTTTAACCGGTTTTATCCGTTGATTGCCGCTTCGGGTGATAAGATATCATGCGGCTTACGCATCAATCCCGAATATTCGGTAGTAGGTACGGATTTGTATAATCCGTGCGCTCCCGGTTCACGGATGGGTATAACGGCTTTTCACTTGGGTGATACGTTGCCGGAAGGAGTCGAAGGGTTCCATTTTCATACGCTGTGTGAGTCGACCTCTTATGATTTGGAAAAAACACTGGGGGTAATAGAAGAATATTTTGGCGGTTTCCTGAATCGGTTAAAATGGTTGAACATGGGAGGGGGGCACCTGATGACCCGTAAAGATTATGATACGGAACATCTTATTTCATTGCTGAAGTCTTTTAAAGCAAGGCATCCGAATCTTAAAATTATATTGGAACCGGGAAGCGCTTTTGCCTGGCAGACCGGATATCTTCTTACCACGGTAGTAGATATTGTAGAGAATGGAGGAGTGAAAACAGCTATCATTGACGCTTCTTTTTCATGCCACATGCCGGATTGCCTCGAAATGCCGTATAAACCGGTTATACGCGGAGCGGTTGATCCGGATCCGGGTCAACCGGAAGCTGAACAGTTAAACAGATATCGTATCGGGGGAAATAGTTGTCTGAGCGGAGATTTCATGGGCGACTGGATTTTTGAAAAACCGTTGAAACCCGGTGATCAACTCATCTTTGAGGATATGATTCATTATACGATTGTTAAAACAACGATGTTTAACGGAATACCTCATCCGTCCGTAGCCATGTTGCATGAGAACGGTGAGCCGGAAATTTTCCGCACTTTTACATACGAGGATTATAAGAGGCGAATGGACTAATTTGTTTATTGATTTAAAAAGACTTATCTTTGCAGAACAACTACAAAAAGAATAATAGTTAATGGGTATATTCGGATTTTTTAGTAAAGAAAAAAAAGAGACGCTGGACAAAGGGTTATCTAAAACAAAAGACAGTGTTTTTTCCAAAATAACGCATGCCATTGTTGGAAAAAGTAAGGTTGACGATGCGGTTCTTGACGATTTGGAAGAGGTATTGATCATGTCTGACGTAGGTGTGGAAACTACGCTGAAGATTATCAAACGCATAGAAAAACGGGCCGCTACGGATAAATACGTTACGACGAGCGAACTGACCCGGTTGCTTCGCGAAGAGATCGCCGCACTGTTAATGGAAAACAATTCACAGGACGCGGAAAATTTTATCATACCGGATAATACCAGGCCTTATGTTATCATGGTGGTTGGCGTGAATGGAGTTGGTAAGACGACGACGATCGGTAAACTTGCGTATCAGTTTAAAAAGAACGGTTTCAATGTCTATCTTGGCGCTGCGGATACATTCCGCGCTGCGGCTGTTGAACAATTAGTGGCATGGGGTGAGCGTGTAGGAGTGCCTGTCGTGAAACAAAAGATGGGATCCGATCCGGCTTCCGTCGCTTTCGATACATTAAATTCGGCGAAAGCGAATCATGCGGATGTAGTTATAATAGATACTGCCGGACGCCTCCATAATAAAGTGAATCTGATGAATGAGCTGACCAAGATAAAAAACGTAATGAAGAAGGTCGTACCGGATGCTCCGCACGAAGTCTTGCTGGTTCTTGACGGATCTACCGGACAGAATGCTTTTGAGCAGGCAAAGCAATTTACCGCTGCTACCGAAGTAAATGCATTGGCTATCACCAAGCTCGACGGTACGGCAAAAGGAGGGGTCGTTATCGGTATCTCCGACCAGTTCCGTATTCCCGTCAAATACATCGGACTTGGAGAAGGAATGGGAGATATACAGGTATTCAGGCGGACGGAATTTGTGAACTCTTTATTCGGCGAATGATTTTATTTGATCCATGAGGAAAAACAAAGTTGATATTATAACGCTTGGTTGCTCCAAAAATCTGGTCGATTCGGAACAATTGATGTGTCAACTGAAAGCGAACGGCTATACGGTAACACATGACGCTGACAGAGTAAACGGTGAAATTGTTATTGTGAATACATGCGGATTTATCGGGGATGCGCAGGAAGAGTCGATTCAGATGATCCTTGAATTGGAAGAAGCGAAAAAGAAAGGCCGTATAGGGAAATTATTTGTTATGGGATGCCTGTCCGAACGTTTTATGAAGGAATTGCAACGCGAAATAACCGGTGTAGACCGTTTCTATGGAAAATTCAATTGGAAAGACGTATTAAATGACATCGGTAAAGTTTATCATGCGGATTTAGCCAACGATCGTATCTTGTCGACGCCCTCTCATTATGCTTATCTGAAAATAGCGGAAGGATGCAATCGCATGTGTTCGTATTGTGTAATACCTGTTATAACGGGAAAATACAAATCACGCCCGGTGGATGAAATCGTTTCCGAAGCGAAATTGCTTGCCGGAAAAGGCGTTAAGGAATTGCAGGTGATTGCGCAGGATCTGACTTATTATGGTCTTGATTTACACGGACGACTGGCTTTACCGGAACTGATCGAGCGTCTGTCGGATGTTCCCGGGATCGAATGGATACGCCTTCATTATGGTTATCCGGCACGTTTTCCATTTGATTTACTTCGTGTTATGCGCGAACGTGATAATGTCTGCAAATACCTGGATATAGCCCTGCAACACGTGAGTGACAGGATGCTTAAATATATGCGGCGTAAGATTACACGCCGGGAAACGTATGATTTGATAGAACGGATACGCGAAGAAGTACCGGGTATACATCTTCGTACGACGTTTATGGTCGGTCATCCCGGTGAAACGGACGATGATTTTGACGAATTGACCGCTTTTGTCGAGGAGATACGTTTCGAGCGTATGGCGGCTTTTGCTTATAGCCACGAGGCAGGCACCTATGCTTTTCTTCATTACCGGGATCGTATACCGGAAGAAGTGAAACAAAAGCGGTTGGATGCGCTGATGAATATACAGCAATCCATTGCTGCTGAAATGAGTGAGGCAAAAGTCGGAAAAACGGTAAAAACGATTGTTGACCGTAAAGAAGGCGATTATTATGTAGGACGCACCGAATTTGATTCACCGGAAGTAGACACAGAGGTTCTGATAAAAAGCGAAAAAAGACTGCATACCGGGAAATTTTATAATGTACTGATAGAGAAGGCTGATGTCTTTGATTTATACGGAAAAATATAAGTTTCATTTACAAATCCCGCTGAGCGGTTAAAAAAAACGTTGTTTTTTTTTGAGAATTATAAGTAATTGGATTACATTTGCAACGAAATAACGCAGCAAATGTTCTATTTTTTGTATGAAAGATGTCGAATTAGTTACCGCATTGTCCAGAGAAATGGATATGTCTCCGCAGGAAGTAGTGGATACATTATCAACACTTTTTCTGTTGATAGGAGATACTCTTTCGAACGGTGGAAGCGTCAATATTTCCGGTCTTGGGCAATTTGAAGCTAAAAAGAAAGCGGAACGTATATCTGTTAACCCCACAAACGGAAAGCGATACCTTATTCCGCCTAAACTTACTCCCGTATACAAACCTTCCGCATTATGGAAAGCATACCTGAAAAAATTAGATGAAAATGAATGAACGTCTCTCGACACGTAGTTTAGCGGATATTTTGGCCATACAAACAGGTCTGGATAAAGAGCGTGCTGAAAAGTTCATAGACGTTCTCTCTTCCCATATCACACAAGGTATTGAAAACAATAAGGCGATAAAAGTGATGGGGTTGGGAATATTTAAAATCGTGCTTGTACGCGAACGCGAAAGCGTACATATACAAACCGGAGAACGTTTTGTCATCCCGGCCCATCATAAACTTTCTTTTATTCCGGATAAAAATCTGAAAGAACAGATCAATCGCCCGTTTGCATTTTTTGAGCCGATAGAGGCGACAGAAGATATTTTGTCACTTAGAAAACAGACTATTGAAGATGAAACGGAGGACGATGACGTTCCGGAATCTGATTATGAAAAGACAGAACCGGAAGTTCCCGTTGTTATACTGGATGATGATATAACGCAGGATTTATCCGAAGAAGTAAATATATATCCCGGAATGAAACCGGAAGACGAGCCGGTATCGGAAATAATGGAGGTATATTCTTTCCGGGAAAATGAAGACGAAGGCATTACTTCTGCACAGGAAGTCTTATCCGGAGAGTCCGGTGCCGGACAATACACATTCGGAGACTGGGCGGACGATACGGATGTTGTCGAAGATGTTGGTTTACTCCGGGAAGATGACGAAGATGATACGGTTCGTGATAAGGACGAAAATACGGATTGGTATAAAGATAATCAGGTAGAAAGCAGGAGGAAAGAGAAAAAAACGATGCCTCTCTGGTTATGGTTTATATTGCTTCCGCTCCTTGTTGTTATAGGTGTGGGTGTGGGAACATACGCATTTCTTCATTATAATTCTGAAAAACCGGATGAAAATACGTCTTCTCTGTCAGGGAATAATCGGGTTGATACGAAACATCGTGATGGGTCGGTAACCCCTCTTCCTATCGGTGAGAGCCGTGTATCAGCTATGGATGAACCGGCGGCCGGCGGTATGACTGATGGTGATGCACAATTGATATGGGAAGGCATTGAAAATACGGATTCCGTTTTTAGGGAAAATGCTCCGAACGGGAAAATTGCAGTCGGTTCAAAAGATACGGGAAGTGTTAAAAAAGAAAGAAAGCCGGTTATCGACTGGTTGGCTCCGTCGTCCGAGAGCGCAAAGCCGGAACCGAAACGGGCTGATAAGCCTAATGTCGCCATTGAAGAGAAAAATAAGTCCCTGTCTGCAAATTCACGGTCACGGTCCGGCGAACAAACCCGTACCAATACGACTGCCTCGACAGCAAACAAGTCGGAAAATACTTCTTCGGCAAAGGTTATTCCGGCGCGTGTCCGTATGGCTGCAGGTTCAAGCCTGACGCAGATTGCGATGGAGCATTATGGAGATAAAGTGTTCTGGGTTTATATCTATGATTATAACAAAAGTCGTATAAAAGATTTCAATAATATTCCTGTCGGAACGGAAATCCGGTTGCCGCAACCTAATACATATGGCATTAATGCGAAAAATAAAACTTCCTTGCAAAAAGCGCGTCGGAAACAATCCGAACTGTTGAAATGGGATAATTGGGATGATTATCAGTAATCAGCAAAATATAAAGTCGCATATTCTTTTATAAAATCAGGCAAAATCATCCGGTTTTGCATTTTTCGGTTAGTATTATTTAACAGCAAAATTTTAATTTTCAAATTTAACATAATTATTTTTGTGCATCAAAAAGTGACAGTGAGGAAAATTTGAATATTATAAACTATAAATTTACTAAATCTTATGAATGAGACAGTAGATATCCGTGAACTGAACGAACGGATTGAGAGCAACAGTGCGTTTGTCAATATGATTACTTCCGGCATGGGACAGATAATTGTAGGTCAGAAACATTTGGTGGAATCTTTACTAATCGGGTTATTGTCAGATGGACACATCCTGTTGGAAGGGGTACCCGGTTTGGCTAAGACTCTTGCAATCAAAACGTTGGCTTCGCTTGTGGATGCGAAGTACAGCCGTGTACAGTTTACCCCTGATTTATTACCGGCCGACGTGGTTGGTACGATGATATATAGTCAGAAGAATGAAGAATTTACTGTAAAACAAGGGCCTATCTTTGCAAATTTCGTGCTGGCGGATGAAATTAACCGCGCACCGGCCAAAGTACAGAGCGCTTTGCTTGAGGCCATGCAGGAACGTCAGGTTACGATTGGGGAAACAACCTACAAACTGCCGGAACCATTCCTGGTAATGGCAACTCAGAACCCGATAGAACAGGAGGGTACGTATCCGCTGCCGGAGGCGCAGGTTGACCGTTTCATGCTGAAGGTGATCATTAATTATCCTAAAAAAGAAGAAGAAAAGCTGGTTATCCGGCAGAATATTTCAGGTGAAAATATAAAAATTAAACCGATCCTTACCACAAAAGAAATTCTCGAATCCCGTAAAATCGTGCGTGAGGTTTATTTAGATGAAAAAATTGAAAGATACATTGTTGATATTGTTTTTGCCACACGTTTCCCAATCGAATATGGTTTGAAAGACCTGACGAACATGATTGCATTTGCGGCTTCACCGCGTGCATCCATCAATCTGGCCCTTGCAGCACGCGCCTATGCGTTCATCAAACGCCGCGGGTATGTGATTCCCGAAGATGTGCGTGCTGTTTGTCATGATGTGATGCGTCATCGTATCGGTTTAAGTTATGAAGCCGAAGCCAATAACCTGACGTCCGAAGAGATCATCAGCGAGATATTGAACAAAGTAGAAGTGCCTTGATAGAGCGTCCTGTTAATTGACCGTATGACGATTAAAGAATGGAAACGAACGAACTTTTAAAAAAAGTAAGGAAGATAGAAATCAAGACACGCGGGTTGTCACGCAATATCTTTGCCGGCGAATACCATTCGGCATTCAAAGGACGCGGTATGGCGTTCAGCGAAGTGCGTGAATACCAGTTTGGCGATGATATACGTGATATTGACTGGAATGTGACTGCCCGTTATGCCCGTCCGTATATAAAGGTATTCGAAGAAGAACGCGAGTTGACGGTGATGCTGATGATTGATGTGTCGGGAAGTAAAGATTTCGGTTCCGTCCACATGATGAAAAATGAGGTGACAACCGAAATTGCTGCGACACTTGCGTTTTCGGCTATACAAAATAATGATAAGATCGGCGTCATTTTCTTTTCGGATAAGATAGAGAAATTCATTCCGCCGCAGAAAGGGCGTAAACATATTTTGTATATTATACGCGAATTACTTGATTTTCAGCCTGAAAATAGAAATACAGATATTTCGCAGGCATTGAAGTATCTGACAAATGTGATAAAAAAACGTTGTACGACTTTTCTGATATCCGATTTTATTGATAAGAAAAATTATTTGGATGCGCTGACTATCGCCAACCGTAAGCATGATGTGGTTGCGATACAGGTTTATGACCGTCGCGAAACAGAACTGCCTTCGGTGGGATTGATCAAGATGAAAGATGCGGAAACCGGAGAGGAACGCTGGATAGACAGTTCTTCCGCGAACGTCCGGAAAATGTACAATGAATGGTGGAACCGCCGTCAGGAGGAAATGAATCAATCGTTTAAAAAGTGTCGTGTAGACTCTGTTTCCGTGCGGACGGAAGACGATTATGTAAAATCGCTGCTGGCATTGTTTCATAAACGAAATTAAATAAACCAAATGACTTTGAGAAAATATCATATTTTATACGTTTTGATTTTTTTCTTTGCATCCTTGCATGGAATGAAGACGTATGCACAGCAAACGTTGGTGGATGTGAGTATTGATATTCCGGACATTATGATCGGCGAACAGACGATGCTTCATCTGAGCGTGACAACGGATAAGGATAAACAACTGCTCATTCCACTACCGGCCGATATGCTGATGAAAGGAGTTGAAGTGCTGTATATCACGCCACCGGATACCGTGGATATTAAGAATAACCGTATTACAATAAACTATGATTTACTGATAACATCATTTGACTCATCGTTGTACCTGCTTCCGCCTTTTTATGCCATTGATGGCCGTGATACACTGTATTCCGACCAGGTAGCGCTGAAAGTGTCGTCTCCCGATGTAGATCTGGAAAATCCGGAAGATTTCAAAGATATCAAGGGTATATGGCGTCCGCCGTTTGTATTGGCTGATTATTATGCGCTTATATACGGTATCTTGTTTACGTTGTTTTTAATTTGCGTCGTCGGGTATTTTGTTCAGCGTATGCGCAACAGGCCCGAACGGTCAGCCGATGTGAAAGAAGCGCCGAAGTTGCCGCCACATGAGCAGGCGATGAAGGAACTGAAAGAAATACGTGAACGGAAATTATGGCAACAGGGACGAAATAAAGAATACTATACGGAGATAACCGACACACTAAGGCGTTATATGTCTTTGCGTTACGGTACGTCTGTCATGGAAAAGACATCGTCGGAAATACTGGATGTATTGCGCGATGAAGAACCGGGAAACAAGGAAGTGTATGATTTGCTGAAGCAGATTCTCAGGTTGTCCGATTTTGTGAAATTCGCTAAGTTACATCCGTTATCGGACGAAAATGAATTGAGTATGTTTAACGCGAACCTATTCGTAGACAAGACCAAACGTATGGAATTGCCCGTAGCTCCGCCGGTGGAGGAGGACGTGACGGGTGATGAGAGAGAAAAAAAGAATGAACCGACTACTAATTAAATAATCATAATGATATTTGCGAATCCACATTATTTATATTTATTGTTGTTGCTGATTCCGCTTATCGTGTGGTATATCCTCCGGATGCGGAAAAAACAGGCCAGTCTGCAGGTTTCTGCCATGCAGGCGTTCGATACGCCGAAAGCGACGACATGGAAGGTCTATATGCGTCACCTGCCGTTCGTTCTGCGTATGGTTGCAGTCGCGCTGATTATCGTCATACTGGCGCGTCCGCAATCAACAAACAGTTGGGATACCCGGAGTACGGAAGGGATTGATATCATGTTGATAGTGGACGTATCTACCAGTATGTTGGCGGAAGACCTGAAACCGAACCGTCTGGAAGCGGCAAAAAATGTGGCGGCTTCGTTTATCAACGGCCGTCCGAACGATAATATCGGATTGGTCGTATTTTCCGGCGAGAGTTTTACACAATGTCCGCTGACGACCGACCATGCCATACTGCTCAATCTTTTCAAGGATGTACAAAGCCGTATGATTGAAGACGGAACAGCGATCGGCCTGGGACTTGCCAATGCGGTTAGTCGTATCAAAGACAGTAATGCCAAATCACGTGTGATCATT
>DOZP01000276.1:5229-6465 GCA_003517945.1 Porphyromonadaceae bacterium | reverse complement strand
TAACAGATTCTGCAACTATCGACTTATACACCATAAAAAAAGATCGCAACCTTCAATCCGAAAGTTGCGATCTTTTTTTATGGAAATCCGATCCGTTTACAATACTCCCAACTGCTTAGAACGTATAGTCCTGCCATGACTTGATCTGAACATCCCCGGCTTTCATCCGGCAGAAAGCGCTTATAAAGGCGCTTGCCAGACGGATATTTGTTATCAGCGGAATATTATGATCTATCGCCGCACGACGTATACGGTATCCGTTTGTCAGTTCACGTTTCGTCTGATCTTTGGGAACATTGATAACCAAATCAAACTGATGCTTTGAGAACATTTCCATAATATTCAGTTCTCCTCCTTCTTCATCCGGCCAGTTTACGGTTATTGCTTTTACCCCATTATCACCCAGAAATTTGGCAGTACCCGCAGTTGCATAAATGATGTATCCTTTGGCCGCCAGCTCTTTACACGGATCCAACAGTTCCACCTTGTCTTTCAATGCCCCGGAANNTTCGTCCCAACGGAGATCATAGCCGAGAGCAGCGCTTCGTTAAAACTGTCGCCAATGCACCCTACCTCGCCCGTAGACGCCATATCAACGCCCAGTACCGGATCCGAATTATGCAAGCGGGCAAAAGAAAACTGAGCGGCCTTCACCCCAACCCAATCTATATCAAATTCACTCTTATCCGGTTTCGTATACGAAGCATCCAGCATAATACGCGTAGCTGTTTCGATCATATTATGTTTTAACACTTTCGATACAAACGGGAAACTACGGGACGCGCGCAGATTACATTCAATTACCTTTATTTCATTATCCTTTGCCAGGTATTGTATATTGAAAGGGCCGGATATATTGAGTTCTTTCGCAATCATGCGACTGATTTTCTTCACTCTGTTTACAGATTCCAGGTATAGTTTTTGCGGAGGGAATACCAGCGTGGCATCTCCCGAATGAACTCCGGCAAATTCCACATGTTCGGAAATGGCATATTCCACGACTTCCCCGTTCTTTGCAACAGCATCAAACTCAATCTCTTTCGCTTCCGTCAGGAATTCCGATACAACGACAGGATGCTCTTTCGATACCTTTGCCGCAAGATCCAGAAAGTCAATCATCTGTTCCTTGTTATGGCATACATTCATCGCCGCTCCCGAAAGCACATAGGAAGGACGTACCAGTAGCGGAAATCCTACTTCGGCAATGAACGCGTCTATTTCTTCCATACTTGACAG
>DOZP01000276.1:0-5112 GCA_003517945.1 Porphyromonadaceae bacterium | reverse complement strand
ACCGAAACGATCACTCCTTTGGGCTGCTCAAGATCAATAATATCAAGGACACGTTCAAACGACAGTTCGTCGAAATACAACCTGTCACACATATCATAATCGGTAGAAACCGTCTCCGGGTTATAATTGATCATAATAGACTTATATCCAAGATTCCGGGCAACCTGTGTCGCATTCACCGAACACCAGTCAAATTCGACCGACGAACCGATACGGTACGCGCCCGATCCCAGTATGATGACCGATTTGTCTCCTTTATAATAGAAGATATCATTTTCCTTCCCATCGTATGTTATGTAAAGATAGTTTGTCAGGTCGGGATACTCGGATGCTACCGTATTGATTCGTTTCACGGTCGGTAACACGCCCAGCTTTTTCCGGTGGCTACGCACTTTGAGATTATCTTTTTCCATATTTCCGGAAGGATTTTCCGTATACCTGGCAATCTGGAAGTCCGAAAAACCGAGACTTTTAGCTTTCATCAATACATCGGCGGGGATCTCTTCGACTTTCTTATATTCTCCCAGCACGTTGGTAAAGTCAACAATGTTTTTCAACGCATTGATAAACCACGGATCAATCTTTGTCAGCTCATAAATCCTTTCTACCGTATATCCTCTCTCCAAAGCCTGAGCCACTGCAAAAATACGCAGGTCGGTAGGATTTGACAGTTCATAATCAAGATCCTTGAACTCTACATCATTATTACCCACAAAACCATGCATACCCTGCCCTATCATACGAAGTCCTTTCTGCATGATCTCTTCAAAGCTTTTTCCGATCGACATAATCTCGCCGACAGACTTCATACTTGAACCTATTTTCCGGTCTACGCCCACAAACTTAGCCAGATCCCAACGCGGTATTTTGGCAATAATATAATCTACTTCAGGCGCTTTGTAAGCCGAATTAGGGGTACCCATCTCTCCAATTTCGTCAAGTCCGTATCCCAATGCGATTTTTGCCGCCACAAAGGCCAGCGGATAGCCGCTTGCCTTAGACGCAAGCGCCGACGAACGCGATAACCGGGCATTGATCTCAATGACTCTGTAATCACGTGTGAATGAATCATACGCATATTGAATGTTACATTCTCCCACTATATTGAGATGACGCACTGTAGTAACCGACAATTCCTGCAACATTTTTACTTCTTCCTCATCCAACGAGCAGGTAGGCGCCACCACAATACTTTCGCCGGTATGCACCCCGAGAGGATCTACATTTTCCATACTTACGACGGTAAAACAGTGGTCGTTTTTATCACGAATCACCTCAAATTCTATTTCTTTCCATCCTTTCAGGGATTCTTCCACCAGTATCTGTGAGGAATAAGCGAAAGCGCTTTCCGCCAATGCCTTCAGTTCTTCCACATGCTGGCATATACCGCTACCCATACCTCCCAAAGCGTAAGCGGAACGGATCATAACCGGGAAGCCGATATGTTCTGCCGCACGGATCGCCGCATCCATCGTTTCAACAGCCTCGCTGACGGGCGTTTTGATACCTTTTTCCGCTAACCGGTTCACAAACCGGTCCCTGTCTTCCGTATCCATAATCGCTTCTACGGAAGTTCCGAGCACGCGGACGCCATATTTTTCCAACGTACCGTTCGTATATAATTGCGTTCCGCAGTTCAAAGCCGTCTGTCCGCCGAAGGCAAGGAGAATCCCGTCCGGACGTTCTTTTTTAATGACTTCTTCCACAAAATAAGGAGTTATCGGCAAAAAGTATACTTTATCCGCGATCCCCTCCGATGTCTGTATCGTTGCTATATTAGGATTCAATAAAACGGAATGGATGCCTTCTTCACGAAGGGCTTTTAATGCCTGTGAACCGGAATAATCAAATTCACCCGCCTGTCCTATTTTCAAGGCTCCCGAGCCTAATACCAGGACTTTCTTTACATTTTCTTTAGACATAATGATACTACTATTTCGTTAATATTCTTTACGCATTATTTATTTTCATGACAGGATATCATACAGGCTTTGTTTCACTTGTAGATTTCGAAGGACGATAAAAGGCCACTTTTTCTTCCGGCGCAGGGTTCAGTGTTTTATTATAAAGATCACTATCCTTCAATACATCCAGCGCTTTTTTAAATGTATCGTCATCCCTCAGGTTGTGTTTAATTTCTCCCCGCTGAAAATAATAGCGTTTCACTATTTCCGAGGAAATAAGCCTCTTTATGTCTTTCTTATACCGTTCGAGGTCACGTTCCAGATTGGGTTTCAATTTTTCTTCCAATGCGATAAACAACGTGCTGTCCTCGCCCGTAAATCCCTCGAATTCAGCCACTTCTTTAAGCGCATCCAATGCTTTCCCGCTCTGGCGGTCATATTCGAAATTTTTCGCTATCATCTGTTTTTTGAATGATTCATAATCTTCATCCGTATACACAAAGTCTTCTGCAGGAGGGATTGTTTTATGCTTACTTACCCAGTCTGTAATATAATCAAACAGGATATAATCCTTGTCCGCATATAAATAATACAGCATGGTAGGGATCTTCTCTTCTTCTATTTCAATATCAGGACGGATACCTCCCCCGTCACGTACCGGACGGCCGTTTTCCGTATAAAAAACCGAAGTCAGGCTATCCGGAATAGCAGCAACACTACCATCCGGATTCCGGTGGGAATAATCAAGTTGTTGTATGCACCGCCCGCTTGGTATATAATATTTATTGGTCGTAACTTTCAGTTTTCCATCATACGGAAGATTGCGGGTAGACTGCACAAGTCCTTTTCCGAAAGACCGTTGCCCCGCCAGAACTGCGCGATCCATATCCTGTAACGCGCCGGATACAATTTCGGACGCCGAAGCCGAAGCGCCGTTTATCAGTACAACGATCGGCATCACCGTATCAATCGGCTCATTATATGTCCGGTAAGTCCGGTCCCACTGGCTCACTCTTCCTTTCATGGTCAGTACTTCTTTTCCCTTGGGAACAAAAAGATTTACAATCTGTACGGCGCCTTCCAGTAGCCCTCCTCCGTTATCGCGCAAATCCAGGATCAGGGATTCGATCCGATGATCTTTCTTCATTTTTTCAAAAGCGGTTTTTACTTCCTGAGCGCTTTTATCCGTAAAACTTTTCAGACAAATATATCCTGTATTATCGTTATACACTCCATAGTGAGTAACCTGGTCGACAACCACCTGTTTACGCACCACATCAAAACTACGGGTTTTCTTTTCTCCCGGACGTTGCACTTTGAGGGTCATTTTCGTATTAGGTACGCCTTTCAGTAACTCACTCACCTTATCCGACGACAAACCCGTAGCATCCACCGTATCAACCGCCACAATCATGTCGCCCGCCTTCAGTCCCGCTTCGGCAGCCGGCATTCCTTCAAATGGCTCCGTAATCACCGTTCCTCCCTCGCGGAAACGGATATATGCGCCTATTCCTCCGTATTCGCCTGTTGTGAGAAATTTGAATTGCTCCATTTCGTCTTCCGGAATATACTCGGTATAGGGGTCAAGACCTTTCAACATCGCATCAATGCCACGCCGGATCGTCTTTTTAATATCCAC
This sequence comes from Porphyromonadaceae bacterium, assembly GCA_003517945.1. Taxonomy (GTDB): domain Bacteria; phylum Bacteroidota; class Bacteroidia; order Bacteroidales; family Tannerellaceae; genus Tannerella. The sequence goes on along the minus strand of DOZP01000276.1, from coordinate 1,569 downwards.
CGTATCCACATAAAACATCTCCATCTCCTTTATCAACGCATTGAAAATATCAAGTTGTTTACTTACCTCAAAACGGTTATCGTCACTTTTGACAGCTCCCGCCGCCTGCTGCGGCCCCGTACCTGAAGCATTCTTATTGTCCTGCGCATACATACCGGAGATGCAGAGAACTACGCATAGAAAACTTAATTTGATTTGTCGCATAAGTATATATATATGAAAAAAACGATGTAAAAATAGGCAATTTAACGCTTATTTCCTTAAGACCTCATTAACTTTTAACTTTATTTGTTCCCAACGTTCTTCCGCTATTTGCGCTCCGAACATCTCTATCACGTTTCCTGCCAGTAAGGAACCTATGCGCGCCGATTGTTCCAGCGTAGCTCCCCGTATATATCCATACAGGAATCCGGCTGCAAAATTATCACCCGCCCCGGTCGTATCGACTACATGACTGTCTAACGCCTTTTCATGTACCGTCAAATCACCATTACAAGCCAACACCCCATCCTTACCGATAGTCACCACCGAGATCCCGGCCTCCTTCGATATTGCAGTGACAGCCTCGCGTGCAGGAAGGCCCGTATAGGCCTCCGCCTCACTTTCGTTGGAAAAAAGGATATCCACATACGCAGGAATAATGTCTTTCAACAGACTCCTGAAACCATTTACAATATTAAAGTTAGAAAGATCCAATGCAATCTTTAACCCCAGATTTTTCGCTCTTTTTAAAACAGGCAGAAATAACGGATCGTTCGAAATCAGATATCCCTCCATATAGATACAATCATACGCGCGAAGCACATCGTCCGGAATTTCTTCGCTTGACAAGGTGGCCGCAGGCCCAAGGAATGTAGCCATCGTGCGCTCTCCGTCCGGTGAAACCAGAATCGTCGAACATCCCGACAACCCCCGGGTACGGACAAAAAACGAATTTACTCCCGCTTCCCTGACACGGGTTTCATATATATTTCCATACAGATCATCGCCTATCTTGCCGATATATCCGACTTCCGCTCCCAACCGGGCCATCGCACGCATCGTATTACAGACCGAACCTCCCGGAGCTTCCGTACGTTGCAGGCCTGATTGGGCTTTTTGTATTTCGCGCATAGTCGATTCATCAATCAAATCCATCGCACCCTTTTTCACTCCCATTTCCTGCAAGACCGAATCATTCTTCAAACTAAGCAATACATCCAGCAATGCATTACCAACTCCTATTACTTTCATATTATTCACATTTTTATTTTATATAGATACATGACGGAATTCGCCTATTTATTGCATTTTATGCACAATAAAATCAAATTAAACGCATCTTTCCGAAAAAAATTTCCGCAAAGATATTGCATATTTGGAAAATAACACATATCTTTGCACCGCAATTTTGAGAAAACATTCTTCCTTAGCTCAGTTGGTTAGAGCATCTGACTGTTAATCNNAAGTCCAAGAGGAAGAGCAAGAAAAAGGCAGTTACACGATTGGGTGACTGCCTTTTTTTGTGTCACTTTGTGGCTTTCGAGGGGTGCAAAACTATTCAAAGTTAAACCGAAAAATTATGGTTAA
>DOZP01000316.1 GCA_003517945.1 Porphyromonadaceae bacterium | reverse complement strand
CGACCCCGCCTATTTCAGCATCCCATATCCCGGCGGCGACGTACCCGCGAACAAGGGGGTTTGCACCGACGTGGTTATCCGCGCATACCGCCGCCTCGGCATCGACCTGCAAAAAGAGGTGCATGAGGATATGAAGGCCAACTTCCCGAAATATCCGAAGAATTGGGGCCTGAGCCGCCCCGATACCAACATCGACCACCGCCGCGCACCTAATCTGATGGTCTTCTTCGCCCGCCACGGACGCGAGCTGTCCACGACGCAAAACGCTGAGGACTATCGCTCCGGCGACATCGTTTGCTGGCGGTTGGACAACGGTGCGACCCACATCGGCATCGTGGTGGACAGGCAGACATGCACGGGGCGACCCAAAATCCGACTAACCAACTGTCTGTTATGTGGTTAAAATCAAATGTTCGCTATTCGAGACAAAAATAATGATTTTTGCATGGATAATTGAAAATTACTTACTGAATTTCAAGTCAATCAAAATGCCAAAGAGTAATTGAATTTATTTGGTGCCGATTTTTAATGCATCGGCAGTACTTTTTCAACTAAAAATAGTAACTTTGCGTCGGAAAAATTTGATTAATATTTAATTATACATTTACAGATTTATGGCTACAACAGCAGATTTTAGAAACGGAATGTGCCTTGATATTGACGGCAACTACTTTTTTATCGTTGAATTTCTACACGTAAAACCCGGAAAAGGCCCGGCCTTCGTACGTACAAAACTAAAAAACGTAACAACCGGCCGCGTATTAGACAAAACATGGAATGCCGGTGTCAAAGTGGAAGAAGTCCGCATCGAACGCCGTCCTTATCAGTTTCTTTATAAAGACGATATGGGATATAACTTCATGCATCCGGAAACATTCGAACAAATATCCCTGCCGGGAAACAGCATCGACGGTGTACAGTTCCTGAAAGAAGGCGATACGGTAGAAGCTATGGTACATGCGGAAAGTGAAACCATCCTGACTTGCGAACTCCCGGCCCATGTAATCCTTGAAATAACCTACACCGAACCCGGAGTCAAAGGAGATACGGCTACCAATACACTCAAACCCGCTACGGTCGAAACCGGAGCGGAAGTACGCGTCCCCTTATTTATCAATGTGGGTGAAAAAATCGAAATCGATACCCGCGACGGTTCTTATGTAGGACGTGTAAAACAATGATATAATGGAGGAAACCAACAAGAGGCTCAGTATAAAAGATTTAGCAGAAGAAGACCGTCCGCGTGAAAAAATGCTGCTGAAAGGAGTCGCCTCGTTGAGTAACGCCGAACTTATCGCCATATTGATCCGTGCTGGAAATAATGAAGAAACAGCCATCCAACTCTCACAACGTATTCTGAACAGTGTTTCAAACAACCTGAATACACTTGGGAAGATATCGGTAAGGGAGTTGGAAAAATACAAAGGCATAGGCGAAGCCAAAGCCATTACGATAACTGCAGCGTTAGAACTGGGACGGCGCAGAGGAATAGTCGAACCGATAAAACGCAAAATAATTCACAGCAGTGATGATGCTTTCCAGATTTTTTTCCCGGTATTATGCGACATACCTCATGAAGAATTATGGATTGCCCTGACAAACCGTGCCGGCAAAGTAATCGAACAACAAAAAATCAGTCAGGGAGGCTTGGGCGAAACGTCGGCCGATCTGCGATTTATTATGAAAGTGGCGATCAATATGACATGCCATGGCATTATACTATGTCATAATCATCCGTCCGGCAACGTGCAACCCAGCCCGCAGGATGATATGTTGACATCCAGGCTTAGTAAAGCCGCTCAACTCATGGGTATACAACTACTCGACCATATTATCATAAGTGATAAACATTACTACAGTTATGCCGATGAAGGAAGATTATAACGATGGAAAATGAATTTTTAAAAACAGAAGAAGAGATTGTAAAAATACTCAAAACCGTGTACGATCCTGAGATTCCTGTCAATATATATGATCTGGGACTGATCTATAAAGTAGACATTGATGACGACAAAAATGTCACCATAGACATGACTTTTACCGCGCCCAACTGTCCGGCTGCCGACTTTATTATGGAAGATGTGCGCCAGAAAACAGAATCCGTCGAAGGCATAAAAAGCGCCCATATAAATCTTGTTTTTGAGCCGGAATGGAACAAAGATATGATGACCGAAGAAGCCAAACTCGAACTGGGTTTACTGTAAAGTTACAGGTAATAACACACTGACAATAAACCGACGCCAATGCCTTCCGGAAAAATATATTTTGCATCTGACATCCATCTGGGTAACCGATATCTTGAAAACCCGATGGATGCGGAAAAAAAACTTGTACAGTGGCTCGACGACATAAAAAAAGATGCGGCCGCCGTCTATTTCCTGGGAGATGTATTCGATTATTGGTACGAATACAAATATGTGGTACCGCGCGGACATGTACGCTTCCTCGGTAAACTGGCCGAACTATCCGATTCCGGAATAGAAATACACCTGTTTACCGGCAACCACGATATATGGATGTTTGATTACTTTCCCAAAGAAATCGGAGCCATTATCCACCGTGAACCGCTAACGATCAACCTATTGGGTAAAAACTTTTTTCTGGGACATGGAGACGAAATCGGATACCGCCCTTTTAAGTACCGCTTCATACAAAGTATTTTCCGGAACCGTATTTGTCAGTTTCTCTATGCAACCATTCATCCGCGTTGGACTTTCGGGTTTGCCCGCCGCTGGTCATTGAGTAGCCGTAAAAACGGCCTTGCCGCCGAAAGGCTGCAGGAAACGCAGGCGCGCAATGCGAAAGCGCTGGAAGAATTTGCAATATCCTACCTTCATGCACATCCTGATACTAATTTCTTCCTATTCGGTCACCTGCATGTATTGATAGATAAGGCGCTGACCCCCAAAGCCCGGCTGCTGATCATCGGAGACTGGATGCGGTATTTTTCATACGCGGAATGGGATGGCGAAAAATTAGAACTAAAATTTCCAATCATCAACGGCAAAATAATAAAATAAAACATACCGAACCATGGATTTACTGAAACTTATATCAAAAAGGCGTTCCGTCAGACAATTTTTACCGGACGATATAGAACAGGAAAAAATCGATTATCTACTCGAATGTACACGGCTGGCTCCTTCGGCTGTAAATTATCAACCATGGAAATTTATAATCGTCAGGTCTCCTGAGAAAAAAGCGCTATTATCCCAATGCTATAACCGGGAATGGTTTTCCCAAGCGCCTATGTACATCATTGCGTTAGGAGATACGGCCCGGTCATGGAAACGTAAATCCGACAACAAAGATCATGGTGACATTGATGTCGCAATTGCTTTTGAACACCTCGTACTGGCGGCAACGGAAAAAGGACTGGGCACTTGCTGGGTCTGTAATTTTGATGCCGGACTATGTCGTGAATTGTTCGGTCTGCCCGAAAATATGATTCCTGTAGCCATTACCCCCATAGGCTATCCGGC
>DOZP01000304.1:17476-19760 GCA_003517945.1 Porphyromonadaceae bacterium | reverse complement strand
TCCGGATAAGGCGATTTCGTTCTGTTGATATTATCTTTACGTCTTTGTTTAATTATTTTTGACATGGATACGAATTTTGCGACCCACTATTTTGAACGGTATAAAACGCTTCCTCCCTTTCTTTACGACAAACCGGATGAGGGACTGGGGATTGTCGTTATCATACCCTGTATAGATGATGATTTTATTTTCCGGACATTAGATTCACTGGAAAGCGCGAATGCCATACTTCCGAAGATCGAGGTGATTGTTCATGTTAATTCCGGGGAAAGAACACCTCCGGATGTGATAGAAAGGAATAGGGTAATATTCGACGGATTGAGGCGAAAGGCGGAAACCGGTTTTTATAAAAAATTCAGGTTGTTACCGATATGTACGGAAGGTACGGCGAAGAAAAAGGCCGGCGTCGGGTTTGCCCGGAAAACGGCGATGGATGAGGCTGTCAGGCGATTTGCCGCGGTTGGTAATCCGGAGGGGCTGATTGTTTCCCTGGATGCCGATACATGGGTTGCCGGTGATTATTTTCAGGAGATAGAAGAGGCTATGAAAAAAAGCGGGGCTATGTGTTATACCTTCCAGTTTCAACATGACTATGACACGAGGCATTATTCTCCGGAGATTATCAATGCTTGTAAATTGTATGAAATTTACCTTCGTTATTATCGTCTTGCTTTAAAAATCTTCGATTTTCCTTTTGCCATTCATACGATCGGCTCTTGCTTTGCCATACGTGCGAATGCGTATGTTAAACTTGGCGGGATGACATCCAGGCAGGGCGGGGAAGATTTCTACTTTTTGCAGAAAGCGGTAAAGATGCATCCGGTTCATGAAGTGAAAGTTCCGATTGTGTTTCCATCTCCCCGCGTGTCGAACCGGGTACCTTTCGGAACCGGGCCTTCTGTCCGGAATATTGTTGAAAAAGGGTGCTATACGGTTTATAATTTTGAATTATTCAGGTTGTTAAAAGTTTTTTACGAGCTTTTTCCGGCGATGGAGCAGAACGATCTGAAGAAGCAGGTTCCTCCGGAAATCATGGAGTATATCGGAAATCGTTCTTTTGATGAAATACTTGCCGAATGCAGAAATTATTCATCATCGTCGAAGGCTTTTGTGAAACGTATGTATGATAATTTCGACGCTTTTTTCATTGTAAAATTTCTGAATACATTTAATAATAGTATCATCTATCCTCCGGTTGATGTTCTGGAGGCCGGTCGTACATTATTGGATTATTATGGAGCAGGCCTGCAAAATGATATTTATGAAGAAATTATGCGGTTGGATATTAATGGTTGAAATATGATATCCCGTTATTTCCGATCCGGTGATGCGTAAAGTAGATGCGCTTCTGAGGGAAAGCAAAAAAGCGGTGCTGTTATGGATTTATGATGAACCGGTGTTGTAAAGTTGGTATTTGTATAAATATAAAAATAACCGGCGCTGCCGGCAAGACATAAGGAATGAGAAAGGACGCATCAATACCGACGAATCCTTTCTCTAAAAAACAAATAAGCGCGGGATCGCTGTCTAAAAATTTATAATGTTATTCTATTATGTCGAAAATTCCGTCGAAGTATAAACCGTCATAGCTTATCATCAGCATATAGAGGCCACTCTCACATTCGTCAAGATCGAAACTATCCTGTGTTCCTACTACTTTTGTCGCATTATAGACGACTCCGCCCGTAGTGAGATCAAAAACCGCTACAGTGGCAGTTTTTCCCGCTGCCTGAAGGAAGTCGAGTTTGATCGTATTGTCGTCGTCAATGTTGGCAATTACATGATCGTCCGCATTGATAGTGGGTTTGGGCGGATTAATGATAATAGATGTTGGTTCAATTTTTGCTTGTCGGTATTCAAGGTCGATCCTGCGATCGGCAAATGATGTAGAAGCAAACAGACATACTGTCAGTAATAATAAAATTTTCTTTTTCATAAAAACTTTTTTTTAATTTGGTACTTGCATAAATAAATGCAAATAAAGCGATTTTATCTGAAATAACCGCTTAATTTTTGAAATAAAAATCTTAATATATCTGATTTTAAAATATTCATTATTAATAGTTTATAATTTTACAAATCTAAAAATTCTTAATTTTTCCATATTGGGTCTAAACTGAAAAAATAAAATCTTATTTTCGAATATATTTGTTTTATTAAAAATAGTTCGTATATTTGCATGGTCTTAAAAAAAAGGAGTTTAAAAATGAAACTGGATACAAAAGATTTTATATTGAAGGAGTCCTTCAAATTGTTTGCCTGGAAAAGGTATGAACAGGTAACC
>DOZP01000304.1:11746-17456 GCA_003517945.1 Porphyromonadaceae bacterium | reverse complement strand
AACAAGGAACACTTGTTTAAGAAAGTGCTGGATAAATATATCTTTAATCAGGATATGATTCTGAATTGTGACAGAACGACCTTGTCATCCTTTATTGATAGCTTTATTGAGCAGGTAAAACAAAACAAGGAACAAATGAATTCTCTGGGAGTGAAGAACGCTGATTTCGCGTACACTAATATAGCTAACCAGGCAATTTATTATTATCCGGAATATATAAAGATAACGATTGAAAAGGAGGAAAAGGAAATGACGATCTGGAAAGAGGTCGTAAGCTCTGCTATTGTGTCGGGAGAAATCGCAGGAGACGCTGATATATATGCGAATGTCTTTCACAAGTTATATTCCGGCTTTTCGTATAATGGTATCATACTTGCGGATGGGATAGATACGGAGAAATTAGCTGCCGCTTTTCATGCTGTTTATCAATCAATCAGAAAATAATTTTTGTTTTAGATTCAGTCTGTTTTGTTGTTAGATCGGTTGCGTATTTGTTATTTTGTTCGAAAATATTCCTATTAATGTGGGTTTGATAATGTTTTTACGCTGTAAAGAAATGAGTCATAAAGTAGTAGAGCGAGTTATTATAATGATAATAATGATTGGTATTGTTATCATGTATTTTTCATGTACTACTGATTCCCGGCAGGCGGAAAAGACCTTTGAAGTGGTTGAGCAATTGATGAATAGCCATCCGGATAGTGCGTTAACGCTTTTGGAAGCGATTGAATATCCGGAAACTCTGGATAGGCCTTTGTATTATAAATATGTATTGTTGCTGGTTCAGGCGAAAGATAAAAGTAATAAGGATATATCGAAAGATATAATAATTATCAGGGAGGCTGCAGCATATTTTACAAGTGTGAATGATGAGTATAATACGGCGATAGCGCGGTTTTACAGCGGCAGAATTTATCGAAGAAGTAATGAAGATTATACAGATGCCATCAATGAATATCTGATAGCGGAAGAATTGGCCAATAAAAAGGATAATGATTATTTATTAGCTTTAATCAATTATGATATCGGAGCTATTTTTGAAAAGCAACTTAATTATGAAAAGTGTCTGAAATATTATCTTTTGTCAAAAGAATATTTTTCCAAAATAAATAATAGAAAGCAGGAAAATAATGTTTTAAATCATATTGGTAATATTTATCTTCGAATGGATCCTTCCCAATCGGAAAAAGCTTTTGCAGTATATAATGAGGCTTTGGAATATGCCATGCAGGAAAAGGATACGATGCAGATTACCGTTTGTTTGAATAATATATCTATAGCTTATAGTGTTATTGGCGACTATGACAATGCCAAAAAATACATCGATGAATCATTTGCGTTAGATAAAAATAATGAGGTTCTTTTTAATAACTATAATAATCTTATTAGTCTGTATATTGCAACAAACGCGCCTGATTCCGCATTATATTATTTAAATTCGATATTTCCGGTTGTAAATAATAATAATCGTGATTTATACTATTATAATAAGTTGTTGTATAATGTATTTGAGAAGAAAGAAGATTATAAAACAGCATTAGATCATTATAAAATATCGCAGGAGTATTTACGTCAGATATATGATGAGAATAGTGAAAAATCAATATTGGAAATCCAGAATAAGTATGATAAGACAAAAGTTGAGAATCTTTATCATCAAACGGTGATTAAAAAACAGCGATTTCAGATCTGGTTTGTATTTAGTACGTTGCTGGCTTTGATTATCGTTGTTATATCAATTGTACTTTATAAAAATAGTAAGAAGAAGAAACGCGATGCGGAAGGCCGTATAGAAGCATTAAACAACTTGTTGTCGGATTCCCATAAGTCAAATGAACGTTTGCGGAATAGAGTGATCGGCGAACTTGAACTGACGAAGAAAATTGCATATATACATGCTACCGATTCGAATAAGGGAAAAAAGGTTATTTCAGAATACGATGATCTTTTTAACCGGGATTTGCAGAATGCGTTAGACTGGCAGAATCTGTATAAGCTGATAGATGAATTATATCCCGGTTTCAGGAAAACTTTTGATGGGCAATATCCTAATTTAACGGAAAAAGAACAGCAGATGTGTTATCTGACGAAAGCCGGTTTTAAGACAAATGAAATTGCTTATATTTTGGGATATAGCCGTGAGTCTGCGGATACGATGAAATGTAAAATAAGGAAAAAGTCAGGGTTTAATTCCATGACGGAATTTACCGAATTTTTAAATAAATTATAAATAATAACAATAAGAAAGGAGACGTTATGAATAATGTAGAATTAGAAACTGCTGCCAGTAAAGAAAAGCGCAACAGAAGGACTAATGTAGAGATTAAGAAAAGTATTTTTGATGCGGTTCTTCAGATCGTGAAGGAAAAAGGGTTTACAAATCTTTCCTTTAATCTGATTTCCGAATATTCAAGGATCAATCCGATAACGATTAACAAGCGCTTCAGGGACGTGAATGACATCATCGAACAGTTTCTCAGCCGCTATGATTATTGGCTGGAGCTTTTCACGGAAGGTAAAAACGGTGATGCAACCAAAGACTCTTATCAGGAGACAATCGAATCCGTACTGGATATCATCTGGAAAAAGAAAGCCATTCAGCAGATTCTTGCATGGCAGATAACGGAAGATTCGGATTTTCTTGACTCACTGGCGAAAGACCAGGAAGATGCCATCAATGTATTGACGGAACGCTATGCGGAAATGTTCAAAGATTCGCCGTATGATATACGCCTGATAACCGCGATCCTGCTTGCGGCGATCTATTATATATCGGCATACAAAAGAAAGTCTGCTTTCTGCGGTATTGATCTGAAAGGTCATATTGGCAATTTCAAGCTGCTTGAAGGTGTTAATCAGATATCGGATCTTGTTTTTGAGAAAGCGGCTAAGACGAAAGAAAAGGAAATCGCCGGAAAGTTGTTGAAATATGGTGATAGTATTGAAAAAATAACGGATATTACCGGTCTTACTGAAGAAGAGATCAAGGGCTTATAATATGAGGCGTACTATGTGGTTATGATATAGTACAATGTTATTACGTAATTAAAAAGAGCAAGAGGCTGTCCGACCGGACAGTCTCTTATGTTTAGTGACCGGGTTTAACGAGGCGGGTATGGAGAAATAGCTATATTTCGGATATTACAACAGTTTTAACGCTCTTGCGTTTTGTAATAATTGTATACTATTGTGTGCATCAAGTTTAATATTCAATTTCTGGCGGTAATCGCGAATGGTATTGATACCCAGACACATCTTGTCGGCTAATTGTGACAGCGTAAGTCCTTCGGCAATCAGATGCAGCAATTCCGTTTCGCGGCGGGTAAGTTCTATCAGGTTATTTTCATTTTTTTTGAGTTGCGCATCCGTATCTCCGCATATGAAGCGTTTACCGGATATAACCGTACGGATGCCTTCAATCAGTTCATCCATTTCTGCGTTCTTCAAAATGTAGCCATCTGCACCTGCGTCTAAAGCGCGGGTAATAGTAACAAATTCGTTGTAACTTGTCAACATCAGAACTTTCACCTGAGGGTATTTTTCTTTTATCCTCGGGCACAGGTCAATGCCATTACCGTCGGGCATACTGATATCAAGCAGCAACACATCGGGTTGATGATCTTTCAGCGATTCCAAACATCCGGCCACCGTATACGCTTTGCCGGAAACGCGAATGTCGCCGGATTCATTAATCAGTCGTTCCAATCCATCGACAATGATTTTGTGATCGTCTACTATCATTGCACGGATGAATTGAAAACCGGATGTGGAAGACGGAGCTTTTTTTGTTTCCATGATTGTCTTGCGAGGTTTTCTGTAATGTTTGACCAAGCAAATATAGCTTTTTTTCTTGGAAATCAAAAGTTAAAGGAAATGGATTTTATATGTACACAATCTCTTCCGTATCAGGCAATAAAAGTAATATTCGAGACTATGGATTCGGGGACGGCGATATCGGAATAACTTTCAACTTCACATTCACTTCCGTTCCTTCACCGACAACCGAATGAATATCAACATTTCCGTTGTAGGCGATAATACGATTATGGATATTTTTCAACCCCATGCCTTCCGTTTGCCGGTTGGTTTCGAAGCCGCAACCATCGTCTTGAATGGTGAGGAATATATGGTCGACATCGCGGACGATTTGCACAAGAATATGCAATGCTTTTGCATGTTTCAGCGCATTGTTTACCAATTCGTGCGTAATATGGTAAATCATTACTTCCTGCTTTGGATCCAGGCGATTGTCATCGCCGTAATAGGAAAAATTTACACATGGGATATTGTCGCAAAAGTCCGATATAGACTGTTTTAGCCCGAATCTACTGAGTGATTCGGGCATTAAATGATGAGCGATGTGACGCATTTCCCGCATTGAATCGTCAAGCAGGCACATTGCTCTGTCAAAACGTTCCATGTCTGCGGGTTTCTGTTCGGATGTTTTCTTTATATCGGCAAAATTATATTTGGCTGCCGCCAATATACTGCCGAGGCCGTCGTGCAGGTCACGGGCAAGTCGGGTACGCTCTTGTACTTCGCCGTCAAGAATCGCTTGCGTGGCAACTAATTGTTTTTCCTGTTCCAACTGTTTGATTTGGCGATCTGCCAACTGCTGTTGTTTTTCGGCGAAGCGTTTTTTCTGAACCGTCCAGCGCCATAGCAAAAACAGTGTCGCCAAACCTAATAAAAAAATAACGCCGCCGGACAACAAAAGCCACAAGCGCCGGCGGGAAATATCTTCCAGTGTCGTTATGCGTAGTTCCTTTTTCCCGGTTTCGTATTTTACTTCCATTTCTGTTAATTGTTTCTGAAAGTTTTCGTTAGCGTAAGCTATCTGTGATTGTTTGAAACGATCGAAATATGCGTAGGCTTTATCCGTATTTCCCAAACCGATATTTGCTTTTACAATACATTCATATAAATCCTGATTGGTTGCTAAGTGGATGGAGTCGATTTGCAAGGCTTGGAGCGCACTTTTTTCGGCCGCAGCGTAATTTTTGCGAAACAGATAAATATATGATTGCTGCATCAATACGCGGCAGATTTCGAGTGGTATTTTCATTTCTTCAGCTTCTTTCAGAGCGATTGCAGCATATTCCATTGCTTTGACATCGTTACCGTGACCATGCAGATAAACTTCAGACAAACACATGTGGCAAACTAACATATCAGCAGGATTCGTGTCGTATTTTTCAAGAATAAGAATCGCTTCTTCGGCGGCCATCCGGGCGTTGGTATAGTCTTTTTTAAATTGGTAAACAATACTTAATCCTGTCAAAGCATTGGCCAGATTGGTTTCGTAACCGTTATCGCGGCAGATTTTTTCTTTCTTCTGCAGATATAGTTCCGCCTGTTCGTAGTTGTGGATGTCATAGTAGGTGACTCCAATGTTTCCGAAAATATTGGCTATTTCATAGCTAATCTGGTATTGTTCAAACAGTTTCAATGCCATGAAATAATATTCAAACGCTTCATTTGTTTTTCTCTGTATGCTATGTACGTTGGCGATACTGCCGTAGATGAATCCTTTGATTTTAGCTATTCGTGCGTGTTGTTCGATATTTTCTTCTTCCATCCGCGTAACGGTTTCGAGGGCTTTCTCAAAATACAGCATGGCGGAATCCACTTTGCTGGCGTAGTCGTATGCTACGCCAAGACAGTTATAAAGGTCGGCAACAATGTACAAACTGTCCATTTTTTCGGCAAG
>DOZP01000304.1:8713-11716 GCA_003517945.1 Porphyromonadaceae bacterium | reverse complement strand
CTTAAATCCCAGTAAATATTCAGTAACTCTGTTTCCGAAGGCGGATTTGTATGCAATACATTTTCGAGCGAATCTACGTTTCTGTTCCGGTGATCTTCTGAAAATTGCGACCATAACTCTGTTTCACAGGCGAAAACAAAGAATAGCATGGAAACAATGAAGGGCGGTGTTTTCCTAATCATACAACTTTTTTTATATTGCGTTTGACTGAACGAAAATAATCTTTTTTATTGGAAATTAAAAGTTTAAGGCTGCAAATTTTATGTCGTTTCGAAGTTTTCGCTCATCGTGTACATGTAAACGCATGTTTTTTAATGCCTGATCCGTAAAAACATGCATTTGCATGTTTTTTGTGCCTTTTTGTTGGTTTAACTTTGTATTGTCAAATGTGGTATAGTTAACAATCTAATGAATAAAAAAATGAAAAAAATCAATTTTGAATATGCGGTAAAGCGGTTGGCTGTCGTGTGGTTGGTTGTAAGTATGGCGGCTTGCGGCGGTTCGGGAACCAAAGATTCTAATGACGCATTGAAAGGCCTGGTGAAATCACTGAAAGAAACAGCCGCTGAAAATGAAAATTCTGCGGTGACCGACGCCGAAAACGAGAAAGAACAACCGGCGGAAACAACGAATGAAATGGTAGAAACACAACCCGAAGGAGAGAAAGAAGATCCGAAGAGGTGGATAGAAGGTGATTTTAAGGTAGAATATGAAGAGAAAATGCCGACTTTTTCAGGTATTTCGGATATGACGGAATATACGAAAGTAGTTCGCCACGGTGATGTAGTTTATGTGTACAAAAGAAATCAGGCTGCCGCGGTAAACCGGCTTTATTGCGTTGAAGACGGTAAGGTGGTAGCCTATCTGTTCAATCCTTCCAATAAAAAAGCGAAAAAAGATCCCGTCAAATCAGCCGATCTGAACAGCGTACTTCGAAGTCTGTTCAGGGACAATGTCTTGGATTTTTCAAAGCTCGCGACAATGGAAAAGACCGGAACGGAGACTGTCGCCGGACTATCGTGTAATGTCCTTGAAAAATCGGTAGACAAGAGTAAGGAGGCGGCCGGATTGGAAGCATTGGCGAAACTGATTGATAAGGATGGCAAAAACGCTGAAGAGATAAAAAAAATCAGCGATATGAACGGCAGTGCAAAGGTGTGGGTCGATGCGCAGAATCGCCTCGTCATCCGGCGATCGGCAACGATTAACATGGGAGGTAAAAAGTCGTCCGGCGATTTGCTGAAAGTAACATTCATTCGGATTGGCAGCAGCGATCCGGACGAAGTCGCGTTCGATATGAGCCAGTATGCAATGCAATAACGAAATATTAATATACAAATCTAAATCATTATGGGACTATTAGACGGATTAGTAAAAGGATTGGCGGATATGATGCCCGAACAGGGGAATCCCGAATTGAAAGCCTTCAAAGCGCAAAACGAAATGAAAGATCTTGCGGCAAAGGAGGATGCGATTTTTACCCGGTTGGGTAAACAAGTGTATGCCGACGGCGGCTCGGAAAAATATCCCGACATCAAGACGGAACTTGATGCATTGGCCGTTTCCCGCCGGGAAATAGAAGAACGGATACGGGCAGCGCAAGATGAAACAGTTGCAAAGAAAAAAGCGGAAGAAGCGGAAGAGGCCCGATGCTGCCCGGAATGTGGAACGGTAAGTCCCGAAGGCGCGGCTTTTTGCCAGATTTGCGGAAGTCGTCTGGCGCAAGTCCGGCGGTTTTGTCCGCAATGTGGAAGTGAAGCGTCGCAGGGAAGCCGTTTTTGTAATGAATGTGGAACAAAAATAGAAGAATGAGTATGAAAGCGGGAGATGTTTATAGGAGAACAATGCAGTTTTGCTGGCTTAAACTGCTTGTGGGTATTGCCCACATTGTTGTAGCAGGTATTTTGTTTGCCATATTGGCAGGTCTGTCGGTATTGTTCAAAAGTCAGGGGGTAAGCGTAATCATGTTCATCATCTGGCTGTCGCTTCTGGGCATTATCAATTTTATCTTCAAACACTACTTAGGTTATTTGCTCAAAGCGGGACATGTGGCCGTTATCGCTTGTTCGTTTCGCGACGGACAAACGCCGGAAGATCCGTTCCGGACAGGCGTCCGGATGGTGAAACAACGTTTTGCTACCACCAATGTTTATTTTGTGATCGATAAGCTCGTGGCAGGCGCCGTGAAACAATTGCAAAACGCTTTTGGCAAACTTACGAATATGTTGGGCGGCGTACCGGGAATTGATGCGATCAATAAACTCGGTAAGATGTTTATCGACATTTCGCTCGGTTATGTAGACGAATGTTGCCTTGGGTATACATTCTATAACGATAAGCAAAATGTCTATAAAAGTGCGGCGGACGGCGTAGTTATTTATGCGCAGAACTGGAAAACCCTGCTCAAGAGCGCTGCCGTTACCATGTTTGTCGTTCTGCTTGCTATTGTAGTCGTCACTATTGTGGCGATGCTTTTTTTCGGAGTGATTTTCCGCCTGACGGGATTTACTACCGAAGG
Organism: Porphyromonadaceae bacterium; assembly: GCA_003517945.1. Classification (GTDB taxonomy): domain Bacteria; phylum Bacteroidota; class Bacteroidia; order Bacteroidales; family Tannerellaceae; genus Tannerella. The sequence continues at coordinate 9,198 of DOZP01000304.1, read as the reverse complement.
TAGCGGCATTGTGGGATTTGTCCTTGGGTTGCTTACTGCTTTTTCGGTTAAATATGCTTTTATTGACACATGGATCATGGTCAAGATGATGTCGTCGTACATGGCGGTAGCGCCTACGACGCAGATTACATTCGACCTTTACGGCAAAATGCGCGGTATGTCGTCGAAATTCGGCGAATTGATGAAAAAAGCCGGCAATGAACCTGCCCCCGCGCCGCAGACCGTTCAACCGGTTACAATACCGCAGACTGAAATACCGACGCCTCCATCCCTTGATACCGTTACTTGTCCGCAATGCGGAGCTACCCTTGCCCCTGAGGTGAAATTCTGTGGCAAATGCGGCACACGAATCAGTCATAATTAAATAGAAAGGAGTATACGGTATGGCATTTTGTACAAATTGCGGGAACTCGGTAGCCGATGGCATAAAGTTTTGCCCTTCCTGTGGAAAAGAAATGGCGGCAGGAGATGTCGCACAGCCGGTT
>DOZP01000304.1:5469-8604 GCA_003517945.1 Porphyromonadaceae bacterium | reverse complement strand
TCCTGTTTCTTATCATCTGGGCGTGCGGTGGTTGTAATAAGGTGAACAAACGGAACCTTTCACGCGCGATCCTCGTCTGGATGCTGATCGGCGCCATTTTAGGAGGAATCGCGTTCCTTCTTGGCGGCTTTCTCTTTGGCGATCAATTGGATTCCTTGAGAGAATTGGTCATAACGTTTCGTGGATAGAACATTGAAAATGAAACACTAATTTTCAATTCTCTATCCGGGATAAGTAGTGCACACACCAGGTATATTGTTTTTAATAATTTAAAAATCAGCGTAATGAAATCAATAAAATTAGTATTCATAATGGTTACACTGCTGTTCACATGCGCAACAGTGCAGGCTCAATTCGGCAAAAGGTTAGGCAAAACCATCGAAAACGCAGCCAAAAGAACCATAGAACGGAAAGCCGAACAGAAAACGGAAGAAGCTGTCGGTAAGGCGATTGATAAGGCTACTGATCCCGACACGTATAAGAATGAAAATGGTGGGGAAGACAATGCAAACTCAAGTTCTCCGGAAGCTTCCAAAAACGATAATGCAGGTGAAACCGGCACCAATAATCAACCAAGTGTAGCGCCGCAACAAGGTGTGAAAACCGTTGAAATAGCGTATGCTAAATCGGACTTCGTGCCGGGCGACGAGATCCTTTTCGAAGATGATCAGGCAAACGAGCAGTTGGGTGAATTTCCCTCACAATGGGACTTGGAGCAGGGAAACGCTGAAATCGCCATGATTGACGGAGTAAAATGTATCAATTTAATTGGATACACAGTTATTAATCCGTTAATGAATCCGCCGAAAGATTACCTCCCGGAAAAATTCACCCTTGAATGGGATTATTATGCAACCGACGGAAAAACGGTAAAGGCTTCCGATATGGACTTGGGAATTGACAGCTATAATTTCTTTAATTTCAGGTTAACGACGCATGCGAATGCGCGTTATTATGCGAATTGGACAAAGCCGGATGATACGGGTGGAAATTATTCGGAAAATATAGAGTTAACACCTAATACATGGCATCATGTGTCTCTTTCTTTCAATCAACGCGCTTTGAAAATCTATGTCGATGGCGTGAGGGTAGTAAACGCACCTAATGTGAAAATGGGTTCAAAATTTTACCTTTTTGGAAGGGAAGGTATTTATATTAAGAATATTCGTTTCGCAAAAGGTGCCGTACCTCTGTATGACCGCATGATGACCGACGGCAAGTTTATCACTTACGGTATCACGTTCGATATAGGCAAGTCTACAATAAAACCTGAATCCATGGGCGAAATCAACCGTATCGTTACCTTGATGAACGAAAATCCCGATTTGAAATTCTCAGTCGAAGGACATACGGACAGTACGGGTAATGCCGACTCCAACCAGAAGTTAAGCGACGAACGTTCGGCTGCCGTTGTGGCCAAACTTGTGGAAATGGGTATCTCGGAAGACCGCCTTCAATCGGCAGGCAAAGGGCAGACTTCGCCCATCGCCGATAACGGCACCGACGAAGGGCGGGCTAAAAACCGGCGCGTGGAATTTGTGAAACTGTAAGTTTTCAGGTTTTTGAGAATGGAGATATTTGATATTGAAAATTAAATGTATATCGTATGAAAAAGATCGTTATTACTATTATCGTTGCCATAGCGGCAACAAGTCTGTGGGCGCAACAGCCTTTGTGTCCCGTAAAGGAAGGCATGTCATTGATATATGCTACGAAAAACGCAAAAGGCAAAGTACAAAGTTATTCACGGCAAACAGTTACTTCGGTAGAAGGATCGGGCGACAACCTGACGGTTACGTATACAAGCGAAGCGATGGACGCGAAGAAGAAAACGAATCCCCAGGTGCCGGTTATCACTTATACTTATCGGGTAGAAAACGGTACGGTAATCATTGATCCGAAAGCGATGCTGAACAGTATTACTACCGGTTCGCCGTCAGACGGCGTTGCCGAAGGCACTCCCATGATGCTGCCTGCCGGTATGAAAGCCGGCGATGCGCTTACCGATTGCGAAATGAAGATGCAGATCGCCTTCATCAAGATCAACGCCTCTTACACTGAGGGCGTATGCGAAGGTGAGGAGGAAATTACTACCGGAGCCGGAACATTTACCTGCAAGAAGACGAAGTTCAGATGCAAAAGCTCGGCTATGGGTATCAAAACGGAAATGATCGTGTATGCGTGGTATGCTCCGGGTATCGGCCTGATCAAACAAGATATGTACAGTGTAAAGGATAAACTCAGCAGCTCGCAGGAATTGGCGGAGTTAAGCAAGTAAGAAGATGAACCGGAAATCTTTGTTCGGAATGACGGGAAGGATTGCACGGATAGCGATGTTCGTTATGGCAATCCTTCTGTTCTCTGCCTCCGATCGGTAGTGTGGAAATTAATTTACAAACAAAAGCGGTGCAAATACAATGAAAAAGAGAAATTTAATTCAACCGATGGAGAACCATATCTGGGATGAACCGCCCGTTTTTATTCCCGACAAGGACAGGCATGCTATTGAGCGTACGCTTTTTAATATGGAACGGTTGCAAAAAGAGTTTTGTGAAATAAGGAATAGCATGAAGTCTTCGGATAGTGAAAAGTCTATTTGAAGGGAATATTAACTTTTACTTATGGGAATTGAATTGATTTCATTTTGCGTACAATCATATTGGCTATGACTTCATTCCCTTTATCCGAAGGATGGAGACCGTCGTATGTCATATCAATCGCTTCCGGCGGGTATGGATATTCGTCCTTTTCCGGGTCAAACGGAATGTCTCTGTATCCGGGGTATTTGTATGCCTTGTATTGGCCGGTATCCGGATTTTTGAGCCATTTGAACCGGACCATGTTTTTTTGACGGATACCGCTATTGTGGTATAAGTCAATGATTTCCAGTTGTTCCTTTCCGGCGATTTTTTGAATGGCCTTGGCTACGTCGGAAAGTTTTTGTCCCTGTTTTTCGCGATAGGAACCGTAGGCATTGTTTTTATAGTTATTTACATAAACAAAATCTCCCCGTTGCAACGGCGTAATCAACAGGATCGGCGCTTTATCATTCAGGTCTTTCAGCTTATCAATAATAATCCGGAATGCGCCGTATACGGTGCCGCTTCCCGTATTGTTTTCATAATCTTCCATCGT
>DOZP01000304.1:0-5365 GCA_003517945.1 Porphyromonadaceae bacterium | reverse complement strand
TCGGTTAACATTTCGGTTACCCTTGTCAGGTATCCCTTTTTTACCCTGTGGCCCGTTTCGTCCGCATGGTCGTTCAGGTACGTGATGGAATCGCCGATCGCAACCCATTTGATTTTCCTGGGGGCGGACGATAAACAGCAAAAGGAGATGATTGTAATGATGATTAAATGCTTATACATGTCATTTTTATTTTAGATTTTTATCGATTTGATATAACCAATTGAAGAATAAACTTTTAACGGAGTTTTTGAGAATCAGAGGTAACGAGTTAGNNGGTGCTATACTGTCAAATAACTCAGGGATAAAGGTAGGCAATTTATTCCATGCATCGTTTTAAAAGGAGTTTATCCGAGTCGGCTTATTTCTTTCTCAATTTCGAAAATCACTTCTTTATTCGCAATCTCTCCGTCAAGACTGAATACAATAAATACTTTCCCTCCGAATTTACTTTCGAAATCAGCAAAACTTGCTTTCATTCTCTCTGTTGCTGAATAGCTTCCAAAATTGGCTTTTGAGGTAACAGGTTTTATTTGTATGCCAAATACTTTACTGCCAATTCTTGCAATATAATCAATATCTCCAGCATGGTCAAGTTCAGGGTCGCTTTCCTCGAATTCAATATCCGGAAAAATTTTGGCTAAACCGTCATTAACAACAGATTTTTCCCTGATGAATCCATCAAATGTTCGATTGATTGTCAGATTATAAATATAGTCGATACAATCTTGTAATGTAAGTTGAGTAAAAGCGGTTTGCCATTCAGGAATAACAACTTCTGTTATTTTTTCATAAAGTCGCTCACCAAGCTCGTCCAGACTTTCTTTGGTTATTTTGATTTTTGTTTTTGCTTCGGTATGTGCATTTTCAAAATACCATTTTTCCCACTCTTTAATAGTTTGAGGTTGGCATTCTCTGATTAAAGCCATTACTACACCAACTTTATTAGGTCTTGAAAGTTGATAGGTTTGGCAAGCATAATTCAAGACTTTTTCTTTCTTGCCAAAATCCATGGAGTACTTTTTCATTCTGGGATATAATAATCTATCGTTCTAATAACACCTGTCCTTGTTCTCCTTTCTACAAAACAAGCAGCTTCTTCTCTTTCTTCTTCATTTGTGAATAGAAATGCTCCATCTTGACAGGTTCCAATTGGTAGATTCAGATCCATTACCATATCTTTAATCTATCTTCTTACGTCGTCGTTATTTGTTCCATTCGGAGGAAACCCTAAGTTGTTTGCTAAGTCTGCAATATGTATAGCATTATTCCTGCCTACTGAGTTAACCTTTAGGTATTCCCATATCTGTTGTTCTTCTTTATTCATATTGATATGTTTTTAAATTTTTCTATATACTTGAAATTTATAGCTGTATCAACTTCTGCTAGTCCTGCCTTTAGTAAATGAGCATTGATAAATGTTTTGTTTTTTAGGTATAAATAGCAAAATAAATTATTGTCATTGTCGTACTTAATTTGGTCATACTTCATAAAAACCTTTTGTCCTTTCAAACGTTCAATTAAAAACTTTGTAGCTTCTCCGTTTATAGATGGTTTTTCTTTAATGCCGATAAGACGGATTTTTAGCCTATTATTCAATTCAATAAGGTAGGGATTTATAACATTTTTTACAGTATAATATTCTTCCCGTTCTCTACTGTCTTTGTCTATTTTAGAACCAAATTGAAGCTTCTTGATGTCTATTTTCTTATCTAATTTATGAGGATCAGAAAAAATGTATGGTAATTTTGATATTTGCTTTTCGCTGTCAGTTGTAACACTATCTGACTGGATTAAATATTCTGTTCCGTTAAAATCTCCTTGTTGAACATTCATTTTTGACTTATAAAAAGGAATAAATTCAGGGTTTATTTCATAACCAATAGAGTTTCTTTGCAGATTTCGTGCGGCTAATGCAGTTGTTCCACTTCCCATAAATGGATCAAGAACTGTTTCGCCTGCAAATGAAAACATTTTAATCAGTCGTGCCGGTAACTCTTCGGGAAACATGGCAATATGTCCATCCTGTTTTGCTCCACCGAAAGTCCAATGGGAAACAAAATAGGTATTCCATTCTTCTTTAGTCATTTCAGACAGGCGCTTCTGCTCTTCAGTAGGTTTAGGCGCATTTCCTTGTTTCTTGAAAATCAAGATAAACTCATAATCAATTTTTAATATCCCATTTCTCGGATAGGGGAAACTTCCCATAACAGCACCGCCACCAGTTGTGTTCATAGTAGTCTGTTTTTGCCAAATTACGGCTCCCATATAGTCCATCCCTATAGATTCACAGAATTTGATGATTTCCGTACGAATTGGAATTACCTTATAGCGTCCATAATAAACAGAACGAGCAAATTGGTCACCAATATTTATGCAAAGTCGGCAACCGTCATGCAAGACACGGTTACATTCAGACCAAACCAAATTCAGATTATTAATATAACTTTCGTAACTCTCGTGAAACCCGATTTGATTGTCTGTTCCATAATCTTTTAATTGCCAATATGGCGGTGACGTAATAATAAGATGAACTGATTTGTCTTTTATTAGATTCATCTGTCGGCTATCACCATTGATTATTTTATGTACTGTCTTCATCTAATACTTGTTTTCTGCAAAAATACAAATTTCTATTGACTTATCTGTTATGCCGTACACATAAGTTTTCGATAGTATAAAGGCTTACATCTGCAAATGTAGGCAATAATTGGGATGTACCAGATTACCTCTTAAAACCTTTGTTTTTACCAACTATGGTTCAGATAATTCGCCACACTCTTCCTGATTCCGCTTTTTAATTAGAAGTTTATTTTATGGTTTATTTTTTGTATCGGATGATTTGTTGAAAATAATGGAAACAAGAATGATCAGTCCGAGACCAAAAGGATAGTAGAGGTGAGGGATAATCTCAACGGGATTGACCGACGCCAGTCCGGCGGCGATCAATAACTGGGCTCCGTAGGGTAGGAAACTTTGGACAAAACAGGAGGTGGTGTCTATCAAACTTGCGATGCGTTTCGGGTTAAGCCTGAATTTTTCACCTACCTGTTTGGATAAAGGTCCTGTGATGATCAATGCGATGGTATTGTTTGCGGTACATAAATCGGTAAAAGCTACCAGGCCGGCAATAGCGCCTTCGGCCTGCTTGGGCGAGTGAATATTACGGGTCAACTTGAGGATGAGCCAATTGATTCCGCCGTTGAAGCGGATGATTTCAAACATACCGCCGGCCATGAGGGAGACAATGATCAATTCGCCCATGTCGGTCACGATGCCGCTACTTATCGCCGAACACCATTCCCAGACAGAAAAGCCGTTTGTTATCAATCCGATGATACCCGACAGTACGATGCCTGTGCTCAGCACGGTTATTACATTGATTCCGCATAACGCCATAATCAGCACAGTAAGGTAAGGCAGTACCTTAGGCCATTCGATGCCGTTTATTTCCGTCTGCATCTGATGGGAATCAAGAAATCCCCGGATAATATAGATCATCAGGACGGCGAGAGCAACCGGCGTTACCAGTTTGAAGTTGGCTCTGAACTTATCTTTCATTTCAACATGCTGGGTTCGTGTGGCGACGATTGTCGTATCCGAAATAAACGACAGGTTGTCTCCGAACATGGAACCGCCCACTACTACGCCGACCAGCATGGGCAGGCTGAGCCCTGTTTGCACGGATATGCCGGCGGCGATCGGGATAAGCGCCGCGATCGTGCCACAGGATGTTCCCATAGACATGGAAATAAAACAGGCTGCTGTAAATATGCTTGCAACGACAACTTTTGACGGCAGGAGGTATAATATCATGTTTACCGTAGCATCGACTGCCCCCATGGCACGCGCCGTACCGGAAAACGCGCCGGCAAGAATAAAGATCACGACCATCAACAGGATCGTGTTATTCGCCGCGCCGCGGCAGAATATTTCGATGCGTTGCATGATATTTCTTCCCCTGGACGAAAGGATCGCGACGGCGGATGCCGTAAGGAAAGCGACAGATACGGGCATTTTACTTAAATCTCCGGTAAAAATAAATGCCAGGATATAAAGCAAAAAGAAAACGCCTAAGGGTAGTAAGGCGTTGCCGGAAGGGCGTGGGCCGGTATCATGATCGTGATTCATACTGTTTCTGATAAATAAAGGTGGTGCCAGCGCTTTTGAAAATACAAATGTACATGATAATATTCGGATTTTCACAGTATGTTATATAAATGTACACAAATACTGTTGTTTACTTTGACCAACCAAACCCGCTTTTTCTATCTTGACAGCGTATGATAATGGAACTTTTTTGTCGATACTGTAACATTTTTTGACCATTTTCGTCTTATTGATACATTCTGCAGAAATGTAAACGTAGAAATTTAAAAAGTAATAAAAAGTAACAAGATGAAACGAAAAATTACAGGAATTATATTGTTCGGTTGTTTGGTGATGAATGGGGTTTTTGCCTCTGTGATTGATATTAAGGGACGTGTATTGCACACAAAAAATCGCGAAGCTGTAGAATTAGCCAATGTGGTTCTGCAAACTCCCGATTCGGTTTTTGTCTCAGGTACGGTTACCGGAAGGACAGGGGATTTTGCATTCAGCAAAATTGCATCCGGCGATTACAGGTTGGTGGTTTCAAGTATCGGATATAAAACTCAATGTATAGATGTTCAGGGTTACAGCAAAAATATGCAGTTGGAAGAAATTCTGCTGGAAGATGATATGGTGATGCTCGACGGGGTGACGGTAACAGCCTCGGCTACGACGAGCCATTCGGACAGGAAGATTATATTCCCTTCGGAAAACCAGGTCAAAGCATCTACTAACGGGGTAGACTTGTTGCAGCAGTTGATGCTTCCGAAGATACAGGTCAATCCGTTATTCGGTGAGGTAAAATTGCCCGGGGGCGGCGAAATACAATACCGCATAAACGGGGTAAAAGTAGAGATTCAGGATATAACCGCATTGAAACCTTCGGATATTATCCGTGTCGAATATCATGATAATCCGGGACTTCGCTATGGAAATGCGGAAGTAGTACTGGATTATATTGTGTATCGTCCCGAGACAGGCGGTAGTTTCGGACTAAACCTGAGTGATGCGGTGGCGACAGAATGGGGGAATAATTTTGTGAATGGAAAAATCAATCATAAGAAATCGGAGTTTTCGGTAAACTACGGTATCAGCCATCGTAATTTTTATAAGATGTGGCGTGATAATGAAGAGGAGTTTACATTTTCCGATGGTTCCGTACTGCAACGAAAAGAAATCGGCGAACCCGGTCGTATGGAAATGCGTTGGCAGTATCTGAACGGAGCGTATAGTTATCAGGACGAAAAGCGGATACTGAACGCTACTTTGAGGTATT
>DOZP01000366.1:13828-16402 GCA_003517945.1 Porphyromonadaceae bacterium | reverse complement strand
GTAACCGTATACATAATCATACATATTTCTGTATGAATTCAGTTTTTCCGCCCCGGCGCCTTTTGCATACATCGGTACAAGTGTATTGGTGTGGCTGGGCGAATAGTAAGCGTGTCCGGGCGTATTCGCACCGTTAGCAATGATCGGATTGGTAAATGGGTTAATATTTTGACCGTTAGGACCTGTCAGGTATCCGCACTCGTGGTCGCTTGTTATAATAAGGAGTGTTTCATCCCAACTGCTGTTTGCCTCAACCCAATTGATGACCGCTTCTACCGCGCGGTTAAAATTGTATTGTTCTTCAATTGCAAACGGCAGGTTGTTATCGTGGTTTGCCCAGTCGATAGCGCCACCTTCGATCATGACGAAGAAGCCGTTTTGATTTTGGTTTAGTACGTTCAATGCCGCCAGCGACAAGTCGGAAAGAGTCGGTATATTTCTGTTGAACGGAATGGTGAAAGGTGCGGAGGCTTTACCTGTGGCAGCGTCGGTACGGCGTTGTTGCAATGTTTGATACACTTTAGGCACACCGGCAAGACGAAGGGGTACACGCTCGCCTTTTGCGATCTGAGCGAAATCAGCAGAATCCTGGATCAACGTCCAGGCATCGGGTGTTCCGTCGCCGTTAATATCTTTTGCCGTGTTAGCGCCACTTGTGGTTGAACCTGAAGTTAACGCGTTCCAGGCATCTGCGCCGATCCAGGTGTGTTCCGGTGCGGTTCTGAGAACGCCCTGATCGTTATAAAGCGGATGTCCCGTTCCGATAGCTACGGAAAGATGCGTATCGAAGAATAATTCCTGAGAAATAGCAGCGTTTGCGTTCCTGTTTGCGTTGTGCGCTCCGCCCAATCCGGCAGGAGTAGCATGCGAAATCTGAACGGAAGAAACAACTCCGGCGGATTTTCCTTTTTTGGTTGCCACTTGCGGCAATGTATTTAACAGCGGAGAATCATCCAAATCTACATTAATTGCGCCGTCATAGATTTTAGTTCCCGTAGCCATTGCCGTCGCAGCCGGAGCCGAGTCGGTATAATCCTCATTTATATATTCGGGATCTGTCCAGGCGAGGGTAGAATTATAGCCTGTTCGGTATAGGCTGATATCGTCTGTCGCCTGGTAATTTCCTGCGCGACCGTGGTAGGTTGACATGGCAGATATCACAGGGAAGTTTTCGTACACTTGCTTATTTTTATTTTCCCACAGGTTATTCGCCTTAACCGTATTATGTCCCATACCGTCGGAGATCATCAAGATAAAGTTTTTAACTTCTTCTTGCGGGGTCCACAAAGTAAACAATGTGTTTGCAATGTCGCTGTTGTCGATATATTTCCCCCTGTAAAAATCCGTGCGGCTTTCGTGGGTTTTCAGCAATCCGGCTCCTGCGCCTTTTGCGTATACGGGCACAAGCATATTGGTGTGGCTGGGCGAGTGATAAGAATATCCGGGCATATTGCCTGCACCATTGTCCACAATCGGATTGTCCACCGGATTGTTTACCGTTTGGTTCCGGTGATCCGGGCCGATAAAATAACCGCACTCGTGGTCGCTTGTGTAAATGAGTAAATTGTTTTCCCAACCGCCGTTTGCTTCAATCCAGGCAATCACTGTGTCAATTGCCTTATTCAGGTCGGTCATTTCTTCAATCATACGGCCGGCATTGTTGTCGTGGTTTGACCAGTCGATAGCGCCGCCCTCGATCATGACGAAGAAACCGTTCTCATTGTCGTTGTTTAATACATGGATGGCTGCCATAGACATTTCCGCAAGCGAAGGAACACCGGTGTTGAGCGGCGTCGCAAATGCTGTTTTGGCCCTTTCATCGTTGCGACCTTCGCGGTATGCCTGCAAGGTAGCGCCTGCTCTCGGTATGCCCAATAAGCGTGAAGGCACATTTTCGCCGCGTCCTATACGTGCAAAATCAAGCGAATCCTGCACCAGCGACCACGCGTCGGCCGCTCCGTCGCCGTCAATATCGGCAACATTGACAATTCCGCCCGGATTTGTTACGCCGCCTGTCAGAAGATCATTCCAAACATTCTGTCCGCCCACATAATTGTACCCTTGTACTCCGGCCGCATATTGAGCGTTTTCATTATAATCGGGGTGTCCCGTACCGATAATAACCGACAGCTTTGAAGCAAGCATTTCCTGTGCGATCAGCGCACTTGCATTTCTATCCATATTGTGGGCGATATAGCCGGCAGGTGTTGCGTGAGTGAACTGTACGGTCGATACGACTCCTGCTTTTTTGCCCATCTTGAGCGCATGCTCTGCAATGGTTACAAGCTGGTTTCCATCCACATCAATATTCAACACGCCGTCGGCCGCTTTTTTGCCGGTAGATAAAGCCGTTGCAGCCGGAGCCGAGTCGGTGTAGCCGGCAATCCGGCCCGTACGGCCATCGCGAGCCGCCCAGCCGAAATTTGTCCAGACCGAATCCGAACGATATTCCAATGCGAAATGTTCGACTTCAAAACCGTTTTTCGGATTTTTGGCATTGTAACTACTTTGCCAGGTTGTAACGGGGAAAGCCTCGTAGGCTTGTGTTTTCCCTTGAAAATAATCCGTTGCTTG
>DOZP01000366.1:9175-13767 GCA_003517945.1 Porphyromonadaceae bacterium | reverse complement strand
GCAAAACCAATAAGTTTTGCTAATTTTTTGTAATGAACTCTCATAATCTTTTGCATTAACGTTTTTTATAAAATTACGCAGCAAAAGTAGATCGGTGATATTACGGATCTGTCAAGAAAATAAAACGAGAATATGAAGAAATTGTGAGAGGGATGTAGGGTGATTTTTTAAAGATTATCATAAAAAAAAGATCCAAATAATTGAAGAATCAATATTTGGATCTTTTTTTCTGGTTGTCTCACCAGGATTCGAACCTGGACAAACAGAACCAAAACCTGTTGTGCTACCATTACACCATGAGACAATCCGGTGCTTTCTTTGAAAGCGGTGCAAAAGTAATAGTATTTTATTACACTTGCAACTATTTTTTCTAAAATCTATTTTGCAATGAGTAAATAATAATTCTTTTTGCCACGCTGAACGAGTAGATATTTACCGTTCAACAGATAGTCGGCGTTTATGACGGTATCGCATAATGTCAGTTTTTCCTTGTTTATACTCACGCCGCCGCTTTGTACCAGTTTACGCATTTCGCCTTTTGACGGGAATATTGCTGCTTTATCGGTACACAGATCAATTGCTTTTATACCTGCCGACAATTCATCACGCGATATATCAAACCGGGGAACCCCTTCAAATACCGATAATAAGGTGTCTTCATCAATATTTTTCAATGTATCCGATGTTGCGTTACCAAACAGGATACCGGACGCTTCCACTGCGGCATGATAATCCGCTTCGGAGTGTACCATAACTGTCACTTCCTGAGCCAGGCGTTTTTGCAGCGGGCGCAGATGCGGGGCATCGGTTTGTTCTTTTTCCAATGATGCGATTTCTTCCTGACTTAATGCGGTGAATATTTTGATGTATTTAGCGGCATCTTCGTCACTTACATTCAACCAGAATTGGTAAAACTTATAGGGAGATGTATAACGGCGATCCAGCCAAACGTTTCCGGATTCCGTTTTGCCGAATTTGCCTCCGTCCGCTTTTGTGATGAGGGGACATACAAGGGCAAATGCTTCGGCTTCCGAACCTAACGTGCGGCGTATCAGTTCAGTCCCGGTGGTAATGTTTCCCCATTGGTCGGAGCCTCCCATCTGAAGGCAACATCCCTCATGCTGGTATAAATATAAGTAATCATACCCTTGTAGTAGCTGATATGAAAATTCGGTGAAAGACATACCTGCGTTAGATTCCGCGCTCAGTCGTTTTTTTACGGAATCTTTTGCCATCATGTAGTTTACCGTCAGATGTTTACCGATATCGCGGATGAAATTGAGAAATGTATAATCTTTCATCCAATCGTAGTTATTGACCAGCTTTGCCGCGTTAGGAGCATCCGAATCAAAGTCGAGGAATTTAGCCAGTTGCTTTTTGATGCATTCCTGATTATGGCGTAATGTCGCTTCGTCGAGCAGGTTGCGTTCGGCCGATTTCAAGGAGGGATCACCGATCATGCCGGTAGCGCCGCCAATGAGGGCTATCGGACGATGTCCCGCACGCTGGAAGTGTTTTAACATCATAACGCCTACCAGATGTCCTATATGCAGCGAATCTGCCGTAGGGTCAATTCCAACATAAGCGGATGTCATTTTTTTTTGCAACTGTTCTTCCGTTCCGGGCATCATATCGTGTATCATGCCTCTCCATTTCAGTTCTTCTACAAAATTCATCGTATTATTATTTATTTAGCACCTATTTATTTTAACATCGTGCAAAGATAGTCCAAGCCGAGAGAAGTACAAAACGAATTTATTCATTTTTATTTGCTTCCGTTCCGAAAGCGATCACTGGTTCCGGAACGCCGGCTGCATTCGATTCCAAGTTAAGGTAGCGCAAGCCGGGTTTTAAAAAAACAGGTTATGGTTTCGGATAAAGTTTTTTCCGCAATATCCAGGTCATTGGCAATCTGTTTATAGATATTGCGTATATCAACATCCTTATCATCGGTTTCTGTCAGAAGGCGTTGTTCCTGCCATGCAACTTTTAACGCTGTCGTATGGTAAAGTGTTCCGAACGACAGGTATAGTCCTGTGTTAATCAATTGTGAGGCTAAAATATCATTCCCCCTGAAGCCGTGTATGATCCACGGAACGGTTGGTTTAATGGTTTTACGTATATGGAGCAGTTCTCCCCATGCTTTGACACAGTGTATGATGAGAGGTTTCCGGACGTCTTCCGATAATTCCGCATGAGCAGCAAACAGTTTCTGTTGCAGCCTGAATTCGTTTTCATCCTTTGCGGCTGATTTGTCGAGTCCGGTTTCTCCTATGGCGACGATTGCCGGTTGGTTCGCATGTTCACGTACACTGCCCATGAATTTCATATCGGCATGCCGGGGATGAATGCCGATTGAATAATAACCGGTAGTTTGGACGGAGTGTTGTCCTGATACTTGTTTTTCAAAAAAATGTCTGTTTGAAAGAATTCTCTTTCGCACAGGTTCACTGCTTAAATCCATTGATATGACTGCAATATCTCCGGGATGTTGCGCCGGCTGATGTGTATGTATATCGTAATAAGTCATAGTTTACGGTACGGGGTCATATCCGCTACCTCCCCACGGATGACAGCGCAGGATACGTTTTATTGCTAACCAGCTTCCTTTGATCGGGCCATGTTTTTGAAGCGCCTGTATGGCATATTCGGAACAGGTAGGCGTATACCTGCAACTGGCCGGCGTTAGGGGAGATATGCAGTATTTATAGAAATAGACCGGCAACAGACATATCTGTGTCAATAGCCGTTTCATAGTTTTTCTTTCCGGTAGATGATAGTCAGCGCTTTCTTCATGGCTTTTTCCGTATCCGTGTATGATTTTACCTCATTGCATACATACATGAAAGCAATTTGAAGGTGTTTTTCGTTATGTTTGCAACGGTCTGACAGGTCATTTTTATTCAGGCGGAATGCTTCACGTATCATACGTTTGATCCGGTTACGGTGCACGGCACGGCGGATACGCTTTTTCGGAACGCCGATTAAAACAGAAATGCCGGACGCCGGAAGCGTATTTCCGGTATCCGACAAATATACGATTCGCAAAGGATACGATATGAAAGATTGTCCGTTATCGAACAACCGGTCAATATCCTTCTTTAAATACAGTCGTTCGCTTTTAGGAAAAAACTTCCTTTCAGCGACTTCCATTTTTCTTGTCTTGATCCATTTCTTTTTTCAGATATTGTTCGAGAGCGGCCGTCATGGATGGCGCTTCCGGTGTCGGTGCTTCGATATCAAGGCGTAACCCCGCATCAACAGCGGCTTTTGCGGTTGTAGGCCCGAAACAACCGATGCGGATATCTTTTTGCTTGAATTTTGGAAAATTTTTCAGCAGAGAGGATATGCCGGAAGGGCTGAAAAACAAAAGCATATCGTAATCAAAAGCTTCATTGTCTTTAAAATTATTGCTTACGGTACGATACATTGTGACTGTTTTGTAATGGATCTTTTTTGTGTCAAGACTGAGCATCAGGTCATCTTTATGGATGTCGGAAACAGGTATCAGGTACTTTTCTTTCGGATGTTTTCCTACCAGTTTAACTAAATCATCCTGTTTTCCGTTTTGTCCGAAGAAGACTTTGCGCTTGCGATATACAATGTATTTCTGCAGGTAGACGGCAATGGTCTCCGTTATGCAAAAATATTTCATTGTTTCGGGAATCGTAATCCGCAATTCTTCACATAGATTGAAAAAATGATCTACTGCCGTTCGAGCTGTGAAAATAATAGCGCTATAGTCCAGAATAAAAACTCTCTGCTGCCTGAACTCCTTTGCGGATACTGGCTCTACCTTGATGAATGGACGGAAATCTATTTCCACACCATATTTTTTTGCGATGTCAAAATAAGGAGATTTGCTCGAGGTAGGCTGGGGTTGGGATACCAACATTTTTTTGATAGTCACTGCCATATATTATTTTTTTCGATAATATTATACAAATAAATCAAACCCTCATATAAAAATACCAGTGGTATAATTTCTTGGGCGCAAAGATACAAATTAAAAAATAATAAACCCGTATTTTTGTTAAAAAAGATGTGAATAAATCTGTAAATTAGTGTTATTCTAAAGGCTAAATAGCTGATGGTGAAAAATATATATGCTACAAACAAGTATTTGCCAACAAGTAGAATCCATAAAACAGGAAGATATAAAGAGACGCCCCATGTGCAGAATAGTCCCTGATAATTAACAAACATCATCTTATAGATGCTTTTTTCCACAAATATGCGTCCGAAGATGCTGTAGATCATTTTTTTGAATAAATAAAAGAGAAAAGAGGTGGCCAACAGTATGGTTGTTATAGTTATTGTTTTTGGAATGTTTGGGTTTGTAAAATAATCCTGTCCGGTTACTGCGGAAAATAAAAAGATACTGAAAAGCAACAAGGTTTGAAATGTCATGAATGCATTGAATAAAAAACTGTCCTTTTCAGTCGTATCAAACAGGCTTTGTCTTTGTTCTCCCGCATTTATATTGCTGATCATTTTACCGAACAGAGGCACATTCAGGCGGAATATCAGTGCAAATGCAGATAGCATCACCATTACAACAATCAATAAAATGTCGCTTGAGAATGTTGTAT
>DOZP01000366.1:8661-9130 GCA_003517945.1 Porphyromonadaceae bacterium | reverse complement strand
CGGCACAAAGTTAGTGTTTTTATATGACTAATTACTGATTCTGTTCCGAATATTATACAATGGTTTTGCCGGCTAATATATTTTTATAGTCTTCGTAATTTTTGAGCAGGAGGGTAGGAGTGTCAAGTTCATAGGGGCATTTTTCCCTGCATTGATTGCATCGGATGCATTCTTCGATTTTCCTCATTTTTTTCCGAACTTCCGGTGTCAGTTGTAATTCGGATGGTGAACGCCGCAATAATAACGACATACGTGCACAGTTATTGATCTCTATGCCTACCGGACAAGGCATGCAATATCCGCATCCCCGGCAAAATTCTCCCTTCAGCTCTTCCCTCTCTTTTTCTATAAAACGGCTCATTTCATCGTTCATTACCGGAGGATTTACGGTATAATTCAGGAATTCGTCCAGTTCTTTTTCCCGCTGTATGCCCCATATCGGAAGTACATTTTCGTGCCGGGCAATAAA
>DOZP01000366.1:0-8625 GCA_003517945.1 Porphyromonadaceae bacterium | reverse complement strand
CCGTTTGCCGCGCAACTTTTTACTAATTCGAGTTCTTTTTCGCCGGACAGGTAGCAGAATGGGAATTGTAAGGTCTCATACAGGTCGCTTTTTATGGCTTCGTGCGCTACCGCCAAGCGATGATTTGTGATCCCGATGTGGCGCACGTATCCGCTTTTTACGGCTTCGGTCATCGCTTCATAAAGTCCGCTTCCATCATCCGGTTTCGGGCAAAATTCCGGATTGTGGAATTGGTAGATGTCCAGGTAATCCGTTTGTAGATTCCGGAGTGTTATTTCCAGATCCTTCCGGAAGTCAACGGTATTTGCGGCCATTGTTTTGGAGGTAATAATGATTTTATCCCGCATGCCTTTAAATGCTTTACCTATTTTCTCCTCGCTATCGGTATAGAACCGTGCCGTATCGAATAAACGGATACCCCCTTCATATGCCTTTTGCAGCAGATGAATCGCTTCTTTTTCCGGTACCCTTTGAATCGGTAATGCTCCGAATCCGTTTTTATTGACGGATATGCCGGTTTTTCCTAATGTTACATTTTTATTCACTCTTTCCATGTCAGAATAAAATCTTCCGTTACCCGGTAGTTGATGTTGAAGTTTAATTGTTGCTTTGTGCGTTTTTCCTTTAATATGAGAATCCCTTCTTTAGAAGGATTGAATGGCTCTATACAAAAATGTTCGGCAAAATCGACTTCTGTTTCTCCCAGCGCTTTATATGCCGTTTCTTTGGCGCACCAATATATGGTGGCTGTTTCCGTTACGCTTACCGTCAGGGGGGTCTCCGTACTTTTACGATCGGATAATGACCTGATAAAAGTCGCTTCGCTTTCATTCATGTATTTTTTATGTAATCTCCATGCACGTTCCGAGTGATATTCAATATCAATACCCGGATTTGTTTCTCCGGTTAACAGGAGTGCTGCAAAGCCTCGTGTATGTGAGATGCTTATGTGATACTTACTGTCCGGTAAGAAAGGCGCTCCGTTTTTATGGTATCTGATAAGTGCGTCTTTACCCGAAAGATGTTGAAGCAGTAATCTCACGGTAAGCCATTCCTGCTTACGCTTATCCGATTGGATTTTATGCAGATCGGGAAGATAAACTTCCTTGTTAGCCAGCGAATCGAGTAATTCCTGCCATGGTTCGTTGATCTTCCATATACCCATGAGGGGCGATGTGTATATATTTAACAGGGGCATTATTTTTTCCAGTAAAACGATTGAATGAGTTCAGTGATATTTTTTTGTAAATATTCGGTGACAGGAGCGAGCGAATCGGCGTTGGAGCTGTATTTATAATAGAGTGAGCCCCGAAAAAATCCGGAGACGCTGTCCGTAAGCATAAATTGTATAGGAGATGCGGTTTCTCCTTCGATCAGGAATAATGTTCCGTAGACATCGCGTTCCTTGTTTTCATAGCGTTTTTCAGTTATCGCATCCGCATTTCTGACCGTGCGTTCCGCCAACCGGCGACACTCGTTTTCATGTTCGTGAAAGGTTTGTGGCGTGATAGCCTGATAGCTGCAATAAATCTTTGCATGGAAGTCCGGGTAATCTATATTGAGCCAATACAAGGAGCTGTCTTTCGAAGGCATTTCAATGGCGGTTTGTGTTGAAATATTGAATCCATACGGTAATTCGTTCAGATTGAGGGCGATATATTGTGCTTCCGGTAGATCTGTGCGAAGGTAGCCTTTCGGTTTGGGGGTATAGTTGTTTTTACATGACAACGACACACAGACGAAGAGGAGAAGTAGGACAATATTTCGCATGGATATTTTTATTTTTTATCTTCCTTATTATCCGGGATCATACTGAATTTTACCTTCAGCACACGGCGTTCGTCGGCTTCGAGTATACGGAAACGGTATTTTTTATAATCAATCACTTCGCGTCTGTGAGGTAATGTTCCTTTGATCGCCAGCATGAGACCGGTCAGGGTTTCCGCTTCTTCGGTATGTTCGTTGAATTCGGAGGGAGGAATTCCTGTTTCGCGAAAGAAGTCATTGAGCAGGGTTTTTCCCTCGAAGATATATCCGCCGTCGGGCAAAGCCATGAAATAATGTTCATCTTCGTCATATTCGTCTGATATATCCCCGACAATTTCTTCCACAATATCTTCCATTGTTACGAGGCCGGATGTGCATCCGAATTCATCTACGACAATAGCCATATGCGTCTTATGCGTCCGTAATTCATCCAGCAAATCGTCGATTTTTTTTGTTTCCGGAACGAAATAGGGTTTCCGCATGAGGGACTGCCATTCAAAATGAACCGATTTGTTAAGCGCAGGAATGATATCTTTTACGTACAGTACTCCTTTTATATCATCTTCGTCTTCTTCGTAAACCGGGATTCTGGAATATCCCGATTCCACGATGATGCTTACTACCTCATTGATATCGTTTTTTATATTTATAGCAATCATATCCGTACGGGGCGTCATGATCTCATTTGCTTTTTTATTATAGAAATGAATGATATCTTTCAGCATTTCTTTTTCTTCGTACATGTCGTTCGGCGCTTCGTTGGCAAGTGGCACCTGTGTCTTTTTGATATGTTCGCCTTCCGCTTTCTCGACCGGAATGGATGTCATATGAATAAACGGTGAACATAATTTGATGACAGATTTTAGTAATGGAGCCATTACGCGCGCCGTACCCAGTTTGTGGTTAGAAAAAAAGTTGGGTATTACTCCATAGAAAAGTATCCATAGGATAATTGAACATAGAAATGCAATCAGGTATGACAAAATATACGGCGTTATTCCGAATATATTCATTCCGTAAGCGCACAATATGGTTATAGCAACCAGAATAAAGGATTGAAGCATATGGCAGGATGCTTTCGTCAATTGCAGATGACCGGACAGGTAGATAATGATTTTATCTCTTGCCGATGGGCTTTCTTCCGGTTTATTCGCATTCTCCTGTGATAAGGATGTGATCGCGTTTTCGGCAGCGGATAGAAATGTTACAAATAGTAATAGTAGTAAGGCTATGCCAAATGCTGCTGCAAAATCAGTCATAAGATCACTGATCGTTACTTGCAGCAGCTGTTCCGGAAAATAATCGTCTGATTCCAAAATGTATTTTTTTATACTAAAAGTTTAAAATGAATAAGATAGATTAAAACGGCAGATCGTCGGCCGGTTCGGATGCGGCCGGAATTTCCGGTTCGGCAGGACGCATGTTTGCGGCTGTTCCGTTTGTATTACCGGCTTCCTGCTGGTCTTCTCCGCGACGGTTGCCGCTTCCTATTGAATAAAATTCAATGCGGTCGGCATATATCTCCGTTACATACCGTTTGTTCCCGTCTTTGTCGTCGTAGTTACGCGTGCGTATTTTACCTTCTACATATAGAAGAGAGCCTTTTTTTATGTATTTTTCGACAAATTGTGCACGGTCGCGTGTCGCCACAATATTGTGCCACTCGGTACGTTCGGGAACTTCGGTTCCGTTTGCAAGTTTGTAGCCGCGTTCTGATGTGGCCAAGGGGAAATTTGCTACGGCATTACCGCTATCAAAATAACGGACGTCGGGGTCTTTTCCCACGTTGCCAATTAAAATAACTTTGTTTAATGACATAATATAAATGTTAAAGAGTAAAAAAATAGTAAGTACAAACGTACGAAATTTTTTTTATTATCCAAAATTTATAACTTTTTTTACCGGTCTTTGATGGGCTTACTGTTTTATGCCGGATGGTTTTGGTACTAACCGGGTCATTATTTGGGACAAGTAAAAAAATAAAAGTGCATTTTTGTTGAAAAAAAGGCCGATTTTTTTTTTCTATCATAGAAAAGTCGTATATTTGCAGTCCAAAAAATCGAAACGTAATATTCATTTAATAAATTATTTAACATGACTAAAGCAGAACTTATTAGCCTGATATCAAAAAATACGGGCGTTGAGAAGACAGAAGTATTGAACATTGTAACCGCCTACATGGATACAATTAAGACGTCTTTGGCAGAAGGTGAAAACGTTTATTTGAGAGGTTTCGGAAGTTTCATAGTTAAGACAAGAGCAGAGAAGAAAGCTCGTAACATTTCAAAAAACACAACGATTACAATCCCGGAACACAATATTCCGGCATTTAAACCGGCCAAAGTGTTCATGGAGGTAATCGCTAACGATAAGAAAAAAGCTAAAAAGAAAAAATAATTAAAAATAGTGTATTATGCCAAGCGGAAAGAAAAGAAAAAGACATAAGATGGCTACGCATAAGCGTAAGAAAAGACTGAAGAAAAACAGACATAAAAAGAAATAAGTCTGAAAAGAACAATCAAAAAGAACAAGCTTAATAAAAATTATCGTTATTTAAGTTTGTTCTTTTGTTTATTATTTAATAATTAACGTGATAAGTGAAATAGTAGTAGATGTAACACCTAAAGAGGTGTCAATTGCGGTGATGGAAGATAAGGTTCTGGTTGAGCTTCAGAAAGAGACTCGGAATGAATCTTATGCGGTTGGTGATATTTATTTGGGGAGGGTTAAAAAACTGCTCCCCGGGCTTAATGCAGCCTTTATTGATGTCGGATATAAAAAAGAGGGGTTTCTCCATTATCAGGATCTGGGGCCTCATTTTAATACGCAACAGAAGTTTCTGAAGAAAATATTTTCGGGCGATAAGAAGAATATGATCCCGTTTTCTAAAGTATCAATTCTTCCGGAGTTGCCGAAAGACGGTAAGATAACCGATGTGCTTACAGCCGGTGAGGATATTCTTGTGCAGATAGCGAAAGAACCTATTTCTACCAAAGGGCCACGACTTACGGCGGAATTGTCTTTTGCCGGGCGTTATCTTGTTCTGATCCCTTTTTCCGACAAAGTTTCCGTTTCTACCAAAATAAAATCAAGTGAAGAACGTGCGAGGCTGCGCCAACTGATACAAAGCGTGAAGGCCAAAAACTATGGTGTGATTGTGCGGACGTCGGCCGAAGGGAAACGCGTAGCCGAATTGGATCATGAACTGAGGATATTGCAGAAACGTTTTGATGATAATCTGCCTAAGCTGCCCAAGGCGAAGAAGCCTTCGCTTTTCTATGAAGAGACTTCACGTATGGTAGCCCTCCTGCGGGATATCCTGAATCCTTCATTCGAGCATATTTATATTAATAATGAGAACGTTTATAAAAATGTACTTGATTATGTTTCCCTGATAGCGCCCGAACAAAAAGGTATCGTGAAGCTTTATACCGGCGAGCTTCCGATTTTTGATCATTTTGCTATTACCAAACAAATCAAATCATCACTTGCCCGTACGGTTACCTTTAAGAACGGAGCTTATCTTATTATTGAACACACCGAAGCGATGCATGTGGTGGATGTAAACAGTGGTAACCGTTCCAATAAGAACGGGAATGAACCGGAAGAAAATTCTTTTAATGTGAACCTGGCGGCTGCTGACGAACTGGTGCGTCAGTTGCGTTTGCGCGATATGGGCGGTATTATCGTGATTGATTTTATTGATATGAACGAAGCGTCGCATCGTCAGAAGTTGTTTGAACATATGACCGCTGCTATGTCGCGCGACCGCGCTCGTCATAATATATTACCTTTAAGTAAGTTCGGATTGATGCAGATCACACGGCAACGTGTGCGTCCCGTGCTGGATATTGATACTTCGGAGACTTGTCCGACCTGTTTCGGAACCGGTCATGCGCGTCCGTCGATTCTGTTTACCGATACTTTGGAAGAAAAACTGGATACCCTGACGGGTAAATTGCATGTAAAAAACTTTACCCTTCATATTCACCCTTATGTATTCGCCTATATTTCCAAAGGACTCGTTTCCATGTTACGACGTTGGAAGTGGAAGTACAGCAAGAATCTTAAAGTTATTCCCGATCAGAGTCTTGGATTCCTGGAATATAAGTTTTATGATGCGGACCATAATGAGTTTGATGTCAATGAAAATGTGGAAGTCAAATGAATTGAATCTTAAATATTGAATCTCATGAAACGTTTCTTTCTTTTTTTGATATGGATTAATATGATGCATCTGCAAGTATTTTCACAAGATAAAGAAATTCGTCTGTTTCCCGGCGGCGTTCCCGGAGAAAAGGGTAATTTGCCTGAAGAAGTTGCCGGTATAACAGGAAACAAGGTGGCGGGAGAAACGGTGCAGCGGATCAGTAATGTGAGTGATCCTGTGATTACGATTTATCAACCGGTGCAGGAGTTGGCGAATGGTACCGCTATGGTCGTTTGTCCCGGCGGCGGTTATACTATTTTGGCCTATGATCTGGAAGGGACGGAGATCTGTGAATGGTTGAATGATATGGGGATAACGGCTGTGCTGTTGAAATACCGGGTGCCGCGCCGTGAAGGAGTGGAGAAGCATGCTGCGCCGTTGCAGGATGCGCAGCGCGCCGTCAGCTACGTACGCGCCCATGCCGAAGCGTTACATATTTATCCTGAACGTATCGGTATCATGGGTTTTTCCGCCGGAGCGCATTTATCGGTTATGGTTTGCAATAACCCGGAAGAACATACATATCCGGTCGTTGATGAATGTGATAAGTTCAGTAGTCGTCCGGACTTTTGTTTGCTGGTTTATCCGGCCTATCTGAGCGGAGATACGTTCGGTACATTGGCTACCGAAATAAAAGTATCGTCAAAAACACCTCCTACCATGCTGGTACAGTCGCAGGATGATAAATCTCATATAAACAGCAGTCTTTTCTATTATTATGCCTTGAAGGAAGCAAGCGTGCCGGTCACGATGCATTTGTATAGTCAGGGTGGGCACGGATATGGTATGCGTGATACCAAGGCGGTCGTAAACGAGTGGCCTGAACGTGCGGAATACTGGCTACGTTCACTTGGCATGATAGAATAACAATTATTAACATCCTGCATTTTTTTTATAAGGTAGTTTTTCCTAATTTTGCATCTGAATTAGCGTGGACAGATTTGTATTGCTTGCAACCACAGGAAAAAATGCTAAAAAAAATCAAATTCCTTTTTCTTGCCGTTCGGCATAGGCTTTTCCAACGTTGATTCATTACTTATGTTTAACTTATAAAAGAACAGTAATGAGTTATTTATTTACTTCCGAATCGGTGTCTGAAGGGCACCCCGATAAAGTAGCCGATCAGATATCGGATGCTTTGCTTGACGAGTTTTTGGCCCAGGATAAAAAATCCAAAGTGGCATGTGAAACGCTGGTTACTACCGGTCAGGTAGTTGTTGCCGGCGAGGTTAAATCAGAAGCGTATGTTGACGTACAGGATGTCGTGCGCCGTGTGATCGAAAAAATCGGTTATACAAAGAGCGAGTATCAATTTGAAGCCAAATCGTGTGGTGTACTTTCTGCGATTCATGAACAAAGTCCGGATATCAACCGGGGTGTTGAACGGCAGGATCCGTATGATCAGGGAGCCGGAGACCAGGGGATGATGTTTGGTTATGCGACAAATGAGACGGAAAATTACATGCCGTTGGCACTTGATCTCGCGCATAGCCTTCTCCGGGAACTGGCCGTGATCCGTAAAAATGAAATTGAAAAGATGCCCTATCTCCGTCCTGATGCAAAGAGTCAGGTAACGATCGAATATGATGATAACGGAACGCCATTACGTATTGATACGATAGTTATTTCTACCCAGCACGACGAATTTGAAAAAGCCGGAAATGGTCTTTCACAGGCAGAAGCCGACAAAAAAATGCAGGATAAGATTGCGGAAGATATGAAAACAATCCTGATCCCCCGTGTGAAAGCACAATATCCCGATAAGGTACAAGCCTTGTTTGATGATCGGATCATCTATTACGTAAATCCGACCGGTAAATTTGTGATTGGCGGACCTCACGGTGATACGGGCCTCACGGGCCGTAAGATTATCGTGGATACATACGGAGGAAAAGGGGCACATGGTGGCGGCGCGTTTTCAGGGAAAGATCCGTCTAAAGTGGATCGTTCGGCAGCTTATGCTTCCCGTCATATTGCCAAGAACCTGGTTGCCGCCGGTGTGGCGGATGAAATTCTGGTTCAGGTATCCTATGCGATCGGTATTGCCCGTCCGATGAATATTTTTGTCAATACCTTTGGTCGTTCCAATGTGCAAATGACTGACGGGGAGATTGCCGAAAAGATTGCCGAAGTCTTTGATATGCGTCCCAAAGCCATCGAAGAACGCCTGAAACTGCGTAACCCGATTTATCAGGAAACCGCTTCTTACGGTCACATGGGGAATATCCCGCAGTTTGTAAAGAAAACGTTCCCATCGCGTTACAAAGATACGGTTATCTGTGAGGTGGAACTATTCACTTGGGAAAAGCTTGACTATGTAGGTAAAGTAAAAGAAGCGTTCGGACTGTAAGATGATCATTGATCCTGAAAAGGATAGAAATGGCTAAACAAAAAGGCAGGTATCTCACGATAGCTGCCTTTTTGTTTACCGGTTACCCGATAAATAATATTGTAATAATGAATAATGAAACCAAATTAATTTATTCTTCTCTCACACAACGTACGAATGGTGTATTAAGCGTCTTGATACTATGAGGTGTATTACCCGCATCTCCGGGATTTTCTCTTCCTCCGTATACCATCCATGCATTTGTATAGTTGGCGCCGTTCAGGCTTGTCGCACTTTCCGTTGCACTCCAGTAATAATT
>DOZP01000164.1 GCA_003517945.1 Porphyromonadaceae bacterium | reverse complement strand
CTTATGCTGATAAATTGCCCCGTTAGGTAAGATGCGGATCATGCCGCAGGGCGTACGTTTTTCAACTTTCTGGTTATTTACCATCGTATGGGTAACAGCAGAGGCTATCAGGGTATATTCATCATTGAATTCGCCTGTACATGTCATCGGAAGGGGTATTTTCAATTTATTCGTAGACGGATCGCGTTCGTCCATTTGCTGCTGCGTGATCATCAATACGGGCGCAGTATTTAATACGTATGCGGCGATATTTAATACGGTATATGCTCTGCGGTTATTGAATTCAAGCAGTATATAATCCGGCTTTTGATTTTCCCGGATGTATAAATACATATCCAATATGGCTGACATCCCCTTTTGGATCGTCATAATCGGGACAAAGGTCTGTAAGGGGGTTTTCNNGGATTTGAACCGGCGGGTAAGGCGTCCGTACATTTTACCTTTGCCCAGAGTAGCATCAGGCAGTAGCGTGTCGGGATGTTTAATATCGACCGAATTCATATCTTTTTGGAATCCGGTACCGGTCTTATTCGGATTTTTTTCAGTGATATTATTCCCGTTTCCATCAGTGTTATAGCATTTCCCCAAGAGTTGTCTTACCGGTCCGTTGTCATTAAAATAGTACCCGTCTTCCACATCCCCCATCCGTATCCAGTCGAACCCATATTCTCCTTTGTAGGTATTACACGGTCGGAATTGCAGCGAGCATTTGGCGGTGGTATGAATAGCCGGTTCCTGTTCTTCTTCGTGAATGATAACTTTTACGGGAGGCACACGGGTCAGGGTAGCCGGATTCTTTGTCTCCTGTTCATCTTTCAAAACTAATACCCCCGTTTCTTTTCCTTCGCTGATTTTGGTTTTATCACGATGCGCGCGTGCTTTGATTTTGATTTCATCTTTCAGAAACTGGTACCAGCTTACACGATCAGACCATACCTTTTCCATCGAAACCGGTACCGAAAGTACATTGTCTCTCATCTGCTTATGGTCAAGAGAAAAATTATCTCCATCCTCCAATAATTCATACGATACGTCATGACCATATAAGCCCTGGGTATGAATGTGCAGGAAACCATATTCATTCCGGAATATCTCGCTTCTTTCGGCTGTTTTTACTCCCCATCGCGCCGGTTCGGGTTCACTCCAGTAAACTTTTGTTACTTCCTGTTTCCCGTCCGAACGTTTAATTTCAACGGTCGCTTTAAGTTCAACGGCGTCTTTTGCTTTGAACTGTTTGGATAATATGCCGAAGGTTACCTGTACCTTGGCTCCGGCCGATGCTTCTGTGAAGGTAAGGGTCAGTTCGGCCTGTTTCGGGTTGTCCGGTTTAACAACCAATTCTTTTTCTATATCGGTGTGTATATTAAATACTTTTTCATCCAGATAGCAACACAGGCTTACAGGGCCTTGAACCGTTTTGAGGGATTCGCTGAAATTGAATGTGAAAACAGCCGGTTGTCCGGCATACACATGTTGCTGTGCTGCAACCGACTCAATAACAATAATGTTTGAAGACATCGTTTTTACCTGATTTATTTTACATCCAGAAAACAATCTATCTGATGGTCGGTGAGGGCGACCGATTCGCCCAACGGATCCATCTCGCATTGGAAAGCGGCCGAAGCCGTCAGTAACTGTCCGGCGCCGGCCGGTTGGAACTGACCGGTCTGCATAATATCAATACACATCGGGCAACCGGCAGCACAGGTGCCCTTACTCTGGTCGGTCAGTGCATAACCGCCGTTTTCGATCTCTAACTTCATATAAGCGCCCGTCCACTGGGTTACTGCGGGCGTACAGGCGCGTGGCGGCCAGTTTGCTTTGCAGACGGCGAAACCAGGCGGATAGAATGTATTACCCAACGACAGGGTGGTTGCCGTAGGTTTATCTCCGTTCATATAGGCCGACTGCTGATTGGAAACCTGCAAACGGCCGGGGGCAGTGCCGAACTTACACATGCAGATTGCCCCGTCTACGATAAATTCTTTTCCTTCCATATTTCTTTTTTTGTTTTATTCTAATAGTGTACTCCGGAAATTCTTCTTTCCCGATACATGCCGGTCTTCCTCATTGGTTTGTATAAATATCTGTTTTTCAGATGTATTACCATCCGGATCGGTAATGGTAAATTGCCCCTCTGTTGTCAGCAGATCGCCCGCTTCGCTATGAACATACCGGATATGACCTTCCCCCTGATAAGTTGCAGGAAACAGAAGCGATGCACTGTAACGCCGGGTGTTTTCATTTGTCGGGGCCTGTTCCGGTTCACATCTGAAGACAACCAGGTCGCCCCGCAACGGAAAGTTTTCGAATTTGAGCGTAAACATTTCCGTATTGAACGGTAAAAAGAACAGCCGGATAAATGTTTTTTTAACCAATGATTTCCGTAGCGCCGTTTCTTGTTTCAGATTGCGGGATGCTATTCGGATATATTGTTCCAGTGGCTGAGTGTATTGTTCTTTTAAGATTGCTTCCGTTTTTCGTTCCCATTGTTCTTTTACCGACAGAAAATTTTTAACCGTCAGTATCTCGCCTTCCTGACTGACAACCAGCGAAAGGGGATAGACGGCATTACCCAGTTCAATCATTAACTTATCCATTACTTCTTGGGGTGGTTCGCGATTCAGCAGGATATTACGCTGTCCTTCAAGCCGGAAAATGTACCGGCCGCTTTCTTTTTCGGAACGGGCCTCTACATATTCGCGGCTATGATAATGCGTTTGGGTAAAATCAGGATGTTTCAGAATGATATCAACATTATAAAACGAATCCAGATACCTGAAGTTATACATGACAAAATCTATTTTATATGAACTTTTACGTTACTTTTCAGATTAATTTGTCCTTTGGATGTTATATTTGTTGTTCCTCCTGCCGAGGTTACGTCAATATTATTTTCCGCATCCTGCCGTAGTTTATTACCGACCTGCATGACCGTATTTTTACCTGATTCGGTCAGTATATTCCGGTCGACAATCAGATCATAATCACTATCCACTTTCGTAACCGACGATTTGCCGACCCAGGTACGGCTCTCGCCACTGGTGGACTGTGTAAGGTTATTACCTACACTCTGCTGCATATCGCGACCAACCGAAATCAACAAATCTTCGCTGGCATTGATCTGAATGATTTTTGACACCAGGTTAATCTTTTCCAGCGTGGAGACGGTAATTGTTTTGCTACGGGTATCATATAATATCTCATTTTCATTAATATCCTTTATCTTAATCGTTTCGGAATTATCGGTATCGTTAAACTCAATGGTATGTCCACTGCGGGTGACGATGCTTTTATAGTAATTATTTTCGGGTCCGCCCAGCGTATCGGCATTATTGCCGTGGAAGACGGAACCTAAGACAAACGGTTTTTCGGGGTTTCCGTCTATAAATGAGATATATACCTCATCGTTCCGTTCCGGCACAAATACGTAGCCTCTCCCCTTACCGGTATTCCCGTTGCCTCCGTCGGGCGTCATTCGTTTGAACCAGTGGTAGCATGCTTTCTTTTCGAACGGGAAACTCACCTGTATACGGCCCAATCCCTGTTCAAGATCGACATTATCGACGACGGTGGCCTGCAACGTTTGCGCCACCGGCGTCGGGAAATCGGGGCAGGGGATGTAATCGTTAGCTGCCGGAATGGCTGAAAACTCATTGCGGTATTCGCCCCGCTCATTGACATAATGGACAATGTTCGTTACCCGGTAAGTTCCGAGGGTCAGACTGTTCATCTCTTTAGGCAGTTTTACATTGACAAAGCATCCGATCGAAACTTTGTGTATTTTAGTTGCGCCCGAAAGGCAAATCATACTGTTGACCGTATCGAGTTTGCGGGCTTTGGTGAGGTTGTCTAAACCGGATTTCATCGTTACCGGAGCATCTGCCGGCATAAGGGGTTTCTTCATCAGGTTAAGCAGATCGGACTTCTTACTGGCAATACCCGGAAAAGTCCGGTCGCCGAACGGCTCCTCGTGTTTCATCACTTTGTTATCTACCTCGTGGTAATACTGCTCGAACTTATTGGATATCATCCTGGAGCTTAACTCCACATCTTTCAGGTCGTGGTCGTAGGTGAGATTCACCGTTTTAGGCGCATAATCGCCCCACACCACCTTATATCCGTCCCAGAACAGCGTTTCATGATAAATTTTAGCCAAACGGCAAAGATACTGCCAGTCCGTTTCAAAATATTGAAAACTGAATTCGATATCGTCTTTATACCTCGGATTATTGGAAACGGGCAGGCCGGACACATTCTCCGTCAGTTCGGAGAAGATCATTTGCAAATTGGTTCTGCTAAACGTCTGCAACATCTTTCCCCGTTCCAATTTTACGGAATCTCCGAATCCGGTCAACCGGATCAATCCGTTCATTCCCGCCGAGGCTTGTAAACGAACATCGGTTATGCGTCCGAGGAAAGTATAGGATTCGCCCGGATCAGTTCCTTCAAACAAATCGATCGTCAACGTCTCGCCGATCAGGGCCAGTTTCTGATCGGGGTCGCCGAATACTTCGCTTTCGCCCAATACGCGATGGTCGATCGAGACCGAAAACCGGTGATGATCGAAAAAGCACTGTTCCAATGTCAGTTCGGTAAAGGCGACCTTTTCCATTTTTACGCGGACAATGGCTTCTACTGAATTTGATTTCATCTGTTGTTTATTTTATGTTTTTTATCGTTTATCCTTCTTTTCATTTACAACCTCAATACGGTAATTATATGTATCCGGCGAACGAATTTCCAATGCCACCAATAACTCATCTTTCGTTTCTTCCAGTTTCTCATAATACCCCTCGGCCGGTTTAATGGTAACGATGATGCAGCGTATTAAGCCTTCGTGGGGCTTATTGCTGACCGTTACTCCCCGGCACACTTCCACGCCGCTGATCTTGTCTCCCAGTTCGTAACGGCAGAAATTTACAACATCCGCTTCGGTGAAAATATGATCGTGCGAGGTCAATGCATATTTGAAAGCGTCCAACCGTGCCGCGCTACCGGGAGCAGAAGCGCCTCCTAACGTACGGGTTAAAAGAACACAATCCCCTTTACTAAGCAGCGACGAGTCGTAGGGTAAAAGCGAAAGACCCGCGCCCAGTCCGTTGGCGGCTTCACAATTGGTAGCCCAATAGCTGTAAAAAACCACATCGGTTTCTGCTTTTGTATTTACTAACAGATAATAATTGTCTTTCGTCTCAGGCTGCTCATTTATTTTAGATTCTAACTGTCTTAACGCTTTCTTCAGCGTTTCTATTGATGAGGCCACGTATTCGACGCCATATGAAGAAAACGCCGACACTTCGCTACGCAACAGATCGGTCAGATGGTCAATCATAGTATGGGCATCCCTGCTGTCAAATCGCTCAACCCCCCCACGCTTGGTATGGTAGCACGCCGGAAACTGTTTCGAACCGGTCTTCTGCGGAAGATATTCATAAACTTGTCCCGTATCATCCGAAACCTGGTCAATCGAAAGAAATTTCTCTGCCGGAACCGTCCGGAGAGTAATGATCTCCGTCATGGTGTTCCGCCGCGTTGAGTTTTCATAAAGCCTCTTGTTTAAAACCGGAAAAGCATTCAGATTCAGGGATATATTGTAAAGCTCAGTAGCCGGAATGCCGGCAGGCAATTTAATTTTTATCCAGATCAGCTCAGCTAAGTTTTCATAAACATCGGAATCGTACAAAGCCTTTAATTCGTCCGGAAAACGAGTTTTACGAAGCGTGGAAACGGATATATCGGAAGTGATTGTGCGGAATCGTTTGCGGTAATATTTCGCAATGGCACGATCCGTCTGATGGTTCAGGCTATATTTTTGAAAAATGGTAAGTTCTTCCTCCTTCCAGACGGCCAGACCCGACTGGGTCTGTAACACCTCTCCGTCGATTTCCCATCGGGCATAGGGCAAAAGCGACAAATACGCTTCGCGGGAATTACTTTTGGGGAAATCAATATAAAAAGAAAGATTTTTCAGCGAGTCAATCTCGTCATGCAGGCTCAGCGCCACCCATACCGTAGAATTATACACCTCGCTCAACACATGCGAATAAGCCAATTGCTGCTTCTCATTACCCCTTCCGTGCCGATACAACATACGCTCGCTAACGGAATAACGAATCGCTCCCTGTATTAACCTCACTTGTCCGATAGACGTAAAATCAATCCGCGTAATCCCGGCCTCCTGTTTACCGGCAGGTATCTTTTCCAAAAAGAAAGAGTTACGATCGTCGATAAAGAGAGACGGCTCTACCGGCCAGGCTTGCATAATGGCATGACTACATTTGGGAGAATTGAGAATGGCCGGAGTCAGCATATCGGCCAAGTTATTAAGAATACGGACTTTCATATTTTCCAATTCATTGGTAATATGAAAAATTTCGGACGCTAACCCCTGTATCAACGCTTTTATGGCCGGATCAAGGCTCTCAATGCTATCTATATTCCAGTAAGTGACCGCATCAGCGTATAACCGGTTAAGAATTTCTTGTTTGTTTGTACTTTTACCCATATTCAGGTATCTTCAATTTATATAACTATTGTAATCGCAAAAAAAATAATATCGCACCAAATATAAACATATATCTGTAATTAAAAAAATATTACATTAAATATTAATGCAAATTAACCTTTTTGTAATCTTTGACCAACAATCTTACATGATTAAACTTCGTAATGACTCTATTTTAAATCATTTCCATCAATATTCACCTAACTTTTCCATTTCCACCATAAGAAAGCCGGCTTGCCCGTCATCTTGATACTGCCGGCAAATTTTATACCCGACGGATTCATATAAACGTATATTATGAGCGCTGGAAGCCGCTGTAAACAACTGAAACTTTTTAGCATCAGGATTAGCCTTTTCCACTTCCGCAAGCAATCT
>DOZP01000300.1:10510-10824 GCA_003517945.1 Porphyromonadaceae bacterium | reverse complement strand
CCGCCGTTCAGATGATATTCGATAGCGTATTCTTCCAACTCGAAGTTGGCTTGTAAGTTTACGTTGCCATAGACTGTGAGCGTATCATATTGCATGATCCTATTTTCGGCTTTAATCGTATGACCCCGCAAAGAGGTATAATTTTCGTGGCTCCATCCGGTAAAACGGTATCCCTCATTGGGGACGATGACGATGCCTGTTCTGGGTGTTGTCTTGTAATCCAGCGCCTGTTCCTCCGCATTGTAAATGTTTCCCCCGGATCCGGCGGAGAAGGTCACCAGCCCGACGCTTGCCCCCTGATGATAGGTAGCGTT
>DOZP01000300.1:9604-10314 GCA_003517945.1 Porphyromonadaceae bacterium | reverse complement strand
CTGATGATGACGTTTCCGGTAGCGGTGTTTGCATTGACCGCAGTGATCGTATACTCGATGGTTTCGCTGAAAAGGACTGAAACCGGATTCGCGTATGTCCCGTTGTGCGGTATGCCTTCAAGTGTGGCGTCCTTTTTCATCATTAGGTTGATCGCCGGGTTGAGGATCGCTGTTTCATTGTTGGTATCGTCACATTCCGGCTGGTAAGGGAAGTTTGTTCCGTCATCATTTACACGTGCGATGATATTCAGCATCGGCAGATAAGGCGTGATATCTGCCATACGAACCGTTACATATCCCGTATCGCCCGGCATGATCTGTATGCTTGCACTGTCTGTCCGGATCTTATTGGCCGTTGTGACTGATTCTTTATAAAGAGTTACATATACAGGCGATCCGATTAGCGCATCTCCCTGGTTAACGATACCGACAGTGACATTGACGGAATCTCCGATAACGGAACTACTGACCAGGGACGGGTCAGGATATACATCCGGAAGCAGCCATACCGGATTGCCGTTGGCATTCAGGGACGTCTGCTGTTGCAGGAAAGCATTGTACGGGCGAACATCGTCGCTTGTTCCCATCACACCGTCACTACCGGCAAAAACCGTGGCCGGATTTAGTTGAAATTGCGGAATGGTCAAATCTTCATTTACGTTTACGACATTGTAAGCATACTGGTTCCATACTTTACGTGCAGACGCCCA
>DOZP01000300.1:8245-9480 GCA_003517945.1 Porphyromonadaceae bacterium | reverse complement strand
GTGCCGGCGCCCGGATTGGCTTGCATAATCCTCAGATGCGTCATGTCGCGATAAACAAGTTCCATGATGCTATCCTGATTAAAGTCGAACAGGGTAATCCCCGTCATTCCGGAATCATCCGTTGTATTGAATGTATATACGCGGTTAAAAGTTTGATTGTTATTCAAACGGAAGCCGTCAATCCGTCCCGCTGTTGCGGAACTGTTGGCTGTTACTAAAATTTCCGGATTCGGCTCATTGTCTATATTTCCGATAAACGGAATGCCTACCCGCGTATAGGCAGCCATGGGCGAAGTTTTAGCAATCAGCGTTTGCGTCTGCACATCCCATGCTATTATTCCGTATTGAGCAGGATTGGTTGGCGTCTGGCCGAGTACGACTACATCCAAACGTCCGTCCTGATTGATGTCGGCAACTAATGATATTCCATCTTTTATAATCAGTCCGCTACCTATGTTTACCGGTGGTATGGAGCTGAGTAGTGTCATACTGTTGCCCGTCGTGTCGGTTCGATTGACAATGTTTACCGAATAGACTTCCGTTCCGGCTATGTATTCTGTTTTTCCTTCGTTGTTGACGTCTGCCGCCATTGAAAAATGATAACTTCTCGCGGGAGCGGCGCTGTTTAAATCATTGAGGAAATTACTGATTCCCTTGTTTCCGCCCTCCGGAACTTGTGTCAATAAAATTCCGGTGGAAGCATCGAAAATACACTCCCCTGCATACACTTCCACTTCACCGTCGCCGTCGAAATCTACAAAACCGATGTTATAATAATCTCCCGTCTTATAATTTGTCAAAGGATGGGATGATCTCCATATCCGGGATGTTGCTTCGGTTGTTTTTGACGGGTCGGGATCGTAAGCATACAGGTATCCGTCGGCCTGACTGAACATCACAATAACCGGTTGCAGCACATGATTGATTTTTGCCTTCGCCACAGAAAAGCCGAAACTCTCAAAGTATCCTGCCATCGTAGGTTTAAACGTAGGGTTTGAACGGTCGTGCCCCCAATAAATGTAGATTCCGTCAAATAACCTTGCGAATGAGGGTGAATTGTTGTCACTGTGATACCGTGCAACCATAATTTCCGGAATGCTATCGCCATTCAGATCGCCGACAACAGGCGTCACATAGGTAGCAATATTCGTTTGTGTGCTTTGCCAATCTTTCATGATGCTCCATTCAAAGCCCAGAGGCATTCCGAAGCAATCCGCATTGCTGATGTTATCGGG
>DOZP01000300.1:2030-8175 GCA_003517945.1 Porphyromonadaceae bacterium | reverse complement strand
GACTGCACTTCCACACTGTCTTTATACCATGTGAAATGCGTGCCGGGGTTGAACCCGAAGTAACGGCCCGTTGTATCGGTAACAACCAGTTGCACCTGTCCCGTCGCGCACACTTCGCTGGTATAAACGGTTAGTTTCACGTTCAAATAGGGACAGTCGGTGTCCGAACGCGTATTGTTGTCGGGATTGCAATCTTCGTAGCCGACAACGGGAAAACCTGTGTTGTTGCCGTCGTCCATGACGCGCGCCCAAAGCATGTGGTTGTTGAAATTATGGCCTGTAATGTGATAGGTGATGGTATCGGTCTCGCCTCTGAATATATCCACCCCTACCTCCTGCGTCTCAATAAACGTTGCGCCGGTATGGATGGAGTCGCCGAGCTCGCCGCCGTCGTAGAAAGCGATCGGAGCGGATGCGGCGATCGTGGCTTCGCCGTTGTTATATATCACAAGGGTGATGTCGGTAGAGGTTGTGCTGAGCACTTTGACCGTCATCTCTCTCAGTACGACATCGGGAAGGCGCACAACAGGCATATATTCTTCGCCTGCTTTCACAATCGGTTGCTGTATCCATGAACCGTTATATGGGTAGATCGTTTCGCCGTTTTTGAGGTAAGGCGTCAGCATGGGTTGCGGATGCGCATTTATCTTCAAGTCTTCGCGCACCTGTGTCGGATCATACATGCCCTGGTTCCATACCGGCGGACAGGGAGCCCATTTGGGCCCGTTGTGTTCAAATACCCGGAGATAACCGGCTACTGCATCCACATCATTCCCATTCGCACTTTGAGGTATTATGATATCCGC
Organism: Porphyromonadaceae bacterium; assembly: GCA_003517945.1. Classification (GTDB taxonomy): domain Bacteria; phylum Bacteroidota; class Bacteroidia; order Bacteroidales; family Tannerellaceae; genus Tannerella. Next base: position 7,369 of record DOZP01000300.1, on the reverse strand, counting down.
GCTGCCGTCCATATTCACGTCGGCTATCGTGGGATACTCGAAACCGGTACCGGAAAAAACCGCAGTCCTGAACATGATGGACGTTCCCGGCGTAGTTTCCGTATCGTCCCTGTCTACATAATCCCTGCCGGATCCGTTATTTCCACGGGCGGGCGATATCACACGTAAGGTTGTCTGGTCGCGGTAACAAATATCCGCCGTGTTGTTATTATCGAAATCGAAGAGCGTCATCCCCGTGTTGTTGGAGGTGTCATCATGCTCCATCGCCCAACTAAGTTTCAGGCGTTCGTCTACATTGTCGGCCTGCGCATCATACGTTATGCCTATCACATGATCCTGGTCGTCTGAATCGAAAACGCCGTTTCTCAGATAAGTATCCGCCAGCGGATGAAACAGTAAACCGCTCCGACCGCCGTTACCAGTAGCGCGCGTTCTGTACAAACTGCCCATGATCATACAAATTTCGGGCAATTTTTTCGTATAAGCCGTCCCATCCCAGCCGTCGGACTTGCCGTTTATATCGCCGATAAAAGGAATGCCGAAATTTCCGTTAGCTCCGTTAGACCAGAATGTGGAGGCCGCTTTCACTTCGAGGGTGAACGGATCCCAGACATACATAAGCACCTTGACATCCAAATTTCCATTGTTGCAGAAAGTGGTCACGATCACCTCCAGATTTCCATCACCGTCTATATCCGCGACACGCGTAAAGCCGTCGGTCAGGTAATGTCGCGTTGTGGTATTATTGGGATTTTCCCTCAAGTCCACGTATTCGGGGCCTTCGATCGTCGTATAATAGTTTTGTTCATGATCGGTCAGGCTGTTAAACTGAAACTTATGTATGCGGTTACCGCAGATGATTTCCTGCCGGCCGTCGCCGTCAATGTCTATCACGGCGGGCACGGCCACTAACATGTCGGCATAAGTTCCGTTTCCCGGACGGCGACCGGTCATGGCTACGGCTCTCACGGCGGCGGCATTGGCTTGAGAAGTAGGCGCACTGGAAAGGGCGCTGTACAATCCGTTTGTTGCCGTCACCGAACTTTGTTTGCCGGCCGGGTATAAGCTGACGGGAGCCGCGTTTTGCCACGACATGAGCAACGCGCCTGTTTGTGCATTGAAAATTTTGTTATACACGATTATTTCCGCAACGCTGTCGCCGTTCAGGTCGGCGATGTAAGGATGCGGGTGACCGAAATTGTTATTCAATACACCTGACGAACCGGCAGCCATTGCCGCCAGAGGAGCCGTATAACTGACGGCTGTTCCGCCTATGTTTCCCGTCCATACGGAAGTCATGTTCGTATTGAGAATCTGCTTAGTCGTGGGATTGATTGCCGGCTTATAGCAGCGTACATTCCCGTCGTATGTGACCACAATGATTTCGCCGGTATTGTCATTGTCCACATCGGCAAGCACTAACTGCGCCGGTGCACGGTGGTATTTCGGAGCGTATCCGGTACGTCTATACTCAACTCCAAAATCATGACGGCAGATAAGACTTCCGTCCTGTCCATTGTATATATTGATATAACGCATGATCACATGCGTTCCGGCGCCAAATCCGTTCGTTACGCCCATCATGACGATTTCGGGCTTGCCGTCGCCATTGAGGTCGCCCACTAAGGGAGATGAAAATCCATCAATACAGTAACCGGTTGTACTTATTGTCCTGAACTTTTCCCGGATGCCGAATGGGATATTCGTTGGCATCACGTTGTAGCATTCTACGCTTTCCTCTATTACATTGACAGGATATTCGTACATCTGTGCACTTAACTGCGCAACAAATGTTATCAGTATTGATAAAATAAAGACTTTGATTTTCATATGTAAGTAGTTTGCAAATTTTTAGAATCATATTAAAAGCAAAACCCTCGGTTTCAAAATTAGATTCTTAAACCAACATGTAAACAAATGGTAAGAAATGTTGTTATGAAAGCAAGTAATATGCACCTTTTGTAAATGGTGTTTAGAACATATTTTATAATTTTGTACCTTAATAAGCTACAAATATACGATGCAAAATATTACTTTTATGTTAATAAAGTTAAATTATTTTATTTTGATACGGGTGGTATTTTGTTTGTTGGTTTATGTAATTGATATATAGCAATTTACGCAATATAAATTATTTTTTATATTTATTGTTTTTATTTTCTTTTCTTGGTTTATATTAAGTCGGTTATGTGTGCCTGTGGGAAGTTATAATTCTCATTTTTTAGCTGTTTCCCTGTTTTTTTTGTTTAATTCATTGTTTCCGGTACCTTTGTGTAAAATTTTACAGGATGCAAGCGGAAATACGATTGACGGAAGACGGTTCTCATACATTGTATGTGCCTGAGATCGGCGAGTGTTATCATTCGGCTCACGGAGCCGTACAGGAATCCATACATATATTTATAGATGCAGGTCTTCGTATGTTTTTAGCTGCCGGAAAACCGGACCGGTTTTGTGCGCCGGCATGTGCGGAAGCCGGTTCCGGAACGCTAAAAGGCAAAAACATGATAAAGGTTCTGGAAATAGGGTTCGGTACCGGGTTGAACGCATTCCTGACATTGTCGGAAGCTGAAAAGCGGAAGACGGGTATTTATTATACTTCGCTGGAATTATATCCGCTTGCTGCGGATGAGGCGTTACGGCTTAATTATCCGGAAATGCTTCGTGCCGACAGGCGGTTGTTTGAAAAAATTCATGTTTCACCCTGGGAAGAAGATGCGGATATTACTCCTTATTTTACGCTTCGTAAGATGAAAGTCGATTTTACGGCGTATGAGCCGCGCGAAATGTTTGATGTCGTGTATTTTGACGCCTTTTCTCCGGAAAAACAGCCGGAATTATGGACTGAAGGCGGGTTCGAAAAGATTTATGCGTGTTCCGGAGGAGGGGCTGTGTTGACGACTTATTGCGCAAAGGGAGCCGTCCGCAGGGCATTACAATCCGCGGGGTTTGTCGTGGAGCGGCTACCGGGGCCGCCGGGAAAGCGGGAGATCCTGAGAGGACGGAAATTGATTTGTGGTGAATGATCGGCGTATGATGGTTTGCGGGTCATTGATTCGATGGTTTCGATGGCAGGTTTCAGTTTCTTATCAGTCCTGATTGCATAATATTGGCCGGAGGTCTTTGATTTCGTAGTTCTTCCGCCATAAACTCCATATAGGGGTATACGTGCTCAAAGTATAGTTTGAGTCCGGGGCAGAGATAGTTTAGTCCGTATTCACCGTCGGAAGTGACGGCGATACGGTTTTTCGGACATTCGCCGTTGCAAAGGTTCAGGAAGCGACAGGTCCGGCATTGCAGGGGCAGGCGGTTGCGTTTGTCATTCCCAAATCGTTTTTGTGCTTCGGAGAGCGTGATGCTTACAAGCGAATCGTGCACTATATTCCCTCTGCGGTATTCGGGATATACGAAGTGGTCGCAGGCATACACGTCGCCGTTGTGTTCCATTGCAAGGGCATGTCCGCATGTCCGGGCGTATACGCATACACCGGGTTGTTCGTTTACCATCCCCGCCAGCGTGGCGTCAAATAATTGTACATAGCATTTCCCCACATCCCGGCGTACCCATTCATTGAACATGCGGATGTAGAAATTTCCATAAGCGACAGGGTCAACAGACCAGGAAGCGATTTCATTATCTTCCGGCCGGTCGTCGGCAGTAAGCAACTCAAGTCCGTCATTGCGCGTACCCAATCGTTCGACTATCGGCGAAAATTGCATGTAACGGCTTCCTATTTCCTTAAAAAAACGGTAGATTTCTACGGGATAGCCGGCATTGTAATCGTTGATGACGGATAATGTATTGAATTCGACGCCGTGCTTTTGCAAAAGCTCGATTCCCCGCATGACACGTTTGAAGGTGCCTTGTCCGCCCCAATTTTTGCGGTAATGATCGTGAACTCTTTCCGGGCCGTCGATGGATATACCGACCAGGAAATTATTGTCTTTGAAAAAACGGCACCATTCGTCGTTGATCAATAGTCCGTTTGTTTGTATGCAGTTCGATATTTCACGTCCGCGTCCGTATTGTTGCTGGAGGCGTATGGCTTTGCGGAAAAAATCAATGCCGCGAAGGAGCGCTTCGCCTCCATGCCATGTGAATTGTACGAAGGGTGATGTCTGGCAATTGATATACTCATGGGTGAATCGTTCGAGTAGCTCTTCCGTCATTTTATAACTTTTGCGCCCCTTGTATAATTCGCTTTTTTCAAGGTAATAACAGTATTCGCAATCCATGTTGCACATCGGACCGGCAGGTTTTGCCATAACGTATACCGGAAAAGATAGCGGACTGAAATAGAGCGTTTCTCCCATGATCTGTTCTTTCTGCTAATTTAATAAAGGTTATAAGTCGTTCCGGTTACTTTAAATTCCGTCCGGCGGTTGTATTGGTCGGCCATTTCCTGCTGTTCGGGCGTCAGTTGCAGAATATATTCTTCCGTCAGGATATCTCCTTCGTGTAAGAAATCGTTTTCTTCCGCCATCTTTTTGGTTACGGTTTTCGGCTCGGATTTGCCGTATCCTTTGGCCGTCAGGCGGTCTGTCGGAATACCTGCTTCAATCAGGTAATCTACTACCGATTGTGCCCGCCGCTGCGCCAATCCTTCGTTGTATGTTTCAGATCCTTTCCGGTCGGTATGCGCTCCCATTTCGATTGTTACGTTGGGGTTGTCGTTCAATACCTTGATAATATCGTCCAGCGCTTCTTTCGATTCGGGGCGAAGCGTTGCTTTGTCGAAGTCATAGAATATATTTTCCACCACTGTCGGTTTGTGTATGGGCGCGAGGTAGAAGTCTACATAATAGGTTTCATTTTTTTCATCCGGATCCGTTTTTAGTTCGAAATGCTGATTCAGGTAGCCCGGTGCGCTTGCCATCATGACATAGCTGATGTCACGCTCAAGCTCAACTTTGTATGATCCGTCCGGTTTGGCCGGGACTTTTTCATTCAGGCCGTCTTTACCGACAATGCGTACGATTGCGCCCTCAATCGTGTATTCTTCCGCATCCGACACATATCCCTCGATAAAGATTGTAACGGTCGGACGTTCAAATGAATAGATGTGGTCGTATCCGCGTGCGTCGTTCCGGTTGGATGAGAAGAAACCTTTTTCCCTAATTCCTTCGAACGTAATGCCGAAATCGTCGCCCATGGAATTGACGGGAGCGCCCATGTTTTCCGTATGCCATACCCCCAGGCTATCCATTGTCGCTTTAAAAAGATCAAGCCCCCCCATGCCGGGATGTCCGTTTGATGCGAAATACAGCGTGGCGGAATCACGTACATACGGGAACATTTCATCGCCTTCCGTATTGATTTGCGGGCCGAGGTTCTCAAT
>DOZP01000300.1:180-2019 GCA_003517945.1 Porphyromonadaceae bacterium | reverse complement strand
TAACCGTTTACATCGGACACAAAATACAGGTATTTGCCGTCGGGTGATACGGAAGGGTGGCCTACGCTTGTAACCGAGTCTTTGACCAGATTCGCCCGCGTACCCACTCCCCAGGTTGCTCCGCCGCGGGTCGATACGTATATTTCCGCTGTGCGTGAGCTTATCGGGTCGCTTTCGCAATAGGTGTAATACAGGGTGTTTCCGTCGGCAGACAGGGAAGGAGCGCCTTCGTCATAGATCGTGTTGATAGCGTCTTCGAGCTCAACGGGTTTTTTCCATACGCCTTTTTCATCTTTTTCCGCAAGAAAAAAATTGTTGGTTAGTTGCCCCGTTATATTGCTGACGGAGTCTTTGCTGACCTTTTTTGCCCGTGATGATGCAAAATAAAGTTTATCGTAATCGTTTCCCGTAAGCATGGGAGTGAATTCTCCGTGGCGGGAGTTGAAAATATCCATTCTCTTTACTTCATATAACGTCGGATTATCTTTCATTTCCGCGGCAAGCCGGCATCCTTCAAGGCCGTTTAACGCCTGCACGCTTCCCGGATTTTGCTCCAGAAATTTGTTATAATAGTTGATCGCATCGTTGTATTTTCCTCCCTGATGGTAAGTCTGAGCCATCCGCAGGTTTAGCAGGCTGTCCGGATAGTTATATCGCAAGGCATTCATGTAGGCGCTTGTGGCGCGTTGTACGTTGTTGATTTTCTGGTAGCATAGCCCCATGCGATAGGATACGTAAGCCCGCATGTCACGTTCCGTGGGTTTTGCTTTGGCGTATAATTTGCGGTACATGTTCGCCGCTTCATAATATTCGCCTATGCGTTGCTTTTCTTCGGCAACACTGAGTTTTACCGTCTTGCATGAGAAAGACAGTATTCCTAACGCGATGATGACTGTATATCGAATAAAGCGCATATTACTGAAAACGGTAAAAGTCTCGTTTTATTATAATATTGAATCGCTTCCTTTCATGAAGAAATACATTCAATTTAATCCTTTCGGGTTAATAAAGAGCTGTCTCCGTAGCTTAAAAACCTGAAATCGTGTGTAAGCGCATAGTCGTAAATCTTTTTCCAGTCACCTTTTACAAATGCGGAAACAAGGAGTAAAAGCGTGCTTTCAGGTTGGTGAAAGTTAGTGACCATATGGTCTACGATATGGAATTTATAGCCGGGAGCAATGATGATTCGTGTGGAAGTGATCAGTTTGTCCAGCTTTTTTTTGTCGAGATAATGCAATATGTTTTGCAATGATTCTTTGGTTGATATCCGGGGTAGCTTGTCTTCGTAGGGCGTCCATTGTTTTACCGTAAGCGTCTCGGGCGCGGCATCCGGATTGCCGGCCAGTGTCGCACCTATGTAATACAGGCTCTCGAGGGTACGTACCGAAGTTGTTCCGACTGCCGTGATGCGGCCGGTATAATTAATCAGGTTGGATATGGCCGACCGGTTCACCGAGATAAATTCGGTATGCATCTCGTGCGCGCCGATCGTGTCTGTTTGTACGGGCTTGAATGTTCCTGCTCCGACATGCAGGGTTACTTCTTCCCTGGTAATTTTCTTTTCATCAAGTTTATTCAGTACTTCAGGCGTGAAATGCAGCCCCGCCGTCGGCGCGGCAACCGAACCTTTTATTTTTGAGTAGACGGTTTGGTATGTATGCAAATCGGACGGCTCCGTTTCGCGGTGCAGGTAGGGGGGGATCGGGAGGATCCCCGCTATGTCAAGTATATCGGCAAATGTACATGACGGGGAATTGTCTTTTGCCCGGTTTGATGGTTGGTTGCCGGATGAAAGCGCGGGTGTTGTGCCGGATTGTATTTCCCAGCGGAACAGGATGC
>DOZP01000300.1:0-138 GCA_003517945.1 Porphyromonadaceae bacterium | reverse complement strand
GCCTTCTTTCCATCGTTTGAGGTTTCCGACGAGGCATGTCCAGCGGCATTGTCCGCGCGACTGAAAGTTCATGGCATAGTCGCGGGGCTCTTCCGGTTCGAGACAGAATATTTCGATTTGCGCCCCGGTCTCTTTTGT
>DOZP01000260.1:41591-45222 GCA_003517945.1 Porphyromonadaceae bacterium | reverse complement strand
TTCATTGATCCTCCTATATTTACTGGAATCTACAAAGGTAGTGAATATAACACAAAGCGCAAGCAAGTCATATGATCATTTTAGACTCTTTCAATAACACAAAGTTTTCCTGATTTTAATTGCAGAAATATTAACTTCGGACACATTATCCTAATAATGTTAAAAATATCATGTATTACTATTTTTATTTGTATTTTTGCCCCGTAGAACTAAAAAGAAAGGTGTTTATATGAAACGAATATTATTTAATTTACCGGTTTACATGCTTCTTTTCTGTTTCCTGCCGCTTACGGCGCAAACAACATATCATGTAAATATCAACAACGGAGATGATACAAATGACGGATTAAAATGGAGTACAGCGTTTGAAAGCCTGCAAACGGCACTTGACAAAGCAAAAGCCCGTGATACGGTATGGGTGTCCTCCGGTATTTATACGCCGACAAAAAAATATGCCGACAAGTACGATGACGGCACTCCGACAACAGATCGTGATTGCAGCTTTATTATACCTGACAGTGTGGTTGTTATGGGAGGATTTCCCGCCAATCCGTCGGATATTACCGGTTTAGGTTCGCGGGACTGGAAGACGAACAGAACCATATTATCCGGCGACTTATATGGTGACGATTTGTATGGCATGAATGTCGAAAATGCATATCACGTGATCATACTTTTTGACGCTACCCCGGAAACTGTCCTGGATGGTTTCTATATAGTCGGGGGCAACAGCAATGCGCCTAAAACAGCATTTTATAATGATAACATATCCTATCCCATAACACACGGGTGCGGAGGCGCCATATACAGTTTTTCCAATATTACGGTTGCATCGCCTACCCTGCGCAACCTTATCATTCAATCCAACACGGCATCATACGAAGGCGGAGGATTATTCAATTATGCATTCAACGACGATGCATCACCCGAAATAACGCATGTAGAATTTATCAATAATAAAGCGGAAAGCAATGATAATGAAGGAGGTCTTGGAGGGGGGCTCTGTATTGAAGGTACGACAAACCATGCTAAACTTACCAATGTCATCCTATCGGGAAACAGCGCTTTATCAATGGCGTCTTCCCGCGGGGGTGGTGCATATTTTAACTCCATCAATGATTGTAAACCGGAAATACAAAATACGCTTATTGCCGGAAACATTGCAAATGCAGGGGGCGGAGCTTATTTCAGATCATGGGCCGGTACAACCGCTCCTGTTCTTACCCATGTTACCGTCAGCGGAAATAAAGCCATGGCTCAAAATAATACGGACGATAGTGAAGACGGAGGAGGCATTTCCGTTATCGCTCCTACCGGAAGCGCAGATCCGGTATTCCGGAATACCGCTATTTGCGACAACGCAGGAGATAAACAAAACGAATTATTAATAATCGGAAGAGGAGGTTCGATCCCTACCTATTCATCCAGTTTCATAAAAGGCATGGATTTGGGAGGAACAAATCTGGATGGAGATACAAATACGGAATTAATGTTTGCCTATCCCGGAAACGCAGAAAATGCCCCTACATACAGTACCTATTACAATTATCAATTACGGTTGGAAAGTCCGCTTATAAACAAAGGGGATAACACGTATGCAACATTGTCTGAAGATCTGGCGGGCCAAACCAGAGTCTATAACGGAACTGTTGATATCGGAGCTTACGAATCACAGGGAAAAGAACCTGTAAATAATGAAACCATTTTCGGAAGAAAAACAATCTGGAGCCATGATGGCTATTTATATGTGGACGTTCGGGAAACCGTTACCCTGCGCATCTATTCACTAAACGGAACACTGATCAAACACATTGATAATCTTGGAGAAGGCACCTACAACTATACTTTACCTCAAGGATTATATTTTGTTACATTCAGTAACGGTACGGCGGAAAAAGTGGTTATCAGATAATTTCAGATATAAGCCGTTACTTCTTTGCGATCGGTTTGTACCGTTTCGAACTCTGAGGTAACAACACTGCTTCCCATCGGAACATTTTCATTCCTGTATTCCATTTGGCTGTAAACAATACTTCTTGCCGATGTATGAAATTCGTTGGCTCCGGTCTCCGCTTCAATCCGGGCAATATTCGTTGAACGTACGCCCGCTCCCGGCATAATGATGATGCGTCCGTCCGCACGTTGAACCAGTTCCCTTATCAGGGGTATTCCACGCACGGCATCCGGTTGCTGACCCGATGTCAGTATACGGTCACACCCCAATTCTATCAATTGTTCCAATGCAACAAACGGATCGCGGCATACGTCAAAGGCGCGATGACAGGTTACGGACAACGCTCCCGAGGCATCTATCAGCTTACGCATCAACGGAACATCAATGTCCCCCTCTTTTGTCAGGCAACCGAATACCACTCCATGAACATTCAATCGCTTTGCCATATCAAGATCATACAACATAGATTCCACTTCGACCGGGGTATACAGAAAATCCCCTCCACGGGGACGTATAATAACATTGATATGAATCGTTGACGTCATTTTCTGAGCCATACGGATCTCGCCATAACTTGGCGTCGTACCGCCTTCCGGAATAGCAGCGCACAATTCAACGCGGGTTGCCCCGCCGGCTTCCGCCTCTACGCAACTTTGCGCCGAATTAGCGCATATCTCAATAATTCTTCCCATGGATATTTATTAATTGTGTCACATCAAAAATAGCCCCAAACCCTCTTTAAAACAAAAAAACCCGCTTAATAGCGGGTTTAACAAGCGGAGAGAGAGGGATTCGAACCCCCGGTACCTCTCAGTACGGCGGTTTTCAAGACCGCTGCAATCGACCACTCTGCCATCTCTCCTTAAAATCACAAGAACTCCTTTGCTTAAAAGCGGTGCAAAGATACGAAATTATTTTTTATTTGCAAACTTTTATTCGATTATTTTCTTAAAAAACAATTTAATTATCCCATGAAGGATCGTAAACAATCAAGGAATTTTTTCCCGAACCTCCAAAACCTATATATATCTTACCATTATATTCATACATACAATGTATGCCTCCCCGGAGATCCGATGGCAACATGGATTTTTCTGTCCATTCATCAAGTTCCAGAGAATATTCCAGAATATGATAGTCTTCATCTATTACATAGATACACTGATTTGCCAAACTCACTACGCCGGAAAGAATTCCGCCATGATATTTTGTACATGTAGTAATCAAATTCCAGCCGGCCCCTCCATCTTCCGACATCCATAGGCTTCCATTGCAAACATCTGCATTATCTTTTCCCATTCCGGCATAAATCTTTCTATCATATACAACAGCGAAACCTCCATATTGTTCAACCGGAAAGTCTGATTTTTGCTCCCAGGTGTTATATACATGCTGATAACTCCATACACTTCGTTTTACCACATCTTCCTTTCCGCCTATAAAGACAACACTGCTTTCGTATGCACACCCGACTGTTAAATATAATGTGTCAGGCACTGTGTTTCTCAACTCCCATTCATTGGTATTGGAATTATAATAATATAATCCGATCTCCGCATTGGGATCTTCATAAACTCCTCCAAAAACATACGCTCCCGCTCCATATCCAACTCCGGTCTGCCATTTTGCAGCTCCCCCTCCAAATGATTTAAGTTGTCTCCAATTGTTTTCAGAAAT
>DOZP01000260.1:36560-41579 GCA_003517945.1 Porphyromonadaceae bacterium | reverse complement strand
AAATAAAATATACCATTATTTGTAAAGTACGCCGGAGAATTTTTCAAAGGCGTTCTTTCCTCTAATCTTTTTAAAGTATCAATAAAAATAGCAGGCGTTACAAACATTCGCGGCTCTCCGTATGACAGGCCATGTTCATTCCTTGCAAAAGCGCGGACATAATACGTAACACCACCCCTTAAGCCCGTCAACCGTACGGTAAACTTACGCGCGGCATTAATAGATGCTATCTCATAATTATCATCCATACTGGGATATGAGTTCAGCGCCCAACAAATTCCGGCCTCAGTAACAGCATCCTTTCCTTCATCTGAAATGGTACCCGTAATATCAGCATTCCCGCTAAAAATAGTTCCCTCTTCAACTTCTTCCGTTATCACAGTCGGCTTATCCTGTTTGGTGGAAATTATCGTATCCTTACTATATACCTCGAACTCCAAACCGATGTCACTTACAGAGCTTTTTGCATACGCTTTCACAATATATCTTTCTTCAGCTTCCAATCCTTCTATTAATGCCTCAAAATAACCAACACCTCCATCACCGGAAGGTATTATACTATCCATAGACGGATCTTCACTTTGTTTACGCAAATAAAATCCACGGTCGATAATCGTTACTGTTATATCCCCTCCGTCGTCCACAGTCGACGATAACGTAACATCCGTATATCCGGGTATAGCTTTTACCGGACTCAGGCGGGGTTTCCCGTCTTTTGTTTTAAATGATTTAACATCGCCCACTGACAAACCATAGTCATTCCGGACATACGCCCTGTAATAGTATTCCGTATCAGGCGTAAGTACCGGAAGTTCACATGAGTAGGTTCTGGAATCCGGAATCACAGTCTCCACAGAATCCTTCTGTTCAAAAGTTGCGTCTGTCGAATAATAAAATCCACAAGACCCCGGTTCTCCTTCTCCTGTTTTATTTATACGTCCTTCTACCGTTACTCTTGAGGCATAAGTATTAAGTGTATCAAGTGTCACCACGGAAGCTTGGCCACTATAGGTCGTTTCTGTGATTGGTTCCCCGTAATTAATACCGACCGAATTAATTGCATACGGACATATATAATAAACCGTACTGTCAGACAACCCTTCTATTATCAACGTGTATTCACCGATACCTACATTTGTATCACGTATCATATCACTATTTTCTATAGTAGGAGAAGATTCCGTCGTACTATAACAAAAACCCCGCTCTGTTATTTCTGCTCCGTTTGCTTTATTTATCGTAGCAGAAACCTCAATGGTTGAAACAGTTACAGCCACTGATACAGCACCTCCCTCAAATTCAGGCTCTCTGGCGCCTATCACTCCCAATGACATTTTCGGATCCTCAATACAACCGGAAAATAACAACAGCAAAAAAGCAACCGTAAAAAGATGTATATTCAATAATCGTTTCATCATCCTTTTTATTTAGAAAAACACACCAATACCTGCATTTGCAGATATGCTCTCAAAATTAAGCAAGCTACAACCAAGCGAACCATATAACATTTTTCCCATACGGAATGTTCCATCCAAATCCAAAGCAACCCCATCAAAAGATGATTTTTTACCATTAAATTTAGCCCAGATAAATCCTTCGGAACGGCCTTCGTCAAGACTTATCTTTTCAACTCTATAAATAGCTTCGCGCTTACAATATCCTGCACCTACTGAGACAAATAATGAAGGGGCAATCTTTACCATAAGCCCCCCTGTAGCCATTAAAGTATTAATTTTATCCGGATCCTGTTTTGTCCACTTAGGCAAGCTGCCCCCCGGCAAACCTCCCTCTATAGTCCCATCATTATTAACCGTTTCCGAAAAATCCTGAAATGACAAGTTTGTCCGAAAACGCAGATACCACCCTATTGTCCTCCCTACTCCACCAACCGTGAGCCCATAAGGTGCATAATAAGAAGCCGAATATCCGGCAAAAAATTTCATTTTCACTTTTGGAGGTTTTATATCTCCCCCATTCCCAACAGAAACATTTTGCAGTAGTTCTATCTGACTCTTCCAGAAGTCCACTTTCGCCTCATTTTTATAGGTTCCGATACCTTCCGTATAATACAGGATCAGTTTATGCATGCTGGTCGAATCCTTGAAGTCGGTAGCACGGTTTGTAAGACAGTCCAGGCAACGGCTCATCACATTACGCATGGATATATGCATGGATTCATCAGCCAACCAAATAGAAGTTAATTGATTAATGCTATAAGGATCACAATTAGAAACACCTTCTTCATACCATATTTTAGCATCACTGTAATCAAGACGCTTCATGGCTTCATCTCCCTTCTGGTTATATTTAGTCTGTCTTTGCGCCACAACATAAAAAGTCGTAAGCAACAGCACAAACATAATCATAATTCTATTCATAATTCTCTTCTTCAAAAAAACATTTTGAAGCACAAAGATAAAAGATAATATGATATGAATGAAACAAAGAGTAAAAAAAATCAAAGGCAAAAGATAAAAAATAGCAAAAATTATGCAATTGAGGTTATTAATCAACAGTCCGCAAATCGTGAGCCCGAAGCTCACCTTTACTATCATACAGATCATACAGATTGTCTTCACGCAGGAAAGCACGGCCATTAATTGACTTATCCGTACCTTTATATTTACATGGTATAACCTCTTCGCCTTTCGCATTTATTGCACCATAAAGCCCGGACTCCCGATTCCGTACAATCTTCAGTTCACCAAAATCATTCGTATCGAATTCAACATATTTAGCTAATCTCTCTTTTATTATAGCCTTTTCTTTTTCCTCCCTGCATTGTTGCATAAGGTTAAGCGCTTCATCGGTGGTCTTTATATTTAAAGCATTCATCAGGTCCTCATACGCACCGGCGTAATCCTGACTTTTCATTCTGTTTTTTGCAGAAGCGATCAATTCCACATGTTCCTTCTCATTCCTTGCTTTTTCCTCCGCCGCAGCCTGAAGATCTTCAACAGATGAATCCGATGGCTGAGGAGGAGACACTACAGGTTGAGAACCGGGTGTCCGGCTTTGTTCCGTTCCGGCTTCCGGCTTTGACGACGTATTTTCCGAACCGGACTGTTGTTGTTCTACCTGCTGCTCCCGGCCATCATTTTCCGGCTTCTGTCCAACCGTTTGTTCATGAGTTCCGGGTATTACGGAAAGATTACTATCAGGACGTTCCGGATTCACCATATTACGTCCCACGCCCGGCATATCAATACCGGAAGCGCCTTGCGATGTTGTAATATCAATAAAATAGCTATATACGGCATACCCGACAAAAGCAAAAAATAAAATAGCAACCGACAGGATGATTCTTCTTTTTACTTTTTTCTTTGAATGAGAACTATCCTCCGGAGCCTTTCCATTTGCAGATGAAAAGGCTACAATTGTCCTATCATCATCGCCCTCCCTGTCTGTTTTGGAAAAACCTGCATTCAATATTTCCGTTGCATCATTTTCCGTCTGTTTTTTTGATTCCTCCAACATATTTTCAGCAAACTCGTAAGGAGGGATATCTAATGACGCAAGCATCTCCTTTATAACCTGATAACGATCTTCCGGTTTCACCTCCATCGCCTTCAGGATTACATTTTCGGTTTTTTGCGTCACATTCGAATTATAAGATGACGGAGGCAGCATTTGTTTGGTTGCCCGCAAAATCGATTCGACCGGTATGATTCCTGTCAGGAGATTATACATCGTAGCTCCCAAAGAATAAATATCAGGACAAGGCGAAAAATTTTGTGTACCTTCATCATCATATTGCTCAATAGAAGCAAAACCCTTTGACAAGGTAAGCGTTGTTGTACTCGTTTCCTGCTCATCTATGTCATATCGCTTACTCACGCCAAAATCAATAAGACGCGCATTATCTTCTTTATCAATAAGGATATTACTGGGTTTAATATCAAGGTGTACAATATTTTTCTCATGCACAAAATCAAGAGCATTTCCAATCTGATGAACGTATTTAAGTACTTTATTTTCAGAAAGAACACCCTCTTTATCAAGCATATACTTCAAAGAACACCCTTTTATATATTCCATGACAATATAAGCTGTATTATTTTCTTCAAACACCTCCAGTACATTAACGATATAAGGGTGATGTACTTCCGAAAGAATATTGGCTTCCTTGATTAACTTTTCCTTAAACTTATCAAATAACTTTTCACCGGTCTCGGAATGAACTTTAACAGCATACGAATCCTTATCACGATAGCAATAGTCTTTAAAGAAATATTCCTTTATACAGACCGGCACGTTCGTTTTCATAGCACCCAGCCCTCCTTTTACCTCCGTATTCCATACGCCCAAATACGTAATACCAAAACCGCCCTGGCCGATGGTATGAGTGAGCTGGTATTTCTTCTTCTGCAAAAAATATCCGTCAGGTAAATTCATATATACTCTTCGTACTACTAATTCCGCACAAAGATACAATTTTTATGCTAAAGAATAAAAGAAAGAAAGAAGATATTGTTTATATCCGGCCATTTTTTGTACACCCAAAACCGGCAATATATAGAAAGAAAAATTGTCTCTGGCCTCATCCGCACAATATTCCACAATCATATTCTTAACAGATTCGGCATTTAATCCATGAGAAAAAACATCCTCCAGCCTTTCATCCGTAAAACATTCCGAAACACCGTCCGTACACATCAGGAAATAATCACCCGGTTGTATATCGGTTATCAGTAGAACATCGGCACATACCGAATTTTCCGTTCCCATAATAGCCCTTGTTATAATATTTTTCTGTGGATGGACAATCGCTTCTTCCTTTGTTATCCGGCCTAATTGAACCCATGAATTGACAAGCGAATGATCTTCCGTTGCACGGAGAATCCTCCCATTACGGAACTGATAAATACGGCTGTCTCCGATATGTGCAATCGTAATTCCGGAAACTCCGACATATAAAAATGTTAATGTGGTCGCCATACCCTGCGCTTCGGGATGTGCTTTCACATATTCGTCGAACCGCGATTCCGTATAACGGACAGCCCTGTTTATAAAATCTTC
>DOZP01000260.1:30832-36472 GCA_003517945.1 Porphyromonadaceae bacterium | reverse complement strand
GAATCAGCAAGCTCCGATAACGGGTATATAAAATCTTCGTTATTACTACGCTTACCCTTTTCGGTGGCAGCAAACGGCCTTTCTAACGTTATGTTCATGGTCATATATGGTTTTACTCATTAAAACGGACAGTCGTGTGCCCCATCACAATTTCATCATTATCTTTCAACACTACCACATCTCCGTTTCCGATGCATTTTCCATTATATAACGTATTATTTTTACTGTTATTGTCCGAAAGAGCATGAAAATACCCGCCTTTCGGATTTTTCTTCACTTCTATGCGAATATGATTACGGCTCATCGTCTTATCACCGGTTTGTATACAAATAGTGGCCGTAGAAACTTTTGCCCTACGACCAACAGTTATAATACCTTCGTTTAACTGAAACTCCTGTTGAGGCGTATCAATACCCGAAAGAACGGTAAGACGGCCGATACCCTTATCTTTTATCTTGGAGACAACCAGTGTTTCCCTGTCGGAATCCTGTTCAAGTTTCTGATCCAGATAAGACATAGGTATTTCCCGTTTGCATTTCGGACATTTAAAGAATTCAATCCCTTCCGGTATTCTCGTTTCATCAACTTTAAGTCCTACTCTGCAATGCGGACATTTAATAGAAATCATAAGATGATGGATACGTCTGCCTCACTTATATCAGATGAATAAGAATCAATATCAAAGTCATTGATCATACCCATATCATCCATTGTGATAAAATCAGCGTTGTCGTCCATTACACCATCAATCTGTAAATCAAGATCGTACGAATCATCTATCTGAACGAAATCCATATCCGAATTCACCGAATCGTCGATATCAACAAAAACGGCATCTCCTGTAGTGACCATATCGTTATCTAACGTAACGAATGTATATTCATCTTTCATACCTATTATAATTAATATTCTGTGCAAATATAGAACGATCCGGATAAATGCAGCGGCGTCTGTCTTTACATTTTCCTAATAACGGACAAAATCAGGGAGTTATTGTACAAATCCCAAGGGTTTCACGTACGAACCCATTTGGCCTTGCATGAAGCCATCGGACACCGCTTTTTATTGCTTAAAGACTCCCACGGGATCTCACCCAGAAAGGTGCCGCACTTAGGACAGACATAGTCTATTTTAAACTGATTGGCAAGGCGTTGCAACTGGGCCGGTATTTTGGCTGCCTGGCGCGCGCCGAAATAGATACCGATAGTCGGGGCAAAGACCGCCAAAATAAAACTAAAAATAAAAACGCCTTTATTCGTATGTCCCATAAAACCGAGAACAATCCCGGCAACGCCGATTACGGCAAAAGGGAGGGATTGAAACAATCTTGTTTTAAACTGGTTACTCGACTGAATCCGTATTTTTTCCTTAATATAATCATCATACACATTTCTGAGGCGTGCAAACTCTTCACTGTAATCATTGTCCCTTTTCAGTATATCATGGATCAGCACCGTATATTTCATCCCAAACGTAACCCTGTCTTCGGAAGTTACACGCTTTTTAATAATTTGGGAATCATTCACAAAAGTTCCATTCGTTGAACCAAGATCTTCTAATAACAAATCGTGATTCTCGTCTTGTGTCAACAATGCATGATAACGACTCACCTGCGGATCGTTAATTACAAAATCATTATCACCGGCTTTTCCTATTTTAATTTTCATCGTTTTCAACCTCTTTGGCGGCAGCCGCTTTATCTGCGCCCAAAACTTCGGTCTCCAATAAATCTTTCAAAGCTCTGAGCGGATCTTTAGGTATCGTCAACTCCCGCGGTTTACCTTCATTAGCTAACAATAACAACTTCTGCTTGGGTAAATTTATTTGTAATATATGTTTCTTATTAACAATATGACTTTTCCCGACACGAATAAGTATAGTATCCGGATTCGATATCTGGACAGCCAGCATTTCTTCCACTTTGCCGATATTTACAGCAAAAGTAAATTGAATACCTTCCGCCAAAAGTAACCTGGTATAATTCCGGTCTGCTTCAAAATATAAGATATGCTCAATATTTATACGCAATAACTCATCACGCGTCTTTATCATCAAATATTTGTCCATCACAAATGAGGTACTATTAATTCTTTTCGTTTTTATAAGAAAAACAAAAGTACTCTTTTTTATCAAAACCACCAAATATTACCTCAATATACCGACTGAAATTTTTGTCTTTTCGCTATTCATATATTATCTTTGTCACTAATAAAATCAAAAAAATATGATTCAATCAATGACCGGGTTCGGAAAGGCAACCGCCGAACTACCAGCAAAAAAAGTAACCGTAGAAATTAAAGCGCTCAACAGCAAACAAATGGATCTCTTCATTCGTATCCCATCCATATACAGGGAGAAAGAAATGGAAATACGATCCGCCTTATCAAAAAAATTTGAACGGGGAAAAGTTGAGTTTACAATAACCATCGAAAACATAGGAAAAGATATTCCGACAAAAATTAATGTATTTGCAATAGAAAGTTATAAAGACCAGATCGAAGATTTAGCTGTAACACTGAACATTAACCGGCCGGAGGATTGGTTTCCGATCTTACTGCGCCTGCCGGACGTTATAAGAATGGAGATGGCCGAAGTTGACGAAGAAGAATGGATAATCGTATCCGAAACGATCAATCAAGCTATTAATAAACTTTGCGAATTCAGAATACAGGAAGGAAACATGCTCTCCAAACTGTTTGAACAGAAAATCGAAAAAATCTCGGAACTGTTGATACTAATCGAACCGTATGAAAAAGAACGGATCGAAAAAATCAAAAACCGGATAACGGAAAATCTGCAAAAGATGCCGGAAGTACAGATAGATGCCAACCGTCTTGAACAGGAGATGATTTATTATATGGAAAAACTTGATATAAATGAAGAAAAGAACCGGTTGGATCATCACCTCAAATATTTTATAGAAACACTGAGCAATGGTCACGGACAAGGTAAAAAACTCGGATTCATCATTCAGGAAATAGGACGTGAAATAAATACGCTCGGCTCTAAAAGTAATCAGGCCGAAATGCAAAAAATAGTCGTATTGATGAAAGATGAGTTGGAACAGATCAAAGAACAGATTCTGAACGTGTTGTAGATACTCTCCACAAAAACTATATTTTTAAAAATTGATATGGAAACAGGAAAACTGGTTATATTTTCGGCACCCTCAGGTGCGGGTAAAAGTTCAGTCATACAATATCTGTTACAACAGGGCTTACCCCTGCAGTTTTCCATATCCGCAACAAGTCGTGCGCCACGCGGAAAAGAGCGGAATGGAGTGGATTATTACTTTCTTACACCGGAAGAATTTCGTTCACGTATTGAAAAAGGCGATTTTCTGGAATATGAAGAAGTGTATAAAGATACGTTCTACGGAACACTGAACAGTGAAGTCAGACGTATAACCAACGCCGGAAAAAGTGTTGTATTCGATGTAGATGTGGTCGGCGGATGTAACATCAAGAAACGTTATGGCGACCGCGCGCTATCCATTTTCATACAACCACCCTCCATAAATGAATTACGCAGGCGTTTGGAAAAACGTGGCACGGATGCGCCTGAAATCATAGAAAATCGCCTGAAAAAAGCAGCATATGAATTAAGCTTCGCACCTGAATTTGATGTGATCATCGTAAATGACAACCTCATAAAAGCGCAGGAAGAAGCCCTGAATATAGTCCGGAATTTTATCGAATCCGGAACATAAAAAATACATAAATATCCGGAAGTTTTTTAACTACAGATGTTTCATCAATTCTCATTTTAAACAAACAGGTTTTAGATTCACTAAAAAAACAAGAGTAATGACGGTCGGCATATTTCCCGGTTCATTCAATCCGATTCATATAGGCCATTTAGCGTTGGCAAACTGGATACGTGAATTTTGTGACATAGACGAATTATGGTTCCTTGTATCGCCACAAAATCCGCTGAAAGACGAATCCGGTCTGATGGATGAAAACAAACGACTTTCAATGGTAGAAGTGTCTATTGACGGTTATCCCGGATTCAAAGCCAGCGACTTTGAATTCAAATTACCACGTCCCTCCTATACCATCACAACATTAAGGGAACTGCGAAAGCAATTTCCGGACAAAACATTCCGGCTAATTATGGGCGCTGATAATTGGAACAAAATATCATGCTGGAAAAATCATAAAGAATTAATAAATGAATTTCCGATCATTATATATCCGCGGAAAGGTCATGAAGTAACGATTCCCGAAGAATATACCAACATAAAAAAAGTGGAAGCTCCCCTTCTGGAAATATCATCCACTTTTATACGACAAGCGATTCATGAAGGCAAAGATATCCGTTTCTTTCTTCCTGAGAGAATCCGGGATATGCAGCATATTTTCATTCCATAGGCAAATCCAATACCAGATTCTTATTATGCCCCGTATAGATATTTTCGATTGTAATCGTTCCGGGAGCTGTAAATTTGGTACGTATTATTTTCCCCGGCGGAAGTGTTATTTTTTCATTGGCTGATTTACGGACAATAAAAGAAATATCTGAAATATTCTCAACCTCTACTGTTGCAGACATACCATCAATGGAAAGAATACGATATTTTACGGAAGCCCAGAAAAGTTTTTCCGCCCATTCTTTTTTTGCCATAATGATATTGTTAAAAAGCGCCGCCGTACGTCGTGCGATCAAAGCCTCTTTTATAGCAGCTTCCGAACGTTCTCCTGCAAAAACAAGCGTAACCGGCCGCGTCATTTTTCCCATGCCATACTCGCTTGTAATTAAACTATGCGTATCCGAATTGGCAGAAGGCGCCAGATCGTATTTATTGATCCACTCAAACGACAACGGATAATACTCCATGTGGTTATGCACCTCAACCATGTCGATCTTTTTCTCCGCAATCAGTTTTTCGTGTACATCATAAAGGGTCGATTTATTATCCGGCCATCCGGGATGATTCCACAAAACGACAGCCCCCTGTTTCCGTGCAATATCAATAGCTTCCAACGGATCTTCCGTATTCAGCGGATTAGAATCCGTTAAAAACAACGCATTCAGATGTCCCAACGGTTTATTCCGTGTAATCTCCGAGCCACGGATCAGAATAAAACCGATCTGATCCGCCCTCTTTTTCGCAATCGCATACGATTCGTTCATATCGCCGATCACCTTTTCTTTAAAAGGGCGGTATTCAATATGGTCTGTCATCGCAATCGCATCCAATCCTTGTTGCCAGGCTTCATCAACCCGTACATCCGGCCATACTTTTCCGTCAGAAAAAACCGTATGAACATGAAAATCGCATTTCAGCGTTTGATACCCCTCAATATCCGGAATACGAATCACCTCACGGACGTTAGCTTTCCCCATATCTGTTTTCCACACATCATCGTTTTGCATCTGGGCATGTGACAATACTGCCCAAACAAAAAGCATACCTGAAAATAACATTTTTTTAATCATAACATTACATTTTTAAGGTTTAACATATTACCAAAACAGGAAGTCCTGCCGGAAAAACCGGAAAACCTCCTGTTTTATACTAAGAAAAATAGTTTATTTCGCTACGCGTTCAAGCCATTTCACCATACTAAGCATTACGATCATAGAAAGGCCGGTAGCTCCGACAAATACAAGCCAGCATATCCATAATGGTACATT
>DOZP01000260.1:23851-30808 GCA_003517945.1 Porphyromonadaceae bacterium | reverse complement strand
ATCCCTGCATTAAACCTTGCAAATGCGGAGGAGCCACTTTCGACACAAATGACAACCCGAGCGGAGATATAAACAATTCTGCCACAGTAAGAATAAAATACAAAATAACCATGACCCAGGGAGTGACACGCATGGCTGCCAATCCTTCAGCGTTCATGGTTGCCAGTGATTCCTTAGCCGGTAACGCAAACGAAAATACCATAAGGAACACATAGGCCAAGGCGGCAATCCCCATACCAATAGCTATTTTCATTGGGGTAGACGGTTCTTTTTTCCGTTGGCTTAACGCACCGAATATCCACATGATCAAAGGGGTAAGCAACACAACAAAGAAGGGATTCACACTCTGGAATATCTCTGCTCCTTTAATACTGGTAAATCCCAAATTGATATTGATTACATCCAGATTCACATAATCCCTTGCAAAATAAGTAAGTGAATAACCATTTTGATGGAAAGACAACCAGAAAAAGATGACTACGCCAAAAACAGCGAACAGGGCATATATACGTTGTTTTATTTCCTGGGCACTCATCTTTATTTCTTCTTCGGAGATTTTTCCGGCCTCTTTTTCCGCAACAGCAACAACTTTATTGGCAGGATCCGGGAAAGTCTTTCTGTTTACAATATAAATAACAAGGGATATCAGCATCGCTATAATAGCAGCGGCAAATGCATACTGAAATCCAACATTAAACACATCCAGATAACTGTTGGAGAATGCCAGTAAATCCGTAACCGCAGAACCATCAAGCGAAACATCGTTCGCATATTTTGCCAAACGTTCCATAGATTCTGCCGGCATTGCATTCCCCTGTGCAATGTATTGATGACATAATTCGGGAAGTGAAGCATTATAATCAAAATTGTGCACTTTCAACCACCAGTTACGTACTCCGATCGCAATAAACGGGGCAAACATAGCGCCAATATTTATGAACATATAAAATATCTGGAATCCGGCATCTCTTTTACCGGCATACTTGGGATTATCATACATCTGTCCGACCAAAGCCTGAAGATTTCCTTTAAACAAACCGTTCCCGAACGAAATAACCAAAAGCCCCACACAGGTTATCGTCAGGTATAGCCCCATGCTTGGCACGGGAGTCGGCGTAGGAACAGCTATAATCAGATAACCGACAGCCATTAAGACGATACCGATAAGTATCGTTCCTTTATAATTTTTTGTTTTATCGGCTATCAATCCGCCGACCAATGCCAATAAATAAATAGAAGCATAAAAAGCGGAATAAATATATCCGGTTGTGGTTTCCGACAAACCAAATTTAGCAGAAATAAATAATGTCAGAATAGCCATCATAATATAAAAGCCAAAACGCTCGCCCATATTTGACAGAGCCGCGCCAAGTAATCCTTTAGGATGATCTTTGAACATGATATAAGATTTAAATGATTAGAATTTGAACTACTACTTTGAAATTTGTCTGATCGCACCCGTTTCCGGATAAAAAACAACTTTTACCGGCTCCTTTTTGTCTTCCAGAATAACCGGAGCCAGTACCTCCTGCGTACCAAACTGAACAACAGGCACATCTTTTTTCAAAACACTTGTATTATTTCGTATGATTTCTACCCGCGCCCTTCCCGGAACATTATACACAACTCCCCTAAGTAACTTTTCTTTTTTTTCCGCTTCTTTCGGATCAAGTTCGGGAGCGCGCTCCAACGCTGTCAAATTCATATAAACAGGTTCACCCCCCAAATCATCATCATCCAGAATACCGAGCTTCGACGAAAAACGAAACAGCACTTCACGGTCTAATTCGTCTTCCGGCATGATAGAAACATCATAGTAGAACGTTTCGCGCATTTCCGTACCTGTAAAAAGTTTCGTTAACGCTTTTTCCTGATCTTCCAGCTTTGAAATAACAATCTTCATCGCCTCACCATCCGGCGGCAGGTTATCTGCGTCGCCGGTCAATATATCGGTACGGCTTTCCCGCAAACGGTATATTTGTTTGGCGGCAACCTCAGCCTGTCTGGCAACCGAGCCGGCCATTAATAAATCTTCCGTATAAACCGAAGAAGCCGGGGGAATACTGGAGCCGCTTTTCTCAGATTTAATCTCTTCCGGTTGTTCATCGGGAGTATAGACTTCGTTAATGGCGCATAACAAACCATCCGATGTGAGATAAGCAAAAGGAGCCACTGTCTTTTGTCTGAATTCGATTTTATACATATTATCAGGATCAGGAACACCTTTATTCAACAAGGTGATCTTTCCCAATTCATAATAAACGGCATCTTCCGTTACAACATCTTTCACCCCCAGGTAACGTTCTGCATACCTGTAATAAGGTCCGGCCTTTTCTGTTATCTTTGTAATCTCCGCATTCACCACAAACGAAGTTTTAGGCAGTGAATAAGTAATACCGTCTCCCGAAGCTTTCGTCGGCACCACCTTTTCTACTTTTGTTTGTGCTGTTGCTACCAAGGCACACAAAAATAAACCGGCTATTGATATTTTTATTTTCATTCTTTGCAATTCTGTTCTTATCAAAAAAATAACAGCACAAAACTAACGATTTTTTTGAAAGAGGCAAATTTTTTCAAAAGTAAAATGTATTTTTGCCACCAGAAACAATACAACTAAAAATATCAGTATTTATGGATAATAACAATCAGAAACAAAATCAGATTCAGGTAGAACTGACAGATGAAGTTGCACAGGGCACTTATTCCAATTTAGCGATCATTGCACATTCTTCATCAGAATTTATAATTGATTTTATATGTGTAGTACCGGGTACGCAGAAAGCAAAGGTAAAAAGTCGTATTATTCTGACTCCGGACAATGCAAAAAGACTATTATTTGCCTTGCAGGATAACATACAAAAATTTGAAGATATGGCAAAAAACGGAGGAAACAATAATATTTCGTTTGGCGAACTCATTCCCCCTATAGGAAGCATACCCGGAGAAGCTTAATTTACCCTGCAGGAACAAAAAAATATCCGGTTGGAAGCATCTATACACTCCAACCGGATATTTTTATTTCTGTGGCTGAACATCAACCAATACTTTCCAGCATCTTTTTCAATACTGCCTGAGCTGAAATCTCACGATTGGCCGCTTCGGAAATAACAATACTTTGCGGACTTTCAATGACATCATCCGTCACAATCATATTGCGGCGAACAGGAAGACAATGCATAAAATAAGCGTTATCTGTCAAGGCCATTTTCTCCGTATCAACTGTCCAGGAACGGTCTGTACTCAATATTTGTCCGTAATTGGGATCTCTGTATGCCGACCAGTTTTTTGCATATATAAAATCAGCCCCTTCAAATGCTTTCCGTTGATCATATTCAACATGCGCACGACCAACAAATGCAGGATCCAATTCATAACCTTCGGGATGTGTAATAACAAATTCATAATCCGTAGCATTCATCCATTCGGCAAAACTATTGGGAACAGCCTGCGGAAGAACACGCGGATGCGGCGCCCAGGTCATGACCACTTTCGGACGCTCCGTTTTTTTATATTCTTCAATCGTAATCAGGTCAGCATAACTCTGTAACGGATGGCGCGTTGCAGCTTCCATACTGAATACGGGACGTCCCGAATATTCTATAAACTGATTCAGTATAACCTCATTATAATCATCCTCCTTACTTTCAAACCGGGCAAATGAACGAACACCGATCAGATCACAATAACAACCCATTACCGGTATAGCCTCCAGGATATGTTCCGGTTTGTCTCCATCCATGATCACCCCACGTTCGGTTTCGAGCTTCCAGGCGCCATGATTAAGATCCAGTACAATTGTATTCATACCTAAGTTCATCGCTGCCTTTTGCGTACTCAGGCGGGTCCGGAGACTCGCATTAAAAAATATCATCATCAGGGTCTTATTCCTTCCGAGATCAACGTTTTTAAAACGATCATTCTTTATCACAAAAGCCTCTTTAACAGCCTGTTTGATATCACCTATGTCCTGTACGTTTGTAAAATTTCTCATAATCTATTTTTTTAACGGAGCGCAATTTCGGAAAAATCCCCTATATTCGCAAATTATAATGACGAAATAGCATCAACCTCTATTGTCCCGGCGTTGTTGTTGGATAACAAAAATAGGATCGACTTCAATAGCCAACCCTATTTTATTTCTTCAAACGGATTCTACTAAATTATTTCTTATTCATATTAAAAATGAATTGAGTTTCAGGAAATGGAATCACAGTGCCATTAACGGTTACACTTGTTGCCTTGATTGCAAATATCAGATTTTTATCATCAATAGCATATTTGCCTTTAGTATCAGCTGATACTTCAACCTTCACAATAGTCGGTATAATCGAACCTCCTATAGGAATGAATAATTCAAGAGGTTCCGGAGCAAACGTCATGAAAATGCTATCTTTAGCCGCGTTAAATTCGGCTTCATATTCGATCACATATTTAATATCCCCAAGATTTTCAATAATGGCCTCTGCTCCTTCCGGAACAACCGCCTGAATAATACCATCCACCGGAAACTTTGCAAAAGATACAGTGTCATTGTTTACCGTTGCCGTAATGTCAATACCGGTTTCAGTACTTTCCGACAGAGCTGCATAAGTTGACATATTGGTAACCATCTTACCTGAATACTCACCATAAACATCAGTTAGTGCCGGTTCTTTCGCCGGATCGTCATCACTACTACAAGCTGTATAACCGAACGAACATCCCAGTATCATCAATGATACAAACAAGTGCTTTAATTTAGACTCTTTTCTCATAATTCATGCATTTAATTAATTTATTAATAAAAATATTACATTATGCTAAGATGCACAATTTTAAAAAACGCTGCATCTATCAATTGTTAAAAAAACAATACTTAAGTTCGTATTTGTCCGTTTCCGTCTATTACATATTTGTATGTGGTCAGTTCGGGTAACGCCATAGGTCCTCTCGCGTGCATTTTCTGTGTACTGATACCGATTTCCGCCCCGAATCCAAACTGTGCGCCATCGGTAAACGCAGTTGACACATTCGTATATACACATGCCGCATCTACCTGTCGCTCAAATATACGCGCAGCTTCTGCAGATTCGGTAATGATACATTCACTGTGTTTTGAACTATAATCCGCAATGTGTTCCAACGCTTCTTCCATTGTATGAACCGTGCGTATACTCATTTTATAATCCAGAAACTCCGTGCCGTAACTCTCCGGGGTCGACGGCTGTAATAATGATTCCGGATAATATCCGGACAATGCTTTCAATGAGAGCTCATCTGCATATATCGTCACATGACTGTCGGCAAGTTTGCTACATATATAAGGCAAATTTTCCAAACGTTCATGGTGGATAACAAGGCAATCCAACGCATTACATACGCTGACACGACGTGTTTTGGCATTATTTACAATCTCGCGTCCTTTTTCCCTATCCCCGTCTTTATCAAAATAAGTATGACAGATACCGGCTCCCGTCTCAATAACAGGCACTCTGGCATTTTCACGTACATAATTTATCAAAGAACTACTGCCACGCGGTATAACCAGATCAACCCAACCGACCGCCTGCAACAGTGCAGCGGTAGCTTCATGCCCCGGCGGCAATAATGTGCATACGGCAGGATTTATATGATGCCTTTCCAATACCTTGTGTATGATAGCCACCAGTGCGCGGTTTGAGCTATCGGCATCGGATCCGCCTTTCAGCAAACAAACATTCCCTGATTTTAAACACAGGGAAAAAACATCAAACGTGACATTGGGGCGCGCTTCATAAATCACCCCTATCACGCCGAAAGGTACCGAAACCTTTCGTATCCTCATTCCGTTAGGACGCACCGATTCGCTTAACACTTTATTCAGTGGAGACGGGAGCAATGATACCTGCCGCATATCGCCGGCAATACCCTCAATACGCTCCGGCGTTAACTTCAGGCGATCATACTTCGGATCAGACGGATCCATTTTTAACAAATCCGCTTTATTTGCTTCCATCACAGATTCTTTTTCCGCTAACAACGCGGCAGCCGTATCCGTAAGCACTTCATTGATTTGTACATCACTTATATTGATCAATACTTTTACCGCTGCGGCAGCTTCTTTTATCTTATCCATGTATTCCATATCCACAACTTTTCGTTATCATTCTTATCAGCATTCCCATAAAAGCCTATCCTTCAATATAGAGATAATCATAATGGACAAGCGGTTTATTTGAACGCTTACCGATACGAACAGACGCCTCTTTACTATTATACCCTGCGCATCCAACACCGATCTGCCGGCCGGACTCATCCAGGATCCTGACAATATCATCCTTCTCAAAATCTCCTTCTATACGTGTCACTCCGACAAACAGAACACTCGTTGCCTTAGGTTGAAGCAAGGCATCGCGCGCGCCATCATTCACATACACTTCTCCTTTCGCAAATCCTTCGGAATGGGCAATCCATTTTTTGATATTGCTTACCGGTTTCAATGACGGACGAAAGCGCGTACAAACAACATTCGTTTCGTTCTTAAGCACTTCCGGCAATATATTGTTACGGGCGCCATTGGCAATAACTACGGCAATCCCTTCATCAGCTACTTTCCTGGCTATATTGCACTTTGTCAGCATACCGCCACGTCCGAACTGTGACTTTCCGGTCTGAATATAAGATGACATTTCACGACAGGAATCCGTTATTTCTTTTATTACCGCCGATCCGGGATCAGACGGATCACCGTCGTATATTCCGTCAACATTACTAAGTATGACAAGCGCATCCATACCCATCATCGCCGCAATAAGACCCGACAACTCGTCATTATCGGTAAACATCAGTTCGGTCACCGATACAGCGTCATTTTCATTTACAATCGGAATAACGCCGTTTTCAAGCATCACTTCCATACAGTGTTTCTGATTCAGGTAATGACGGCGCGAACCAAAATTCTCTTTCGTTGTAAGTACCTGTCCGCACGGAATACGATGT
>DOZP01000260.1:23470-23830 GCA_003517945.1 Porphyromonadaceae bacterium | reverse complement strand
CGCGCGGAAACAGCATCCAGTTTCTTATCGGGCCTGACCTCACTGCGTCCGGAAGCCACCGCACCCGAAGATATCAAAACGACTGCAATGCCGTTTCGATACAATTCCGCAATCTGATCAACCAATGCAGACATACGTGTAATATCTAATGTTCCGTCAGGACGCGTCAGAACATTACTCCCTACTTTTACAGCTATTCGCTTATATTGAAACATAATCTTAAAATCAAGCTACAAATATAGTACAAGTAAGGAGATGGACAAAAAGGAATTAAACATTTTTTACCTATTGAATTTTCGCCTATCTGAAGAAAAACGCCTACTTTTGCATCAAAAAAAGAAGAAAATTGTTCCATTTTAC
>DOZP01000260.1:19822-23462 GCA_003517945.1 Porphyromonadaceae bacterium | reverse complement strand
TTATAAACCTGTTTTGCCTGTTATACACTCTTACGATTGCGCTTTCAGGATGTTCCGATACTGACGGATCGGAAAATGAAAATCCGCAAAACATCATCTTATCCGCTGACAAGAATGAATTCAAATCCGATGGTAATGAGATCGTTACTTTTTCCATCCATGCGGATGGAAAAGACATAAGTTCCTATCAGGAAACCGAGATAATATACAAGGAAGAGAACCATACTCTTTCCGGAAAAACTTTTTCTACCAACATCTCCGGAATACATCATTTTTATGCAACGTACAAAGGTCTCAGGTCACCGGAGATACAAATAAATGCAAGGCCTACCGTATTGGTACTAAGCGCAGATACGACTTTATTGAAAGCAAACGGCAAAAATTCCGTTACCTTTTCCGTAACAGCCGATGGCGAAAATGTAACCGGCGATGCCGAGATTTTTTATCAAAACGGCGATACTGAAGTCGTGTTGGAAAACAACACGTTCACGACTGAAAAAGTTGGCTTATATGAATTTCACTGTAGATATAAGGAACAAGTCTCAAACGCAATTACCATAACGGTAACTCCATTTGTCCTGACACTAACGTCCGACAAAACGACAATAAAAACAGGCGAAGAAGTGATTTTCACCGCAATATCCGATGATATGACCGATGTATCGTCTTCTATCGCTCTGTACGTTACATGTAACGGCAAAGAAGAAGTCTTCAACAGTAATACATTCACCCCTTCATCATTCGGCAGTTATTCGATTTACGCAACTTTTGAAGAACGAATATCCAACGTAATAGAAATAGAAGTAATACCGGCAAGCGTTACTATTTCGGTCGACAAAAACATACTGAAGTCAACAGGCATTGACGCCGCAACATTTTCCGTACTTGCAGACGGCATACAAGTGAACGATGCGGAAATTTATATGAGAGGCGAACCGAAAGATACCAAACTTACGGAATATCAATTTTCAACCTATCTGCAAGGCACATATTCCTTTTACGCGCAATATGCCGGTATACAATCGGAAGACATAGGTATAACCGTCCACAGTGCAAATTTTTACAAACAATCCTGCGCGATGGAGGTCGTTGCAACATGGTGCGGATACTCTCCCCAGATGATTTCCGCCTTCCATCAGGTAAAAGAACAATATTCCGACCGGATACACATCATATCGTTGCATCGCTCTAATAGCGGATTGGGAAGTACGGATGTCAATGCGGAGGATTTTCTGGAATATTTTAATTGGTCCGGAGTGCCTTTCGGTATATTAGACCTCAGCAACACATTACCGCGTTCTGCTGAAAAAATTCGTGAATTATCCATATCAATGAAACAACTGCATCCTGCCACATCAGGAATTGCTATCGTATCGGAAAAGACGGATAACAGCATAAACGTCAAACTAAAAGTAAAAGTAAACGAAACGGATGAATACAGGCTTTACGCTTTTATCGTAGAAGACAATGTCGTAAAAAGACAGACTATATATATCAACGGTTCAAAGGACAATACGGTATGGGATGATAATTATGTAAACCATGCTGTGGCTACCTATACGATGCCTGGTTATAAACCCTATGCCGGCAAACCACTGGGCGTAATACAAAACGGAGAAGAGGTCACTGGAAGTTTTTCCATTCCACTGGGCAAAACCGTTACAGACCGAACCATAAATTATTCAAACTGCCGGGTAGTTGCCTATACTCTAAAGAAAAGTGGCGACCAATATTACATAAACAATACGGCAACATGTCAGATCAACGGATCAGTTGATTATAAATACGAAGAATAAAAAAATGAGGGAGGCTGTCCCGAAAATCGGTTCAGCCTCCCTCATTCGTTTCTGATACTACTTCTTATGAATCTTTGTTATCATCCTTCGAACGTATTTCCACGCGCCGGATCTTTCCGCTGATCGTTTTGGGCAATTCATTTACAAATTCTACAATACGCGGATATTTATAAGGTGCGGTTACACGTTTGACATGATCCTGAATTTCTTTTATCAGCTCATCACCTGCTTTATCTTTATATTCTTTTGAAAGAATGATTGTTGCTTTCACAATTTGTCCGCGGATTTCGTCAGGTACGCCGGTTACGGCACACTCCACAACTGCCGGATGCGTCATCAGGGCGCTTTCCACTTCAAACGGGCCAATACGATAGCCCGAACTTTTTATGACATCATCAGCCCGTCCTACAAACCAATAATAACCGTCTTCATCACGCCATGCTACATCTCCAGTATAATAATAACCGTCATGCATCGCCTCGTGCGTACGTTCGGGATCACGATAATACTCTTTAAACAAACCGATAGGCTTCTTTTCCCCGATACGAACTACAATTTCACCCTGTTCGCCGTCTTCCGCATTTGTTCCGTCAGGGCGTAAAAGATCCACCTCATATTGAGGATTAGGAAGTCCCATCGAACCGGGCTTAGGAGTTGTCCATGGAAATGTACATATCGTCAAAGTAGTTTCCGTCTGACCGAAACCTTCCATCAATTTGACCCCGGTAAGTTTATAAAAAGCTTCAAAAACCGCAGGATTAAGAGCTTCCCCTGCAATTGTACAATATTTCAGAGATGACAAATCATATTTGGTCACATCTTCACGTATGAGAAATCGGAAAATAGTAGGAGGCGCACAAAGAGATGTAATCCTGTAATCCTGTATCATACGCAACATATCGGCGGGAGCAAATTTTTCGTGGTCATATACGAAAACCGTAGCGCCGGCAATCCATTGTCCGTATAATTTACCCCAAACAGCCTTTCCCCAACCGGTATCCGCTATTGTTAAGTGCAAACTGTCTTCATGAAGATTATGCCAGTAGCTACCGGTTGTTATATGTCCCAACGGATACAGGTAATCATGAATCACCATCTTAGGCTCGCCTGACGTACCCGAAGTAAAATACATCAAAGAAGTATCCTCATTTGTATTTACATTTTCCGGACGAACAAAAGGCGCGGCATTTTCAATACCTTTATGAAAGTCATCAAACCCATCCGCAATAACAGGTCCTACGGACACCAATTTCTTCACGGTTGGCGAATCGGGCATCGCTTCTTTTATGTGATGCTGGATCACATCTTCACCAGCACATACAATCATCTTTATATCAGCCGCATTCGCACGATATACAATGTCTTTTTTTGTCAGCAGATGTGTTGCCGGAATAACGACCGCCCCGAGCTTGTGTAATGCGATGATAGAAAACCAAAACTCAAACCGGCGCTTTAGGATCAGCATCACCATATCTCCGCGACCAATACCCAACGACTGAAAATACGAAGCAGTCCGATCCGTGTATTTTTTTATTTCCGCAAATGAGAAATCAATATGGTCACCCTGATCGTTTGTCCAGCATAACGCTTTTTTATCCGGTTCCTTTTCCGCCCATACATCAACAACATCATAACCGTAATTAAAATTTTCCGGTACGATTATTTTAAAATTTTTTTTGAAATCTTCCTGCGATTCAAACGTTGTCTGCGCCAAAAATTTTTCTAACATCTTTCAAGTTCTGTATTTAATAAATTTAAAGTTCAATATGGATATGCTCAAATAGTTACAATATAACTGCCAGAAATCTTACCTCTTCATCATCCAGCGCCCTCATGCCATGTGG
>DOZP01000260.1:14207-19796 GCA_003517945.1 Porphyromonadaceae bacterium | reverse complement strand
CATACGACCATTTATTACATAATTATACTCCTGTCCGGAATGCGTATTCAGGTATATCGGTTCATCTTCCGGTTTCGGATGAACAGTAACCATGAAAGGATCCGCTTTCCGATTTGAAAAACCTGCTGCAAGCGACTGGTACTTATACGCTTTTGTCCGTTCCACCGAAATACCCTTTCCTTTACGGGTCACAAAGTAAGCGCTCATCTTCGGTTCGTCGCCAAACATAAGCGTTGTCAATTCGACTCCATATACCTGTGATATATTATGAAGTATACTTACTGATATATCTACTGTTCCGCTCTCAAGCGCAAGGTATTCCTCCGGCGAGATCTTACATGCCCCAGCCACATCTTCCACACTTATTTCCAATGCATCCCGAAGCCCTTTCAACCGTTCGGCTATCTGCTTTATTTCTTCATTCATAACTATATATTTTTAATTTTTATAATCCGGAGAACAACGAATTGATCGCAAAAGTAAAAAAAAATACGTATATTTATAAGCATTTTCCATGGTTTTATTTATTTTTATCGGCAAATAGTAGGCCTTAGTTCCCAGTATATCCAAAGAAGACTATGATACTTCAAATATATGTACTTTCAAAAATTCCGGTACGGTGTTTTCCGCACGAAAATACGGAGTCAACTCCGGACGTATAACCTGCTGCTTAATGCTGAAATAAACTTTATTTTTTGGCCAATAATTTCAGAAAACGATCCAACTGAGGGATTAAAGCCTGAACATCGTCATTGACAATAACGTAATCAGCCTTTTTGCGTTTCAATTCTTCCGGTATCTGACGATTCATCCGTTTCATTATGTCCGCTTCGGTTACACCGTCACGTACCATTGCGCGTGTCAGCCTGAGTTCTACCGGGGCATACACCAAGAGAACCATATCAACTGTTTTATCAAATCCGGATTCAAATAAAATAGCAGACTCAATAGCGCACATCGTCCCTTTTTGCTGTTTTTCCCAAGTCTGAAAATCTTTTTTAACAACAGGGTGAATGATTTCATTTACTTTTTTAAGGACATGTTCATTGGAAAAGACAAATGAAGCAAGACGTTTCCTGTCAAGCATATCATTCACATAAATATCGTTACCAAATAAATCGACCAGTTTTTTACGTATTACCGGCGACGTATCCGAAAGTCGTTTACTCTCCGTATCTGCCACATAAACAGGAATCTTATTCATCCTGAGCAGTGATGAAACAACAGATTTTCCACTTCCTATCCCTCCTGTAATACCTATTTTAATCATGCTTTAACTGTTCGATAATAAATTCTACCTCGTCGGGTATGATCACTGTATTTACAACCCAGGATGGTTTTTTCGCAAGCCTGACCGGTAATTTACCCGTAGACTGATATTCCTGGAATTCACAAAACGGAATTTGTATCTCAAACTCATCTTCCGTCAGCTCCTTAAATAAGGATAAAGGTATATCGCATACGACTTCAACTCTTGAAGGGAATACGCGCAATGCATAGCCGGAGGGAATATCCGGACATAATACCGGTAAATGGATTCTTTTTTCGGTATATTCTTCTACCGGGATGGTAAGTTTTACAGTTTCATAATCCGATTTTACACCTGCAGGCAAATCCAATGCAACCGTAAGCTCTTTCTTTCCCGAAACATTTTCGATCTTAGCCGGTTTAGTACTTATATGATCCAACGTATCAAGCATTTTACTGCTACCATATATATGTATTTCCGGATGTGATACCCGAATACTGTCGGATACCTGAAAACCGGGTTTGGTCTGAACAACGACATTCACGACAACAGGCACCAGACGACTGCTTAAAGAATCATACTTAATGACAATTTCACGTGGCTCTATGGAAAGAATGGAAGTTGAAGCGATCATCTGTTTTGACAGCATGGTCTCAAGCATCCGGGTAGTGACACGGAGAGACTGATCGGAAGACTTATATAAATCAGAGACGGATATATCCACAGGAGAAAAATTCGCCTTCCACAAATAGTATATCAAAGTAGTACCTTTATCCTTTACCTGTATACTTATTTTTCCGGGATTATCTTCCTGAAGAATCCATTCCGAAGGAATATTTTTATAGCGTACAGGCAACTCTATCTTCCGTTCGTAATTCTGCTGCAAAGTTTGTAAAAGCCAAAAGCCGGAAGACAACAATAAGAAAAAAAGAAATATCAAAATTTCTTTCCACTGCTGCTTACGAAAAAAATCCCCCGTATTCCGGAACATTGATTTCAATGCAGATATGAATTTACTCTGCATGACCGGCAATAATCTTTATGTTATGCTTTGGATTGAATATCTTCCGGAGAAGCATAAACCGACGCTTTATCAACACGAATACGAACACCGTCTGCAACTTCTATAAGCATTGAATGTTCAGACACTTCCTTAATCCTTCCGTGTATTCCGCCGGCCGTTACAACCTTATCGCCAACCTTCATGGCTTCACGCGCTTTCTGTATATCTTTCTGGCGTTTTTGCTGTGGTCTGATCATAAAAAAATAGAAAATAGCTACCATAGCCACAATCATCAATATACCCATATATGATCCACCTGTACCGCCTGCTGCAGGATCTGCCACCTGCAATAATACTTTTGATAAGAGATTCATTGTTTTTCTGTTTAAAATTTCTACTTACGGAATGACAAAGATAGTAATAAGTACGGAACTATGCAAAAACAGGCTCGTTCCCATATTAGTTTTTCATCAAACGTTTTTCTGTTTTCAATTCCTCAATAATAGAATCAAGTACCCCATTTATAAAAATCCCACTTTTTGGAGTACTGTAATATTTTGCGGCATCAATGTATTCATTAAGTGTAACACTGATTGGTATGGTAGGAAAATTCAGAATCTCGGCGATAGCGATCTGCATAATCACAAGATCCATGTTGGCTACGCGTTCCGACTCCCAGTTTTTCATGTGCTTATTAATCCGCTCACGGTATTCATCTCCGTGCAAAAGTGTCTGGCGAAATAACTTTATAACATAATCATAGTCATCATTATTATAAAACATCGGTATCAACTCCTGTTTACTTCCGGCTTTCTCATCAAACCGTTTAATTGTTTTGACAACAAACGATTCAATGATATCCACATCTTCATTCCAATAAATACTCTTTTCTTCCAAATAATCTTCTACATATTCATTATTGGAAATAATACGCTTGAAAACAAGTCGCCAGAATTCACGATCCGCTTCATAAGAGTCTGTTTCACTATTCACATACTCTTTATATATATCGGACTTAAGAATCGTCTCCAGTATTTTTTTGACAAAGTCCATATCATCAACCCACGAGATGCCATGCTCCTTATTATACTTCTGAAGATCTTCATTTTCAGCTATCTGAGCAGCCAGACGATTGTTCTGTAAACGCATATCCGGATTTTTTTCCTCATCCGTAGGACGGTATTTATTACGTCGCACTTCGATCAAACGCTCATACATACGGGTCACCTCCACAATAAGCAGTAAAAAATAATGATATAAATCATACGAACGCCTCAAACTCAATAGCAATTCATTTTCCGCCACTCGGAGATCATTATTACCTTTTTGATAGTATGCATATACTATCTGCAAAACTTTTATACGGATTAAAATTCGATTAATCATCAGTAGTTAAAGGACAGCTAAATTCAATAATCAGGGCACGAAGATAATATATAATATTCGAAAAAAACAAGTTTTTCGAAAAATACTTGTTTTTTTAATAAAAAATTTACACATTTGAGGTCAAATTCGTTAACGAGAGGAGGATATGATTATGGAAGAATTAACTAACAAAACAAGCGGAAGCCTTGGGGATAAGGAAATTGTATATTCCAAAGCCATCAAAGCAGGTAAGCGGATTTATTATCTGGACGTAAAAAAGAATCTGAAAGAAGATTTGTTCATTGCGATTACGGAAAGCAAAAGAAGCCAGATAAAAGAAGGAGAACCGGTTACTTTTGAGAAGCACAAGATCTTTCTTTATAAAGAAGATTTTGATAAATTTATGGACGGCATGAATGAAATCATCCGTTATATAAAAGGGAAAAATACAGAATCATCTCCAAAAGAAGATAGCCCGGACAAAGCGCAAGGTCCGACTTCTAATGAAGAGTAAGTATGGTGACTGAATAAAATGTTATCCATATGCTTCAGGTAACAAAATGAAAAAAGAGCGGAATAGCATNNAAACGTCTGACCTGTATTATGCAGGATGAATAGCTTCAGTGGGGCAGACATCAGCGCATGCTCCACAATCTGTACACATTTCAGCATCGATCGTGTAAATATCGCCTTCTGAAATAGCTCCGACAGGACATTCATCAATACATGTACCGCAAGCAATACAATCTTCTTTAATCACGTAAGCCATAATCTTTTTTCTGTTTAGTTATTAATATTTTTCATAAAGAGAATATGGAAAACACTCTGAATTCCCTTTTCAGGCTGACAAAGATATATCATTATTTTTTATATGCAAATAACATTTTCGATTTTTTACAAATACAATATCTTTGCATTCTCTACGTTATTACATGTAAACAAACAGGATTTTTGAAAAAATTAGTATTCATAATTACATTCGCTCTATGGGCCTTTCCGTTGTTTTCCCAAAAACGGAAAGTGCAGCATCAGCCTTATGCCGACCATAAGTTGTATCATTTCGGTTTCCATGTAGGACTACACGCGCAAGATCTGATTCTTACAAATAACGGGAATATCACACCCGGCGGAGAAACATGGTTTGCCGAGATACCCGGTTATTCACCCGGATTCAGCGTAGGTGTAATCGGAGACTTGTTTCTCAACCCCTATATGAACCTGAGGCTGACTCCAACGATTCATTTTGGAGACAAGACCATATATTACAAGGAATCAACAAGCGAAGAAGAAATAAAGGTGGGTATTCGCTCCAATTACCTGTCCATTCCTTTGGATCTTAAAATTTCATCCGTACGCCTTAATAACTGTCGTCCATATATCATAGGCGGCGTATACGGAGCTATAGACCTCGGACGTAAAAAAGGTAATGAACTTTTGTTGAAACCTATTGACTATGGATTTGAATTTGGCTTCGGCTGTAATATTTACATGCGTTTCTTTAAATTAGCGCCGGAAATAAAATTCAAATTCGGATTAGCGGATATTTTGGATAAAAACCGGGATGATCTGAATAATGAAACCGACAAAATTTTTACAGACGCATTATCAAAAGCTACAACGCGTATGGTAGTCTTAACATTCAATTTCGAATAAGAAGCTCGAAATAGATATAGACAGATGGCGAAGCAAGTATGGCACTATCAAAACGGTCCAGCATACCACCATGCCCAGGCAATATTTTCCCCGAATCTTTCACTCCATAAGTACGTTTAAGTAATGATTCGATCAAATCACCCCAGGTTGCAAAAATTACCGTAACAAGAGCAAAAATCAGCCATTGATACCAAGTCAGTTCATGATAAAAACAGGCAAAACACAACGATGTTGTAATTACAATGAAAAGACCTCCTAAAAAACCCTCCCAGGATTTATGAGGAGAAATACGCTGAAATAACCGGTGTTTCCCCTTCCA
>DOZP01000260.1:6029-14185 GCA_003517945.1 Porphyromonadaceae bacterium | reverse complement strand
GGCATCGGATTATAAGCCGGCGAAATCATATAAGGAATAAAACACAGTAAGGATATCGTTCCCGCGCAATAACATTGTGCAAATAATATAATACCCCATTGATTTACCGGATTCAAATTGTGAACATATAATCCGGATATTAACAATGTGAGTAAAATAATCAGATAAGGTATAAAAACAAGATGTCCGACATAATTTCCGGCATATAAACACGAAGCAACCGGCAAATACATTCCTCCAAATATACCGAGACATCTCACCCAAAACGGGCTTTCATACTTCAGTAATGTATAAAATTCATGTATCAGCAAGCCGATAATAAGACTAAATATACCGGCAAACAAAAAAGGATGTATACAAATGGCCGCTACTATTATTGCAACGTATACAATTCCGGTAAGTGTTCTCTGTATAAGGTTTTTCAAGGTTAAATCGCTTTACTTCACTCGCTATATCCTGCCTTTTATTTATTCTCTCCGTTTTGCTTTTCCATAATCTCTTCACTACGGGACAGCCATGGACGTTTTCCGAAAATATGCTCCACATCTTCCGTATAAATAACTTCGGATTTGAGCAGAAGTTCAGCCAGTTGACTATGTTTCTCCGCATATTCGGAAAGCATACGTTTCGCCCGTCCATATTGCTCATTAACGATATGCTGCACTTCATAATCAATCATTTTAGCCGTCTCCTCACTATAAGGCTTTGTAAACCCCCAATCCTGACCCGTAGAATCATAATAATTGAGATTCGGCATCTTTTGACTCATACCAAAATAAACAACCATGGCGTAAGCCTGTTTGGTGACCCGTTCAAGATCATTAGACGCTCCTGTGGAAATATCTCCCAAAAACAACTCTTCGGCTGCACGGCCACCCAACGTAGCACACATTTCATCCAATAATTGCTCGCGCGTCGTTATCTGACGCTCTTCAGGAAGATACCATGCGGCCCCAAGCGCCTTACCACGCGGCACAATTGTAACTTTCACCAATGGATTCGCATGTTCCAGTAACCAACTCAGGGACGCATGACCCGCTTCATGAATGGCAATACTCCTGCGCTCATTTTCCGTCATGATCTTACTCCGCTTTTCAAGACCACCTACAATACGGTCTACGGCACTCATAAAATCTTCTTTCTGAACAAACTTCTTACCATTACGCGCCGCAATCAATGCAGCTTCATTACAAACATTTGCTATATCGGCACCTGAAAACCCCGGCGTTTGTTTCGCAAGAAAATCCATATCAACACTCGAATCCGTTTTTATCGGACGGAGATGAACCGCAAAAATCTCTTTTCTTTCATTCAGATCCGGCAATTCCACATGTATCTGACGATCGAAACGTCCTGCACGCAGTAATGCCTTATCCAATACATCCGCCCGGTTTGTAGCAGCCAATATAATCACACCACTGTTCGATCCGAAACCGTCCATTTCCGTCAGCAACTGGTTTAACGTATTTTCCCGCTCATCGTTGGCATTCATATTCGCATTTTTCCCACGGGCACGACCAACCGCGTCTATTTCATCAATAAAGACAATACACGGAGATTTCTCTTTCGCCTGACGAAATAAATCACGTACACGCGAAGCCCCCACCCCGACAAACATTTCTACAAAATCCGAACCCGAAAGAGAAAAAAAAGGAACATTCGCTTCACCAGCCACAGCTTTTGCCAATAACGTTTTACCTGTCCCCGGAGGACCTACCAACAAAGCCCCTTTTGGTATTTTCCCGCCAAGCTCCGTATATTTACCCGGGTTTTTAAGAAATGATACAATTTCTTCCACCTCTTGTTTGGCTTCGGAAAGGCCCGCCACATCCTTAAATGTAATCTTATTTGTTCCGTCTTTATCGAAAAGCTGCGCTTTGGATTTCCCGACATTGAACACTCCCATTCCACCGCCTCCTACACCTCCCGACATACGGCGCATAATTAAGAACCAAATCAGGATGATAATAACAAAAGGTCCTATGGATATCAGGATATTCCATAACATGTCATCTCCCTCTTTATAAGTAACACGGGCAGATATATTATTTTCCGAAACTTCCTTGTCATAAAAATCGGAAAATTTGTCTGCCGAAGGAATTTTCACCAGTACTTTGGCGCCAAGTTCTTCCGCTTTGGAGGCATCCTGCTTAAAAACCTCCTGATATTTATCTTTTTTAACCGTAGCTTCCAACACATTTTTCTTATTGAAAACCACCATTTCATCAAACACGTCATCACGTACCATTTGCTGGAATTCAGTCCAACCTATTTCTTTCGCGGATGATGAGTCATTAACAAGATACAGTGTTATCAACGGTATAAAAATAAGCGCGTAAATCCACCATAAACTAAAACTTGACTTCTTATTCCCGTTTGGATTTTTCGGAATATTATCGTTATTGTTTTTTTGTGTATTTCTATTTTTTTCTTCCATATCACGTATACTTCCACAATCATATAAAATCAGTCTATATCCGGAATTCTCTTAATTTTCGAATCTTCCCATAAACTTTCGAGGCGATAAAAAGAGCGCGTCTCAGGCAAGAATATATGGACAAGAACCGTGCCATAATCCATACCTACCCATTGGGCATTACGCAACCCTTGCACGGAAACCGGTTTTTCCTTAATGTCATGATGAACCATCTCCCACACTGAATCTGATAAAGATGAAATCTGATTAGGATTATTTCCTTCACATATAACCATATATTGACATATTGCACCCTGTATCTCCCTTAAATCCACAACAACAATGCCATGTCCTTTTTTTTCCTGCAATCCTTTTACGATTGCCTCCACTAATAAATTAGTTTGATTCATTCAATATATAATCCTTTTTTTATTCTCAACGTGCAAAGATAATGCAAGTTGAGAGCAATACAAAATAAATCCGGTTTATTTTTATTGCCGAAACGCCACCGTCCTCAGTGCCAGTTAAAGATAATCGCAGAACCCGGCACAAAAACAAATTCAATTTATTTTCTCAATTATTTTGCAAAAACAAAAAAAAAATATACTTTTGCACCGTCAAAAAAAACAAATTGTTCTATGGTGTAATGGTAACACGTCAGATTCTGGTCCTGAAATTCAAGGTTCGAGTCCTTGTAGAACAACAAAAACTAATCCAAACACCTAATAAAGAGATGTTTGGATTTTTTTATTGATATACATTGAATAATTTCAGATTATCATTTTCTGAATAGCCTATTCGAAAAATCAAGCCCGAGAGCCAATTTTATCATTTCCCTTT
Organism: Porphyromonadaceae bacterium; assembly: GCA_003517945.1. GTDB lineage: Bacteria > Bacteroidota > Bacteroidia > Bacteroidales > Tannerellaceae > Tannerella. The sequence goes on along the minus strand of DOZP01000260.1, from coordinate 10,929 downwards.
CAGTAAGGAACCAAGCAATCCGCGTCCGAATTTGAATAAAGTATTGACGGCTTCACGCTTTGCTTTAGTAGAAACCATTTTTGTAAGGCTTCCCATCGCACTGCTATTCCATTCACGTTTCTTTTCGCGTTCCAGACGTGCCTGTTCTCGTTGTTGCTGAAGCGCCGCCTTTTCCTGTTCTTTCTGAAGTTTAGCATCTTCTTTCTGACGTTCCGCCGCCTCTCTCGCCTGCTGCACGCTATCTATCCGTTCCGACAATATTTCAAAAGCAGATTCCCGGTCTATCACACGTTCGTATTTACCAAATACCAGAGACGTCCGCATTAGGCGCTGACGTTCATCAGGAGTAATAGGCCCGGCTTGTCCTTCCGGAGGCACTACAACAGCCCGTTCCACAACAGAAGGACTTCCCTTTTCATCCAGAAAAGAGACCAGCGCTTCTCCTACAGCCAACTCAGTAATTACTTTTTTCGTATCAAATGCCGGATTCTGACGAAAAGTCGATGCGGCCGTAGATACCGCTTTCTGGTCACGGGGAGTGAAAGCACGCAACGCATGTTGCACACGATTACCCATCTGACCCAGTATCGTTTCAGGTACATCCAACGGATTTTGTGTACAGAAATAGATACCAACCCCTTTTGAACGAATTAACCGTACCACCTGTTCAATTTTTTCAAGTAAAGCCTTCGATATATCATTGAATAACATATGGGCCTCATCAAAAAAGAAAACCAGCTTCGGTTTGTCCAAATCGCCGACTTCCGGTAACTCTTCAAATAACTCGGACAAAAGATATAGAAGAAATGAAGTATAAATCTTTGGCGAACGTATCAGTTTATCCGCTTCCAGAATATTGATAATCCCCCTTCCTCCCTGTGTCTGCATAAAATCAAAAATATCCAATGCAGGTTCACCGAAAAATTTATCACCGCCTTGTTCTTCAAGCGTCAATAGACCTCGTTGGATAGCCCCTATACTTACAGGAGATACATTTCCATATTTTACGGTATACTGATTACGTTCAGAACCGATATGTTCAAGCATCTTTCGTAAATCTTTTAAATCCAAAAGAAGCAGATTCTCATCATCCGCTATACGAAAAGCCATTGTCAACACACTGCTTTGTACATCATTCAAATCAAGCAACCGACTGAATAACAAAGGGCCCATTTCAGATACCGTAGTACGCAACGGATGTCCCTGTTCACCAAAGATATCCCAAAAACAAACAGGAAACCCCCGGTATTCAAAGCCCCTGGAAGCCAAATTATTTGCATCTACACTTTTTTGCAAATTAACATTACCGCCACCTGCTTTACTAACTCCGGAAAGATCACCCTTAATGTCCGTCGCAAAGACGGGAACGCCCATATTACTGAACGTCTCCGCCATATTCTGCAACGTACACGTCTTACCTGTACCGGTAGCACCGGTAATCAGGCCGTGACGATTTGCCATTTTGGAAATAATACATAAATCTTTATCTCCGGCAACGGCAATTAATGCTTTTTGTGTGTTATCAAACATTTTTGAAGAAATGATAAAAACGATTTTTAGTCTTTAAACTCCATCTTTATTCCATCATCTTCTCTTGAACGAACAGAACTACGGACAGAAGCATTACGGTCAAACTCATCCTTTGCACCGACAATGATACGGTCGTATTCACGTTGTCCCGTACCGGCCGGTATGAGATGCCCGCAAATCACATTCTCCTTCAATCCTTCCAGATAATCCGTTTTTCCATTGATAGCAGCTTCATTCAATACTTTTGTCGTTTCCTGGAATGAAGCGGCAGACATAAAGCTCGAAGTTTGTAACGCCGCACGGGTAATACCCTGCAGTATCTGGTTCGTCGTAGCAGGAATCGCATCGCGTACCTGAACGTGTCTCATATCACGGCGTTTCAACTGGCTATTTTCATCTCTCAGTTTACGTGCCGTCACAATCTGTCCCGGCCTGAGAGTCTGAGAATCACCCGCATCCGTAACAACTTTCTTACCCCATATACGGTCGTTTTCGTCCATGATTTCAAGTTTGTCAACGACCTGTTGTTCAAGGAAGCGGGTATCACCCGGATCAACGACCTCTACCTTACGCATCATCTGACGCACAATCACCTCAAAGTGCTTATCGTTAATCTTCACTCCCTGCAGACGGTATACATCCTGCACTTCGTTCACAATATATTCCTGAACAGCCGTAGGACCTTTAATGGCAAGAATATCCGCAGGTGTAATAGCACCGTCTGATAACGGCATACCTGCACGTACGTAATCGTTTTCCTGTACCAACAACTGTTTTGACAATGGAACCATATATTTCTTTTCTTCTCCCAATTTGGAAGTGACAATAATTTCACGGTTACCACGTTTGATCTTACCAAATGTAATCTCCCCGTCTATTTCCGATACGACCGCCGGATTAGACGGATTACGAGCTTCAAACAACTCCGTCACACGGGGAAGACCACCGGTGATATCGCCGGTCTTACCAACAGCACGGGGTATCTTCACCAATACCTCACCACTCTTAACCGGATCACCTGCCAATTTCGTGATGTGAGCACCCAGAGGTAATGAATAATTCTTCAATATATTCTTCTTAGAGTCGATAATATGAGCCGAAGGTGCTTTCGTTTTATCCTTAGACTCTATAATAATCATCTCCTTCAAACCTGTAGTTTCATCACTTTCTACCTTATAAGTGATATTTTCTTCCATGCTGTCAAAAGCGATCTTACCATCCGCTTCAGCAATAATTACAGCATTGAACGGGTCCCATTCCATAATCTTATCTCCCTTTTTAACCAGATCTCCGCTATTAAAGAATAGCTTCGCACCGTAAGGGATATTATTATTATGTAAAACGATTTTCGTATTTGGTTCGACAATACGCATTTCAGCCAAACGGCTCACCACCACATTACATTTATCATCAACCGAATAAACCGTACGTAATTCATCGATTTCAAGAATACCGTCATACTTTGAAACAAGACTGTTTTCCGTTACAATATTTGACGCGATACCACCGACGTGGAACGTACGAAGCGTAAGCTGCGTACCCGGTTCACCAATAGACTGTGCCGCAATCACGCCGACGACCTCCCCTTTCTGAACCATCTGGCCCGTGGCAAGGTTACGTCCGTAACATTTTGCACAGACTCCCTTCTTTGATTCACAGGTAAGCACCGAACGTATTTCAACACTCTCAATCGGAGAATTTTGTATTTCTTCCGCCTCCTTTTCACGTATTTCTTCTCCGGCTTTTACAATTATTTTACCGGTTAGCGGATGAATGATATCATGAACCGAAACACGTCCGAGAATACGTTCATAAAGATTGGCAATCACATCCTCATTATTTTTAAGCTCGGTACATGTCAATCCGCGAAGTGTTCCGCAATCTTCCTCATTGACAATCACATCATGCGAAACATCCACAAGACGGCGTGTCAGATATCCGGCATCCGCTGTTTTCAATGCGGTATCGGCCAAACCTTTACGCGCACCGTGTGTAGAAATAAAATATTCCAGCACAGACAAACCTTCCTTAAAGTTCGACAAAATCGGATTTTCAATAATCTGGCCGCCATCGCTTCCGCTCTTTTGCGGTTTAGCCATCAATCCACGCATACCGGAAAGCTGGCGTATCTGTTCTTTCGAACCACGGGCGCCGGAATCCATCATCATAAAGATAGAATTGAATCCGTCATTATCCGAACTCAATTTATCAATCAGGACTTTTGACAATTTGCTGTTAACATGCGTCCATGTATCAATAATCTGATTATAACGTTCATTGTTTGTGATAAATCCCATGCTATAGTTTGACACGATTTGTTCTACCTCATCGTATCCTTCTTTCACAAATTCATCCTTTTCTTCCGGAATAATCACATCAGCGAGATTGAAAGACAATCCGCCTTTAAAAGCCATATAATATCCGAGATTTTTTATATCGTCAAGGAACTGGCAGGTACGGGCGACACCACACGTTTTTATCACCTTACTGATGATATCACGCAAAGCTTTCTTCCCTAACACCTCATTGATAAATCCGACTTCCCTTGGTATATATTCGTTAACCATCAGACGGCCTACACTCGTGTCGACTATTTTCTTTACGAATTCACCGTTTTCATCAACATCTTCAATACAAACTTTGATAATAGCATGTATACCAAGTCTTCCCTCATTATATGCAATGGTTGCCTCTTCCGGACCGTAGAATGTAAGTCCTTCCCCCTTCATTCCCACACGCGTCTTTGTAATATAATACAATCCCAATACCATATCCTGTGAAGGCACGGTAATAGGAGCGCCGTTTGCAGGATTAAGAATATTGTGAGAAGCAAGCATCAACATCTGTGCTTCCAGAATAGCTTCATTACCAAGTGGTAAATGAACTGCCATCTGGTCTCCATCGAAGTCAGCATTGAATGCAGTACATGCCAAGGGGTGTAACTGAATAGCCTTTCCTTCGATCATTCGCGGCTGAAATGCCTGTATACCAAGACGGTGCAAAGTCGGTGCACGGTTCAGAAGTACAGGATGTCCCTTCATCACATATTCCAGGATATCCCAGACAACAGGCTCTTTTCTATCTACAATTTTCTTTGCCGATTTAACAGTCTTGACAATACCGCGCTCTATCAGCTTACGAATAATAAACGGCTTGTAAAGCTCTGCCGCCATATCTTTAGGAATACCACATTCGCCCATTTTAAGCTCAGGCCCTACCACAATAACCGAACGGGCCGAATAGTCAACACGCTTACCTAACAGATTCTGACGGAAGCGTCCTTGCTTACCTTTCAGACTATCAGACAACGATTTTAACGGACGATTAGCATCCGATTTGACCGCACTTGATTTACGTGAATTATCAAACA
>DOZP01000260.1:5312-5950 GCA_003517945.1 Porphyromonadaceae bacterium | reverse complement strand
AAATCGGATGTAGCAAAACGTCCTCCGTCCAGCGGAACAAGCGGACGCAATTCCGGCGGAATGACAGGTACTACTTTTACAATCATCCATTCCGGCTTGTTACGTCCCTTCGACGCACGAAAAGACTCCACCACCTGCAAACGTTTCAATGCTTCGTTCTTACGTTGCTGGGATGTATCCGTCATCGCATGGTTACGCAAATCATACGAAAGCGCATCCAGATCAAGACGTACCAACAACTCATAGATCGCTTCCGCACCTATTTTAGCAATGAACTTATTCGGATCGGTATCTTCCAGCAATTGATTTTCTTTGGGAAGACTGTCTATAATCTGAAGATATTCTTCTTCCGACAAAAGATCCGACTCGTTTACGGAATCCACGATACCTTTCTGTATTACGACATAGCGCTCGTAATAAACAATTGAATCCAGTTTTTTCGTCGGTAACCCCAACAAATAACCGATCTTATTGGGCAATGTACGGAAATACCAAATATGTGCCACAGGTACAACCAAATGGATATGTCCCGTGCGTTCACGGCGTACTTTCTTTTCAGTTACTTCCACACCACACCGGTCACAAACAATCCCCTTATAGCGGATACGCTTATATTTACCGCAATAACATTCGTAATT
>DOZP01000260.1:3310-5296 GCA_003517945.1 Porphyromonadaceae bacterium | reverse complement strand
GTACGATAATTGATTGTTTCCGGTTTAAGCACCTCGCCATGTGAATTCTCCAGAATTTCCTCCGGCGATGCCAACCCAATCGTTATTTTTGTAAAGTCACTCTTTATTTTTGTATCTTTTCTGAATGCCATATTATTATATTGATTTATAAAGAGTTAATTATTCTAATGTAAAACTCAAACACAAACCTCTCAATTCATGAAGAAGTACGTTCAGTGATTCCGGAATTCCGGGTTTAGGCATGGATTCGCCTTTAACAATCGCTTCGTATGTCTTGGAACGTCCGACCACATCATCCGATTTCACCGTAAGAATCTCCTGAAGGATATGTGATGCGCCAAACGCTTCGATCGCCCAGACTTCCATTTCCCCGAAACGCTGGCCCCCGAATTGCGCCTTACCTCCAAGCGGTTGTTGTGTAATTAATGAATACGGACCTATTGATCGCGCATGCATCTTATCATCAACCATGTGACCTAACTTCAGGAAGTACGTCACACCTACCGTAGCCGGCTGGTCAAAACGCTCTCCGGTTCCTCCGTCATACAAATAAGTCTTTCCGTAACGCGGAAGACCGGCTTTATCCGTCCATGCATTCAGGTCATCCAATGAAGCGCCGTCAAAAATAGGAGTAGCGAATTTTTCTCCCAAAGTCTGTCCTGCCCAACCCAGTACAGCTTCAAAAATCTGCCCTAAATTCATACGTGAAGGCACACCCAGCGGATTTAAACAGATATCCACAGGCGTTCCGTCTTCAAGGAACGGCATGTCTTCCTGACGTACTATTTTTGACACAATACCCTTATTTCCGTGACGACCGGCCATCTTATCTCCCACCTGTATCTTACGTTTCTTCGCCACATAAACCTTAGCAATCTGAATGATACCTGTTGGTAACTCATCACCGATAGTCAGGTCAAACTTTTTACGGCGAAGTTCCGCATCCAGTTCCTTATACTTCTTCAGATAGTTCAATATAAGGCTTTTAACCAAATCATTGGTATGTGTATCAGATGTCCATTTACTTACCTGAATTGTATTGTAATCAAGATCTTCAAGCGCTTTTTTGTTAAACTTGGATCCTTTAACAATCACATCCATATTCAGATAATCCTTTACTCCCTGTGATATCTTGCCATTGGTAAGCGTCAGCAGTTTTTCTATAAGAAGAGCTTTCAATTCAGCCATTTTCTTATCATATTCTTCCTCAAGTTTAGGTAGAACAGATTTTTCTGTCTGGCGACCGTTTTTCTTCTTGATAATCCTGGAAAACAAACTGGTATTAATAACAACCCCATGCAATGAAGGCGTAGCTTTTAACGATGCATCCTTCACATCACCGGCTTTATCACCGAAGATCGCACGCAACAGTTTCTCTTCTGGAGAAGGGTCGGATTCCCCTTTCGGAGTAATCTTACCGATAATAATATCTCCGGGATTAATGCGCGCACCTACGCGGACAATACCTCTTTCGTCCAAATCCTTAATAGCTTCTTCACTGACATTCGGTATATCGGATGTTAATTCTTCCATACCGCGTTTCGTTTCGCGCACTTCAAGAATATATTCGTCTACATGCACCGACGTAAATATATCTTCACGAACAATACGTTCGTTAAGAACAACGGCATCCTCATAATTGTAACCTTTCCAAGGCATATACGCAACTTTAACATTACGCCCCAGAGCCAGCTCCCCGTTTTGTATCGAATAACCTTCGGTCAGGATCTCGCCTTCCTCAACACGTTGACCACGAGAACAAATAGGACGCAGGTCGACTGTTGTACTCTGGTTTGTCTTACGCCATTTCGGGATCGTATATGTTTTTACTGCATTTTCAAAACTTACAAATTCCTCATCATCGGAACGATCATATTTTACCTTAATTGTTGTCGAATCCACATAAATAACTTCACCGGATCCCTCTGCCACAATCTGGGTACGTGAATCACGTGCAAGCTGGCTTTCAATTCCGGTTCCGACAAC
>DOZP01000260.1:0-3237 GCA_003517945.1 Porphyromonadaceae bacterium | reverse complement strand
ATCTGTGTAGGAGCCACGTCCATAAGATGTACTTCATCAGGCGCTACAACAGGGAAGTCGGCTTCGAATCTCGCTTTTACCCTGTCACGGATAAATTTACCATCCGGGTCAAGCGGAGCATTTCCCTGTGCTACGATCTTATCCTCTTCTTCTTCGGCAGTATAATATTCCAACGCTTTGTCGGAAAAGTCTACACGGCCGTTTTCTACTTTACGGTACGGTGTAGTTATAAATCCGAGATCATTAATTTTGGCATACACACAAAGGGAAGAAATCAATCCGATATTCGGCCCTTCAGGCGTTTCAATCGGACAAAGGCGGCCATAATGCGTATAATGCACGTCACGAACCTCAAAACCCGCACGGTCACGAGATAAACCACCCGGCCCCAAAGCGGACAAACGACGTTTATGGGTAATTTCCGCTAACGGATTAGTCTGATCCATAAATTGCGATAGCGCATTCGTCCCGAAGAAAGAGTTCACAACGGAAGAAATTGTTTTCGCATTGATCAGATCTATTGGAGTAAACACCTCATTATCACGAACATTCATACGTTCACGAACCGTACGTGACATACGGGCCAGACCGATTCCAAACTGATTATAAAGCTGCTCGCCAACCGTACGAACACGGCGGTTACTCAAATGGTCGATATCATCAACAACAGCTTTCGAGTTGATCAACTGTATCAGATATTTAATGATCTCAATAATATCTTCTTTTGTTAAAACCTTAATATCATCGCTTATCTGAAGGTTCAGCTTCCGATTAATACGAAAACGCCCGACATCTCCGAGGTCATACCGTTTTTCAGAAAAGAACAAATTGGTTATGACTTCGCGCGCACTTGCGTCATCCGCAGGCTCTGCATTACGCAACTGACGATAGATATACAATACGGCTTCTTTTTCCGAATTACTCGGATCTTTTTGCAACGTATTGTAAATAATTGCATAATCATTCAGATTCTGATCCTCACGATGCAACAGTATTTGCTGTGTTCCTGATTCCAGAATATCTTCTATATTTTCCGCATCAAGCGTAGCTTCACGATCCACCACAACATCATTACGTTCGATAGATACTACCTCGCCGGTATCTTCATCCACAAAATCTTCAACCCATGTTTTGAGTACACGGGCAGCCAGTTTGCGACCTGCATACTTCTTCAGGTTCGCCTTCGTAACTTTCACTTCTTCTGCAAGGTTAAATATCTCAAGGATATCCTTATCGCTTTCAAAACCGATCGCCCTCAAAAGAGTCGTTACGGGTAATTTCTTTTTACGGTCGATGTATGCATACATCACATTATTAATGTCTGTTGCAAACTCAATCCATGATCCTTTAAACGGGATAATACGCGCCGAATAAAGTTTCGTTCCGTTGGCATGTACGCTTTGCCCGAAAAACACACCCGGAGAACGATGCAATTGCGATACCACCACACGTTCGGCACCATTGATAATAAACGTTCCGCGATCCGTCATATAAGGGATCGGGCCCAGGTAAACATCCTGTATCACCGTATCGAAATCCTCATGTTCGGGATCCGTACAGTACAATTTCATTTTTGCCTTCAGGGGCACACTATAAGTTAATCCTCGTGCGATGCATTCTTCCATCGTATAGCGCGGAGGATCCAGATAATAATCCAGAAATTCCAGTACGAAATTATTACGTGTATCCGCTATCGGGAAGTTTTCTGTAAATACTTTATAGAGCCCCTCTTTTTTCCTCTTTTCAGGGGGCATATCTAATTGGAGAAAGTCTTGAAATGACTTCAATTGAACTTCGAGAAAATCAGGATATGGGAGTTGATCTTTTATCGAAGCAAAGTTAATTCGTTGGGTTTTAGTTGTTGAAGACATCTATCGTAGGAATTAATTGAACGAATAATAAAAATAGACACAAAAAGGTTAAGAACCTCCCATGAAGGAGATTCTTAACCTATTAACCTGCTAAGCAGGCTTATAATATGAACTATTTAAGCTCAACTTCCGCTCCTGCTTCTTCCAATTGTTTCTTAATTCCCTCTGCATCAGCTTTAGGCAATCCTTCTTTAACATTACTCGGAGCACCGTCAACTACGTCTTTCGCTTCTTTCAAACCAAGACCTGTTAACTCCTTAACCAATTTTACTACAGCTAACTTATTTGCGCCTGCTGCTTTCAATACAACATCAAATTCAGTTTTTTCTTCAACTGCTGCGGCAACAGCAGGACCAGCAGCAACAGCTACGGCTGCAGCAGCCGGCTCAATGCCATATTCGTCTTTAAGAATTGTTGCCAATTCGTTTACTTCTTTAACTGTAAGATTTACTAATTGTTCTGCAAAAGCTTTCAAATCTGCCATTTTCGTTATGATTTAAATGATTTATAATCTGTAAAAATTTTAATTACGCTCTTCAAGCGTTTTTAATAATCCGTGTATCTTTTGTCCGCCATTCGATTGCAACGCAGAGACCACATTCTTCATCGGTGACTGTAATAAACCGATCACATCTCCGATCAATTCTTCCCTGCTCTTGATGGTAGCCAAAGTTTCAAGGTCATTTGCAGTATAGAAACCTTCCTGAACATATGCTCCCTTCAGTTTCGGCTTTGCTTCTTCACCTTTTTTTGCATCCTTGGTAAAATCCTTAATCAGGCGGGCCGGCGCATTTGCCACATTTGCAAACATAATAGCCGTGTTACCTTTCAATACACTATATAATTCCGAATAATCGGTTTCTTCCACATTTTCCATTGCCTTTTTAAGCAATGTATTCTTCACCATTACAAGTTTAACTTCCTTTTTGAAGCATTCTTTCCTCAATTTACTTGTTTTATCAGCATTAAGCGCTTCAATATCTGTCAAGTAAACATGAGGATATTGCTTTAGTTGTTCCGTTAACTCATCTATGATTCTGCCTTTATCTTCCTTTTTCATCGTCTCAAATTTTTAAGTTATTAATCTTCAACTGATTTAGGGTCAATTTTAATCCCCGGACTCATGGTTGAGGAAAGATAAATGCTTTTCAAATAAGTACCTTTAGCAGCAGAAGGTTTGAGCTTATTCAATGTTGAAATAAACTCTCTTGTATTATCATATATCTGTTCTGCTTTAAATGAAGCTTTGCCTACGGAAGAATGCACAATACCGGTTTTATCAACTTTAAAGTCGATCTTACCCTGTTTCACTTCCTGAACAGCTTTGCCAATATCATTTGTTACCGTACCGCTTTTAGGGTTCGGC
>DOZP01000358.1 GCA_003517945.1 Porphyromonadaceae bacterium | reverse complement strand
CTTATCGGTGCGCTGATTATGACTCATTCGGATGATAACGGGCTGGTATTACCGCCTAATCTGGCTCCGTTTCAGGTGGTCATTGTTCCTATTTATAAAAATGACGGACAACTGTCGCAAATCAACGAAAAAGCGGCGGAAATTATGGCCAAACTGAAGGCCTTGGGTATCAGCGTCAAGTATGATAATACGGATAATAAAAAGCCGGGTTGGAAATTTGCCGAATATGAATTGAAAGGCGTCCCGGTACGGTTGGCCATGGGCGCGCGCGACCTTGAAAACGGAACGGTAGAGGTGGCGCGCCGTGATACGTTGACGAAAGAAACTATTCCGGTGGACAATATAGATATGTATATAAAGGAATTGTTGGCGGACATACAGCAGAATATATACAAGAAAGCGTATGACTACCGCACATCGGTAACACGTCCGGTAGATTCTTACGAAGCATTTAAAGTTGAAATAGAAAAAGGCGGCTTCCTGTTGGCGCATTGGGACGGTACGCCGGAAACGGAAGAAAAGATTAAAGCCGAAACGAAAGCGACAATCCGTTGTATCCCGTTGGAGGGAGATAAGACGCCGGGACTGTGCATGGTGACCGGAAAACCTTCGGCGCAACGCGTGATTTTTGCCCGGGCCTATTGATAATCAACTGTTTTTTATAAAACTCCTGTTGAAGAAACAGGCAGGCGTTACCCCGTCGGAAAGTCAGGTATGTTTTTGCCTGGCTTTAGTAGAGATGTGGTAACAAAAGAGTTGTGTCCTTTTGCGAAGTTGTATGTCTCTTATGCAATAAGTAAAAAATATTCCGGCCTGATGTAGCAAATTTGTAATTGTTACGTTATAGAGATAGAATGAGCAATTACGGCAACATAGTAAAAGGAGTACGTGAGCGCGATGCGCAATCTCAGATGATGTTTTATGATTTTTTTATCCGTTCTGTTTACCGGAGTGCTTATTCTATTGCGGGAAACGAAAGCGAGGCCGAAGAAATTGCTCAGGATACGATGTTGAAAGTGTTGGACCGGACGGATTTGCTGAATGATGATGCGGGGGCGATGGAACGGGTTATGAGGCGTATGGCGGTAAACGCAGCGATTGATCTGATACGCAGGCGGAAAGATTTTGTTCTTTCAGGCGATGAGGTTCCTGATCCGGAAGATGTTGAAGATGATGACGGATATGATTTTAGCGTTGAAGAGATAAAGGAAGGGATAGCCCTGTTGCCGGATGCTTATCGGAGTATATTGTCTCTTCGTTTGTTTGAAGAGGTGAGTTTCGCCGAAATATCGGATATGCTGGATATCAAATGTTCTACTGCACGGGTACAATATACGCGGGGAATAGCTAAGTTGAGAAGTTTTTTAATTAAAAAGAAGAGTTATGTCTGACAACAAGTTGGAGAATAAAATAAGGGAACAGGCCGGGGAGATTTTCGGAAAAGACAGGGAGTTGCCTTCCGGACACCGTGAACGGTTTGAACGGCAACTGGACGAGCTTCATACAGGCCGCAGGGCGGGCGATTGTCAGGAGGCCGGATGTCCGGCGTATGCGGAAAACGTGACATGGACCGGCCAAATGGGCGGAAAGCCGCAAAAATCGGGCAAAGTCATTTCGTTGGTAAAATGGTTGGCAACTTCTGCTGCGGTAGCGGCAGTCGTTGCAGCTTTGGTCTTTCTGCCGGATCCGTCTGCCGCGAATCAACCGGATTCAAAGCTTGCCGATATACGGAACTATTACACTATGCAGTTGGAAGAGCAGGTTGATGCGACCAAACAACTGATTCAGCGTGTCGACGAAGCTCATAGGGAAGCATTACTTGCCAATATCAGGCAGATTGAGAATGAACCGGTGCCGGATGTACAGATCACGGATGATGAATACATCGTGCTGATTGCGGGCGTTTATACTCATAAGATTGAAACATTGCAAAATTTGCAGAATATAATAAAAGAAAATATTTAACAAATAACTATTATGAAACGTTTATTTACTATATGTGTGATGATTATTGCAGGATATTCCGTATCGTTGGCAACTTCGGCCGGAGTACGTATGTCTGTAAAAACATCGGAAAAACATCGTGTTGAAAAAGAGAAAGACCTGTTAGCCGGAAAGATTCAGGTGGAGAAGGCCTGCGTGGAAAAGGAAGTTCGTTTGTCGGTCGGAAAGATGCGTGCAGAAATGGCTCGTGCCAGAGAGGAACTTCGTGCATCAGCCGAAAAAGCCCGTGCCGCAAATATGCGTCTCAGAGAGGAATTACGCTCATCTGTCGGGAAAGAGAAATCCAATAGGGATAATAAATGGTATGCCTTTGCTATGCATGTCGCTGAAGCGGCGGCCTCGCCGGAGCATAAACGGGAAATAAAAAAAGAGTTTCCGGCAGGTTCGTCGGCATCACTTTCGATCAATAATGAATTTGGCAATATTCAGATACTGGAAGGGACGGATAATCAAATTGCTTTCAAAATAACGATTACCGGGAAAGGTAAAAGCAGTGAAGATGCAAAGAAATTTGCGGAATCCGTAGATGTAAAATTCACTCATAAAGGGAATGATATAACGGCAAATACCGTGTTTGAAAAAATCAGGTGTAATAATTGCGGCCGGAGTGTGGATTATGAAGTCTATGTGCCGAAAGGTACGGAGTTGACGCTGGATAATCAATTCGGAGATATTAAAATTAATAATACGGCCAAACCTTTTCGTGCAAAATTGCAGTTCGGAAAGCTTTATGCAAATGAAGTAGCCGACGCGGATCTTACTATCCAGCATGGCGGGGCAACTATAAACAAATGCAAAAGTATGAAATTAGAAAGTAGTTTCTCGAAATGCAAATTCGGTGAAGTAGAGGCTTTGTCGGGAAGTATATCGCATGGCGGTATTGATATGGATGAACTTGGTAACGGTGACTTAAAATCGGACTTTTCGAATCTGGATATTGGAAAGTTGAAAAAATCATTGAATACGAATCATTTTTCGTATGGTACATTAAAGGTTGCAAATGTGGATGATCGTTTTTCAACGATAAAGGTAAATGCCAGTTTCTCCAAAGTGCAGGTGGCTTTTACGAAAAGCCATAATTTCAAGGCTACCCTATACACGAATTTCGGCAGTATCAAAACCGGTGATGTGGTTTTTTATGAGAAGACATTGGATAAGAAAGACGTAGTGGTCGGAACTGCCGGTAGCAAAAAAGATCCTTCGGCTACAGTGGATATTTCTAATTCGTATGGGAATATCGTTTTGCAGTAATAGCTTTCCGTAGTTTCAATCTGTAAAAAAAGAAGTTTTTGTTTGTTTGTTATGATTTGTATTGTATCTTTGTGACGTTAAATAGTAAGTTTTATGAACATTTTTAGTGTACATCACCATCATCATTACAACGGACGGTAGTTCGGTGGGCTGTAGGATGATGTAAGTGTGTATACATGATAAAAAAGCTTGCCGTGCTGATTGCGGTAGGCTTTTTTTATTCCGCATGATGCCTGCTCGCCTTTTGGCGGAAAAATGCCGGACTATGCAGTATCCGGTTCATAAAATGACGACGGATTATGTTGAATGATACAAATTTAAAAATAGATGAAAATGTTACGAATTGCAGTACAATCGAAGGGGCGTCTCTATGAAGAGACAATGACATTGCTCAAGGAAGCGGGAATCAAACTGAGTAAAGCAAAGCGCACGCTGCTTTTATCGGCGGTAGATTTTCCGGTAGAAGTGTTATTTCTGCGTGATGATGATATTCCGCAATCTGTGGCGAATGGTGTAGCGGATGCCGGAATTGTAGGTGAGAATGAGTATGTGGAAAAGGGGGAAGAGGCTATTTTAATTAAACGTCTTGGTTTCAGTAAGTGCCGTTTATCTCTGGCGATTCCGAAAGATGAAGAGTATAACGGTCTGAAATGGTTTCATGGCAAGACGATTGCCACATCTTATCCGAATATATTAAAGAAGTATCTGGGTAAAAGCGCTGTGAAGGCTTCATTGCATGAAATCTCCGGCTCGGTGGAAATCGCTCCCGGTATAGGGCTTGCCGATGCTATTTTTGATATCGTAAGTTCCGGAAGTACGTTGATAAGCAATCAATTGAGAGAAGTTGATGTGGTAATGAAAAGCGAAGCTTTGCTGATCGCAAACAAAGATTTATCAAAAGATAAACGACGGATTCTGGATGAGTTGATATTCCGTTTTGATGCCATACAGGAAGCCTCCGGAAAAAAATATGTATTGCTTAATGCTCCTGAAGATAAAATAGCGGAGATAACGGAATTGTTACCGGGTATGAAAAGTCCGACGGTGACGCATCTTGCCGACGGAGGGTGGGTGTCCATCCAATCGGTGATCACGGAAAAACATTTCTGGGAGATTATCGGTAAATTGAAGGCGATCGGTGCGGAAGGTATTATTGTAGTGCCGATTGAAAAAATGATTCTATGACAATCCGGAATTGATAATTTAACAATTCGACAATGAATATAAAGACTTATAAATACCCGGACAGGATAGCATGGGAACCTTTGCAACAGCGGCCGGAATTGGATGTGACATCTCTTTTTGATACGGTACGGGAAGTATTGGAAGATGTACGGATGAACGGAGATGAGGCTGTACGCCGGTATGGAGAGCGGTTTGATAAAGTCCGGATAACGGATTTACAGGTTTCCGCGGAAGAAATAAGCGAAGCGGAGTCTGTGCTTGATGAAGAACTGAAAACGGCTATTGTGACGGCGCGCCGGAATATTGAAAAGTTTCATGCCTCGCAACGCGTTGAAGGAAAGAAGATTGAAACGATGCCGGGGGTTATGTGTTGGCAGAAATCGGTAGCGATTGAAAAAGTCGGTTTATACATACCGGGAGGCACGGCTCCCCTGTTTTCTACTGTTTTGATGCTGGCCGTTCCCGCCCGTATTGCGGGATGTAAGGAGATCGTGCTTTGTACGCCTCCGAACCGGGAGGGAAAGATCCATCCGGCTATTTTGTTCGGAGCTAAGGTGGCAGGCGTTAGTAAGATCGTTAAGGCAGGCGGTATTCAGGCTATTGCTGCTATGACATATGGTACGCAGAGCGTGCCCAAGGTCTATAAAATATTCGGACCCGGAAATCAATATGTTGTTGCGGCCAAACAGCTTGTCAGTTTAAAAGACGTTGCGATAGATATGCCCGCAGGGCCTTCTGAAGTTGAGATTATAGCTGATGAAACGGCTAATCCCGCATATATAGCCGCAGATTTTCTGTCGCAGGCGGAACATGGTTCGGACAGCCAGTCCATATTGGTTACGACCTCCGAATCGCTGGCAGAAGCAGTTAAAAGGGAAATTGATCGTCAGTTGTCGGAATTGCCGCGTCGCGATTTTACGGAACAATCGTTGATGCATAGCCGGATCGTTATACTTAAAAACGATGACGAAATAGTCGGTTTCACCAATCAATACGCACCGGAACACTTGATTATCCAGACCGCGAATTATGCAGAGTTAAGTGAAAAGATACGGAATGCAGGCAGTGTTTTTCTGGGACCGTATACACCGGAAAGTGCGGGTGATTATGCGTCGGGTACCAATCATACGCTACCCACCAAAGGGTATGCAAAAATGTACAGCGGTGTAAATCTGGATAGCTTTATCAGAAAGATAACGTTTCAGGAAATTACGGAAGACGGCTTAAAATTGTTAGGGCCCACCATCGAAATAATGGCGGCAAATGAGCAGTTGGACGGACATAAGAATGCTGTTTCGATAAGGCTGAAAAAATAAAGCGGAAATATTTTTATTATTACTATATTTGTGTCGTTTAAATCGAAGTTAACTTAATACTAAATTATCTATGGAAAATGTAATTTTTATGGTTTTGGGGGCGTCTTTGATTGCGCTGGGTTTTGCCTTTTTCTTTTTCAGGCAGATGATGAAAAAAGATGAGGGTACGGATACAATGAAAAAAATTGCGCTTCATGTACGTCGTGGGGCAATGGCCTATCTCAAACAACAATATCGTGTTGTAGGGCTTGTTTTTCTTATTCTGGTTGTTGTTTTTTCCGTTATGGCTTATTTTAATCTTCAGAACCCGTGGGTTCCTTTTGCTTTTCTGACGGGAGGATTTTTCTCCGGCCTGGCAGGCTTTTTCGGTATGAAAACGGCTACGTATGCTTCCGCCCGGACGGCCCATGCGGCACGTAATTCCTTGAATGACGGCCTTCGCGTAGCATTTCGCTCCGGTGCGGTCATGGGGCTTACTGTGGTCGGCCTTGGGTTGTTGGATATATCGGTTTGGTACATTGTTTTGGATCATTTTATTGCTGACGACGGAGGCCATAAAATGATGATCATCACAACTACCATGCTTACATTCGGAATGGGAGCTTCCACGCAGGCTTTATTTGCCCGTGTGGGCGGAGGTATCTATACGAAAGCGGCCGATGTGGGGGCTGACCTGGTTGGGAAAGTAGAAGCCGGTATTCCGGAGGACGACCCTCGTAATCCGGCTACCATTGCAGATAATGTGGGGGATAATGTAGGGGATGTAGCCGGAATGGGCGCTGATTTGTATGAGTCATATTGTGGAGCGGTACTTGCTACGGCAGCTCTGGGAGCGGCTGCGTTCGCTTTTAACCCTGAAATGCAGTTGAAGGCCGTATTTGCTCCGATGCTTATTGCAGCCGTTGGGGTATTACTTTCTATTTTGGGTATATTTCTTGTCCGTACGAAAGAAGGGGCGACGATGAAGCAACTGCTTTCGGCTTTGGGCAGAGGGGTTAACATCAGTTCGTTACTGATTGTTATTGCTACATTCTGCATTTTTTATATCCTGGGTATACATAATTGGATCGGAATTTCGTTTTCCGTCGTTGTGGGTCTGATAGCCGGTATTATTATCGGACAGGCGACGGAATATTATACTTCACACGGTTATAAGCCGACACGTAAAATCGCAGAAAGTTCGAACACAGGCCCCGCAACGGTTATCATTTCAGGTATCGGCCTCGGATTTATTTCGACTTCAATACCGGTGGTTACTATTTGTGCGGCTATCATCTTATCGTTTCTGTCGGCTATCCAGTTTGATGTTGCCAATATGCTTGGACACCAGAATCTGTGTCTCGGGCTGTATGGTATAGCCATTGCTGCTGTCGGTATGCTTTCTACATTGGGCATAACGTTGGCAACCGACGCCTACGGGCCGATTGCTGATAATGCGGGAGGTAATGCCCAAATGAGCAATTTACCTCCGGAAGTGCGTCAGCGTACGGATGCCCTCGACGCGTTGGGAAATACGACGGCGGCAACCGGAAAAGGCTTTGCCATAGGCTCGGCTGCGCTGACGGCGCTGGCTTTACTTGCATCCTATATTGAAGAGATAAAGATTGCCTTGATAAGGGTTGGCGATACGGTGCTGGAAATGGCGAATGGAGATAAAATTCAGGTCGCCGAAGCTTCGTTTCAGGATTTTATGAATTATTACAATGTATCGTTGATGAACCCGATTGTTTTGGTGGGTATATTCCTGGGGTCAATGATGGCGTTTTTATTTTGCGGGCTGACGATGAATGCGGTTGGTCGTGCGGCGCAGGATATGGTAGAAGAAGTGCGCCGTCAGTTTCGTTCCATTGCGGGTATTATGGAAGGTACGGCAGAACCTGATTATGCGCGATGTGTGGAAATATCGACCAAAGGCGCACAACGCGAAATGTTATTACCTTCGTTGCTGGCTATTATTGTTCCCATACTGGTTGGGGTGCTCTTTGGCGTTGCAGGCGTTTTAGGACTGCTTGTAGGCGGTCTGGGCGCCGGGTTTGTGCTTGCCGTATTTATGGCCAATGCCGGCGGTGCCTGGGACAATGCGAAGAAATATATTGAAGAAGGTAATTTTGGCGGAAAAGGTTCCGACAATCATAAGGCGACGGTTGTTGGCGATACGGTTGGCGATCCTTTCAAAGATACTTCCGGCCCGTCTTTGAATATTCTTATCAAGCTCATGAGTATGGTTTCGATTGTGATGGCCGGGTTGACGGCAGCTTATAGCCTGTTTGGTTAACTTGTTAAGCTTTGCCTGCTTTTCACTTCGTGATGAAAAAATAAGATAGCGGGGTCTTTATACGATTGGTGTAGTATAAAGGCCCCGTTTTTTTTGCAGGATACGCAGAACCTGATGCAGTTTTTTGCTGAAAACAAAACCTTGTTTGCTTTGTATTCCCTGCGGCTTATATTATCTTTGCACGGATAATTGTAAAAATATGATGCAAAGAATAATAAGTGTAACACGTATAATCATATTGTCCGTACTATTTGTAGGGTGTATTTGGGAGGCAGACGCTCAAAAGCGTCCTGTCATTGGTGTTTCCGACGCATCCAGGGATGGGAAAAATGCGGCTGTTCCACGTTCGTATATTGATGCGGTTTTGCAGACAGGGGGGATTCCTGTGGTGATACCGGTGATGTATGATGAAAAAAAGGTGCTGGAACTACTGGACGCGATGGATGGAATTATTTTTGCGGGAGGAGGAGATTTTGATCCCGCTTATTATAATGAACGGCCGATTCCGCAAACGGGAAATATAAATGTTCCCCGTGATGAATTTGAAATGAAACTTGTACATCTGGCAGCGGAACGGAGTATTCCGGTTTTAGGTATTTGCCGGGGCCTTCAGCTTATTAATATTGCTTTTGGGGGTTCGCTTTATCAGGATTTACCGGCGCAATATTATAACAGCAGCATCCGGCATCGTCAGAAACAACCGAATGATGAGGCTTCGCATGCCGTATATGTTGAAGATAATACGGTTTTTGCAGGTATTGTAGAAGAGAGGATGTTGATGGTTAACAGTTCGCATCATCAGGCCATAAAAAAGGTTGCCCGGGGATTTCGCGTAGCCGGAAAATCGCCCGATGACATTGTTGAAGTGATTGAGAAGGTGGATGGTGAAAACTGGATTTTAGGCGTGCAGTTTCATCCGGAAGCCCG
>DOZP01000355.1 GCA_003517945.1 Porphyromonadaceae bacterium | reverse complement strand
CTGCAAAAGGCATCCAGCCGTTTTTACCCCGATTTTATCTGCGTCTTGCCGGATGAGCGTATTCTTGTTGTCGAGTACAAGGGCGCGGACAGATGGGATACGCCGAAGGTCATAGAAGACCGAAAAATCGGCGCACTGTGGGCGGAACTCTCCGGCGGGCAGTGCCAGTTTGTCATGACCAAGGATGAAGACTGGGCGTCAATTATTGCTGTGGCGAGCAAGGTATAATTTTTATTTATAAGCTATTTACAAATGTTACCACGTCTGTTCGTTCTTTGCCAAGTGCTTGATCTGTAATATCAATCGCTGGTTGGAATATGCTTAAATTTCCTTCAAAATGATTAAATTCATTTATTAATGTCTTTTTTGACGTAAGTCTTATTCGATTACGAATTTGTGTAATATCATTTTCATCAGGGTATGCGGCACTAATTATTTGTCCTAATTGAGTTTTTTTATTTGTATCAATGTTAAACTTTTCAACAAGTTTCTTTTCGACAAGTAATCTCAAAAATAGATAGGCAAATGAGTGCCGTAGGGTTTTATCGAGGAGAGGATATTGAGTGTTGTCTAGTATATTCACACCATCAACTGTTTTTGATAGAATGTCAGAAACAGAAACTTCAAATGAATCAGGTACAACTGAATCTTTATTGCCAAATAATTCAATATATACTTTTGCAATATCGACATTGCTATTCTTATATCCATGCATCAGTTGCGTTAATTTATCCGTTATATCTTTTTTATTAGTAATATTTGCATATCCACGCATAAATGGGATCATTGAAATAAGAAATATATTCACATTTTTTATATAATAAAAAATATCTTCTCTAAATACAGCGAGTAATTTTTCAAGGCTAATAAGCATCTCCTGTTCTTTCTTTTTTAGTTGAATAAAACCATTTTCTTCACCATCTGTATTGTTTAATAGATACAATTTGTAACAATTTTTATATTGACTATCTAAAAGGCGTAATAAATCTGTATTGTGTGTTAACATTATGCGTTTTTTTGCGTTGAGAATTTTAACAATAGCATAAACAACTTTATTTTTATATATTGAATCAAAGCTTGAAATAGGGTCATCAACGACAATAATTGGACATAGAGAGTTTTTAGCTTTTAAAAATTCAAAAGTTAGTGATAGAAAATTTTGTTCTCCAGTGCTCAATGGCAATTCATTTCTTGATTTACCTAGAAAATCATTATTTGATAAAGTAATTTTAAGATTTTTTCTATCATCACGCTCTAGAGACAATTTTTTATTCATACTATTGCTTATAATTTCTTCAATATAGAGCATGTCTTCTTCGGTGATTTCAGGCTTTTCCTGAATAAGAAGCTGATATTCATTGAATTTATCCGGCAGTTCACTTTTAGAAAAAATGCCCGCAAGATCATTCAATACCAGTTGTTTGTATATATTTTTTATTGTATCTATTTCTTTTGTGAGGGCATCAATTACATTTTTATTTCCCACACTAATAGCTTCAAGTAAAACTTCTTTAATGTTAAATGGATCATTACTTGGAATAATATCAATAATTTTTTCTATTAATATTTGTGTATCTTTGTCTAACGCATTGATAACGTTTGTTCTATTCTCATTTTTAGATGTCAACAATAATTCCCAATTAATATCTAATGAATCACAAACTATACATTGTTCTTTATGAAATCGCTCTAATATTTTAATAGCTTCAGTATTTTCTTCTATTTCATAAACTTTTGGATTAGCAAGTATTGCATTTTTTTCATTTAGTTTTTCAATCTGCTGAATAATAGAATCTTTATTGACATAATCTGATTTTAAAAATAAAATTTTTATATTTTGTTCATCGCTGAAATCAAAATTATTCGCATCTATTGAGGAAAGAATTGTAATGATCATATCTGTATCAAATTTTGAACCTTTCGATTTTGTATTTGCAAGATCCTTGATAAGTTCTGTAACATTTGTTTCTCCAAGAAGCTGAATAAGGGGACTGTTAGCTGCAGAAATATTATGATTTGATTTTAATTTTGCAATTATATCATTAATGATTGCTACTCTAGAATCAGCAATAAATTTTTGTAACTCGAATTCCTTTTTGATATTATCACCAAGAAAAAAGTCTTTTGCTTCACCCAAAATAATATTTCTATTATTTTGATCATTAATGATGTGAAATACGTTTGCGCCTAAATTATATTCAACATCATTATACTCAAACTTCACTTTCGTGCCTTTTGTGTCTGACAACACTTTTATGAAGCTAGTTTTACCAGTCCCATTGGGTCCATAAATAGCAACAATTTCTTCTCCAGAGGATGGAAAAGTAATAACGTTGTTTTTCACAAAATGTCTGAAATCTCTTGTGAAAATTTCAGCATTTTCGATTGAATTGAATTTCAACTCGCTCATACAGTTGCCTCACTCCAGTTTAAAGGTTGTCCAAGTATAGCCGATAACTTCAAGGAAAGCGAGAGCGCGAAAGGCCAACTCGACCGTATTTATTCTGCATAGGCAAGTTGACACCAGCTGTGGCATCAGGACATTGTTTTTATGAACTATTGCCTTTTCCCAGAAAATGGCTATAAGTAGGAAAAGTAGGATATCGATTCCCCCGGAGGTGAAAAATGGAAGCGATCTTGGTAGACAACGCCAAAGTAATGGCGAAAGGGCAAATCACCCTGCCCAAGGATATACGCGAAGCTTTGGGCGTCCAGACGGGCGACCGGGTGACGCTCATCCGCAAAGATGACCAGGTTATTATGATGAACGCCGCCGTGTACGCCATGAGGATGCTACAAACAGCCATGAAAGGCGAAGCGGAAAAAGCGGGCATCACCTCCGATGAAGACGTTTCAGCCCTGATTGCGGGCATGCGGGCCGAGGATAATCAGTAATGCGGCTTCTCATCGACACGAATATTTTGGTTTCCGCCGCCCTGTTTCCAGACAGCGTACCCGCCAAGGCGTTCAGCAAAGCTGTAACCCCGCCGCATGAGGCTGTCGTCTGCGATTACTCCTTGGATGAAATGCGCCGGGTCTTCAATCGAAAATTTCCTCATCGGCTTGGCGACTTTGAGCGGTTTGTCTCCAGCCTGACCCTTGCCGTCGAAATCGTGAGGACGCCGGATCAGGAAGAAAGCGTCGCGGAAGAAAGCGCCATCCGGGATGTGAATGATCGTCCTATTTTCCGAGCGGCGGTCAATGCTGACGTTGACGCGATTATCACCGGCGATAAAGACTTTCTCGAATCCGGCATCAGCAAGCCCAAAAGCCTGACTGCGGCGGAATTTTTCGGAATATCATACTCGTAGCTCAGTACGGGACTATGGTTCGATTCTCATATCGGGAATTGAATTTGAAAATATACCTGTTTTTACGCCGATTATGGAAGTTATTTGCCAGACAGTCTGGTTCAGGCTATATGAATGCAACCAGTGCAAGCATTTGTTTTCATAGCACGTTGATTAATGGCACCAACTATGGCACTGTAATTGAAATAGGCGGGCATTGAATTTATAAATTTCAATAGCTTGACTTT
>DOZP01000158.1:12651-17013 GCA_003517945.1 Porphyromonadaceae bacterium | reverse complement strand
TTTTTTCCCATTCGCATCTACGGGACCAAATAAATCTTGGAAACGAACGTCTCCCGGCTGCGCAGTGGAACCGGTGGCTGCATTGTATGCGTCTGCTTCGGCTTGATTTTGCAGAATACCGTCTGTTTTATATGCATAGAAGTAACCCATAGGTTGACCTTTTTCCAAACGATAAATAAAGGTAGTTCCCTGACTCAACAGATCGCCGGGTCCGTTTATAACACCGGCCTCATTGTTAATATCCGTTACTTCGTTTTTGTTGTAAGAACCGTTCAGGTTGATACCATACGTAAAATCGCCAATCTGGTCGTTCCAGGTCAACGCCAATTCTACTCCTTGGTTTCGAACCGCCCCCGCATTCATATTCGGAGCGTCGAACCCCCAGGTCGAACTGATGGGAGCCGGCAACAACCAGTCTTTCGTCTCACGTAGATAATAATTAAAGGTAAGTCCCAAGCGGCTCCTTAAGAAACGCATATCCAGTCCTATGTCCGTCATTTGCTGGGTTTCCCAGGTAATATCCGGATTTTGAAGAACGCCGGCAATAATACCCGTAGCTTCGGTTCCCATTTGCTTGCTATCGCCAAAGAAATAACGCGCTGTGGCATCATATTTATATTGTGAAAGATATTGATAATTGGCGATCACGTCGTTACCGTTTCTACCCCAGTTTACGTTCNNGAAGTCAATTTTTCCTCTGAGACCTTCCATAAATGCTTCGTTGCTGATAATCCATCCGGCAGAAACAGATGGGAAATAGCCCCAACGGTGTCCGCGCATAAAGTTCGATGAACCGTCTGCACGCAGGATTACGGTTGCCATATAGGTCTCGTTATAGTTATACATCAAACGTCCGAAGAAAGAAGCGCTGGATCCTTCTCCCCAAGGACTACCGCCTGCACTGCGCTCTGCTAACGTAGTGGGATTGGTATTGTCCACCCAGGCATAATCCCAACCCATATTGAACTTACTGATATTACCGCCTGCACTCACATTTTCGCCGTAACCTCCTTTTCCTATTTCCTGTCCTACCATTGCCGTTATATTGTTCTTGCCCAATGAAGTACTGTATGTCAACGTATTAGTCAAAGTCCAACCGTATCCGGAATTTGCACTTTGATCCACCCTTTCGGTGGTCGTATTGGTTGTGTTATTCCAACGGGCTATTTGACTTTGGGTACGTCCCGAATGAGCGCTCATGTTGTATCCATACTGCGATCTGAATATCAATCCTTTGACAGGTTGAATCTGCAGGTAAGCGCTTGCCCTCAATCCATAGTTTTTATAGAAATTCAATCCCTGGCTGCTTGTAGATAGAACTCCTATCGGATTGGCGGCGCCGCCGTCGAAAGTCCAACCGTTTTCCATCTTATCGTAGTAGTCATAATAGTTACCTTCCTCGTCGCGGGCAGGTAGTAACGGATTCGCAACAATTGCGCTGTGAAAGCCGTTCCAATAAATATTACCGGTAGAAATACCATGGTTGGAACGATACGTATAGTTGAGGGTTTCACCCACCGTAATGGCGTCAAAGTCCTTCACTTTTAGCAGCACATGATCGCTGTTGATACGGATGGAGTGACGGTTGTATTTCGATTGAACCGGTCCGCCCAGGATACCATCGGTTTGATTATACGAATAGCCGATCGAAAATTTTGAATTTTCATTACCTCCCGTCAGGTTAAAAGCATGATTTTGGGTGACAGCCCCCTCGTTATATATTTCATCGATCCAGTCGGTGCCCTTCCATTCGCCGCTCATCACGCGGTCGTACATTCCTTCGGGCAACATGTTTTTCCAATCATACATGGGAAGGTTCTCGTTGAACATTCTTTCGTTATTGATCAATATATATTCTCTGGCATTGAGCACGTCGGGCCTTTTTGCCATATATTGTTGACCGTAATATCCGTTATAAGTGATTCTGGGTTTACCGGCTTTTCCCTGTTTGGTGGTAATCAGGATCACACCGTTGGCAGCCTTTGAACCGTAAATGGCGGCGGATGCCGCGTCTTTTAGAATATCAATACTTTCGATATCTGCGGGACTCATCTGGTTCAAAGCGTCATTCCCTGCGGCAACTCCATCAATAACATATAACGGCCTTGATTCGCCGTTGGTTCCTAAACCACGTATATTAATGATATATCCGTCGCCCGGTTGTCCGGTTTTTTGAACGATGTTGACGCCCGGCGTTTGGGATTGTAATGCCGTGAAAGCGTTGGTCGTACTCAGTTTTTGAATATTATCGCCGCTTACCTGAATAGTAGCGCCGGTTATCAGTTTCTTTTTCTGTACGCCATACCCGACTACGACGACTTCGTCTAATGATTGGGTGTCTTCCGATAAGACTACATCATACGTTTTTTTATCGGGACTTACCTGAAATGAAAAAGGCAGATAACCGAGATAATTTACTTCGACCGTAGCGCCAGGCGTTACTTTTAAGGTGAAAATACCATCCATGTCGGTTATTGCACCATTTGAAGTTCCTTTTTCTACTACGCTCGCTCCGAGCAACGATTCGCCCGTTACATCGGTAATTTTACCGTTGATCTGAACGGTTTGCTGCGCCGTCACCGATTCTGCAAAAACGATTCCCCCGAAGATTAGCAGGAAAAAAGCCACCAATAACCGGCAGGAGCATAATTTTGCAAAAAATATGGAACGCGATTTTTTCTGATTAATTTTTTTTTCTGAATACATAATAGTTTCTTTAAGTTTTTAAACATGGTAAAAAATAACAAATACTTTAAAGTTACAAAATATAGTACGACATAGGCAATAAATTTTAAATAATTAACATCAATAAAAATACATATTACTTTTAGATTAAAAAACAAACTTAATAAAAATATAAGCACAGACACATCTAAACATCCTTATTGTTTACCGGTCGTACGGCGCACCACTTCTTTTTTCCATCATATAAAACCTCAACTCCCTTTGCATCAGGACTGAAAGGTTTAGGGCTGTTTTTATCGACAAATACCACATTAAATACCCGGTTTTTTAGCATACCGGGGTATTCTCCCTGACGGTCGCCGATAACTAATGTGCGCGATGCATCGTCATACATGATCGGAATCATGCTGTATTGCCCTCTTTCGTAATTATAATTCACACCTTCATCTTCATACAGCGTAAACGCGCCGTTCCGACCTGCATATACATATAGCGTAATGTTTTCGGGCAACTGTTCATCAACATATTCAATTTCCGGGCCTACGGGTATGATAGCGCCTTCACAGAAATAGAGTGGCATTTGTTCGTAAGGAGAGCTGACGGTTTGAAGTTGACCTCCCCCCATGTATTGCCCGGTATAAAAGTCATACCACCCGGTAGTAGCCGGAAAATAAACCTCCCGGCTACGGGCGCCATACGCATAAACAGGACATACCATAAGCGAAGGGCCAAACATATACTGATCGCCAATATGTTCCACCTGTTTATCTTTTCCAAAGTCCATAACCAAAGCTCGCATAATCGTATAATCATCAAAATAAGCCTTTCCTGCCAATGAATAAATATAAGGCATCATACGGTAACGCAATTGGGTATATGCTGTAATAGATTTATAGGCCGGATGATTTTCAGGAGCAATATTATATACTTCACGGAATGGGTATTGACCGTGCGCACGAAACAACGGAGTAAATGTTCCGAACTGATACCAGCGGGTATTTAGTTCACGCCATTCTTTGAGATCGGCGTTTTCTTTGCTTGTGAGGTTGAACTCTTCCTGTGCTTTGACATACCGGTTTTCCACACAGAAACCGCCAATATCCATCGTCCAATAAGGAATCCCGCTCATCGCAAAATTCAATCCGGCAGAAATCTGGGCTTTCATATCTTCCCAACGGCTGGCAATATCTCCGCTCCAGGTAGCTGTAGCGTAGCGCTGCAATCCGGCAAAGCCCGAACGTGTAAGTTGGAATACCCGGCGATTGGGGTCTTCTGCTCGAAGTCCTTCATAAATGGCTTGTGCGTTCATCAAAGCATACGCATTAAAATATTGCGTAGAGGGGCCTAATGCCGTAGGACCGCATAGCGCTTTACGGTACTCCAGATCCGTGCAGTCACGTATATTCGGTTCACTGGCATCCATCCACCATGCATCAATCCCCAACGGATAGAGATGATCTTTCAACTGTTTCCAGAACAATTTACGCGCCCCTTCGGCGTAGGCGTCATAGAAAGAACCTACATAACCCGGTCCGACCCAATCGCGGATACGATCCTTTACAGCCTGTCGGTACATCCAGCCTTTTTCGTCAAATTCTTTAAAATGCGCTGTGGTTGCATAAAATTTCGGCCAAACGGAAATCATCATATGCGCATGCATGGCATGTATAGAATCGA
>DOZP01000158.1:11934-12523 GCA_003517945.1 Porphyromonadaceae bacterium | reverse complement strand
CTTTGCCAAAAGCCCATAGCCCATTTGGGCATAATAGGAGCTTTTCCGGTAAGTGCGCGATAACCGCCGATCACTTCGTCCATATTATCTCCATATACAAAATAGTAGTCCATTTCGCTACCCATCTCGCTATCAATAGATAGTTTATTCTGCTCATGTTCGTTCACCGGACTTAACGCCCGTAATCCAAGATATGACGTGCCTCCGTCGGGCTTCCACTCAATGCGGATAGGAACACGTTTACCGGTTTCGAGATCAAGCGCGAATTTATAACTGTTAGGGTTCCAGGCTGTGCGCCACCGTTCAGGCACAATCAGTTGATCATCGACATAGACTTTTACATATCCGGCATAATAAAGATGAAAACGATAGGTACCACTCTCTTTCGATTCTATTTCGCCGGCGTATTCAACCGATGAGCCGGCTAACGGAAAATCTTCAGGCAGGTTTTTTATTGTCTTTATATCCTCGTAATAAATGACGCTTTCAGTACGTTCCACCGGAGCCATATCTTTCGATGCGGGGGTATATATAGCGGTTAATCCGCCTTCTTTTCCTTTGGCATCAAACAGTTTGAAGTTTTCGTTTA
>DOZP01000158.1:0-11894 GCA_003517945.1 Porphyromonadaceae bacterium | reverse complement strand
AATAAAAGGTACGGATACTTTCGTATTATATTGCAACAGCGTTTCATTCTTTCCTTTATAATTAAATTCGTCGGCCTGATGTTGGCCCAATCCGTAAAATGCTTCATCTGCGGGCGATTCGAATACTTGTCGCAGGGCATAGGCTTTCGTACCTTCTATAGTGACGGGAGAAAAAGTTTTTCCACCTCCCGTATTTTCGCGCAGAATAGCACTTCCGTCTTTATCTGCAAATACAACTTCTCCGGTACTGCGATCTATGCTCACTTGCAGGTCAACCGTGTGGATAATAAGCAGTTGTTCTATTTCTTCTACCGAGAATGAAGTTTGGTTTTCTGCCTGCGGCACGATGATCAGACTCTCCTCTTTCGAAAATTGCTTTCCGGGTGTAGCCGAAACGCGGATTACCTTGTCGTTAATGACCTGCAACCTTACCATTCCTGCATCTGTTGATTGCTTTTGGCGCAAGTTAACAATGATACCGTCCTGTGTCTTCTCATAACTTTGTTTTGTACACGAAAACAGCGAAAAACATACAAACATCCATAAACTGTGCGTTAAGTTTCTCATAACTTTTACCGGTTAATATTTTCGTGTTGTAAAATTAGAGAAATAACCGAAACACATGGGATATGTTTTGTTGCGCAAACAAGACGGAGGAGTAGCAGTAATGTCTTAGTTTAGGGGATGTTTCGTCAAATACCCCCTTTCAACCTCTTATTTCCCCTCCCTGTCCTGATACTCGGAAGGCAAAACCCCAAACTCTTCTTTAAAATATTTCCTGAAAAACTTCAGATTGCTGAATCCTGTCTGATAAGCGATTTCAGACACAGTCTGCTGACTTTCACGCAGAAATTGTGCGGCACGTTTTAAACGTATAATGCGTATAAATTCAATAGGCGATTTTCCCGTAATGAAAAGTATCTTTTTATACAGATGTGCCCGGCTCATATTAAGCTCGCTACTTAGTTCGTCAACAGAAAGTTCGCTTCGGCTGATATTGGCTTCTACATATTGAATGGCTTTCCTTACCAACTTTTCGTCCAGTGAAGTGATTGTAATTTCACTTGGCGCAATCTCCATGCGCGGATTAAAGTTCTCCTGACGCTTTTGTCGGAGTTGCAACAGTTTTTTGATACGTAAATTGAGTATATCAAAATCGAACGGTTTGGTGATATAATCATCCGCACCACTCTCCAAACCTTCCAACTTCTGTTCTTTGGCGGAACGGGCAGTTAGTAAGATTAAGGGAATATGCGAAGTACGTATATCCGTTTTTACCAATTTGGACAATTCGTTGCCATCCATGTCAGGCATCATTACATCACTTACAATTATATCCGGTTGTAGTTCCGGAATCATAACCCACGCATTGGCGCCATCCGACGCAACCTCGACCCTATACTCGGACGATAAGCTGTCGCGCATAAAATGACGAAAATCTTCATTATCGTCAACAACAAGAACGAGAGGTAATTCGCTCTCAATCGGCTCCGTATGATCGACCGGAAGTTCGTCGGCCGGTGATGCTTCCGGAAGTACATTTAAACCATCCTGCACAGGCTCAACTTTGGGTTCTTGTGAGACCTGCACCTGAACAATCGGAATCGTAATAATAAATACACTACCCTTACCCATGTTGTCGAGTACGACAATAGTGCCATTGTGGAGGGAAACAAATTCTTTAACCAGATGCAGCCCGATGCCGCTTCCATCCGTTTTCTGTCCTTCTTTTTGTTGAACCTGATAAAACCGTTCGAATATCAGTTTCTTGTCTTCATCTTTTATACCAATACCCGTATCCGAAACCTTAATCTCGACCTGCGCCGGTTGCTCATCCGTAGCAGGTAACCGGTCCAGAAAAACATCCACCCTCCCCCCTTCCGGAGTAAACTTAAAGGCATTCGATAACAAATTTGTGATTATTTTACTCATTTTATCCTCATCAAACACCATGAATAATTCATCGACAGCCGGGAAAAAGAATTGGCGCACATTTTTCTTTTCCGAATATTCACTGAAAGAATTGCCGACATTACGGATAAAATCAACGATATCTCCTTGAGAAGGATTAAACTGATGACCTCTCACATCGCTTTTTCTGAAATCAAGCAACTGGTTAACCATACCAAGCAACCGCATCGCATTGCGGTGTACCATCTCCAGTTTATTTTTCTGGTCTTTATTATCAATCTGTTTGATCACATTTTCCAGCGGAGAAATTATCAATGTAAGCGGTGTGCGTAACTCATGACTTATGTTAGTGAAGAAACGCAGTTTCATATCATCAATCTCATGCTTCTGCTGTGCCTCCTGTTCTATCTGTAACAGTTTATATTTACGTTGTTCATTACGCAATATCTGCCTGCGGATCAATAAGAGTATACCTGTTATCATGATAAAATATATAATGTAAGCTATAGGCGATGCCCAGAAAGGAGGCGCAATTATGATTTTAAGTTCGGAGGTTTCATGGTTGCTGAAACCGTCACTGTTGATTGCCTTTACCTTTAAAACATATTCTCCTGCCGACAGATTGGTATATGTCAGACTGTTGGTATGCGTAGTAAGCCAGTCCGGGTTAAATCCTTCGAGCATATACATGTATCTGGTCTTTTCCGGCAAAATATAATTCATTGCCGAGAAAAAAACAGAAAAAATATTTTGTTTGTATTTTAGCCTGATACTCTCCGTATGGTCCAGAGACCGTGGTAAAATGCGGTTTCCGTCATATACACTGTCTATTTTAACCTCTTGATTGAATAGTTTCAACCCTGTAAATTCTATTTGGGGAGTACTGTGATTGTATTTCAATGCTTCGGGATCGAAAAAACTTAATCCCCGAATGCCTCCGGCCATGATTTCTCCCCGGAAAGTTTTAGCTATGGCGCGCATATTGAATTGCTGCCCCTGTAAACCGTCCAATTCGCCATAGCGGTGGCAGACGTAAGTATATACCCCTGTTCTGGGATCAATATTGACCATAATATTAAATATACTGCCGGTAGTGGTAATCCACATGTTTTTGTTGTTATCCTCTATAATAGCCTGAATGATCTCATTTCCCAAGGGCGGGTCATTTACAGGCAGAATGATTTCGTCGTTTTTACGGTCATAAACATTAAGACCCTCGGAAGTAGCAACCCAGAGCAGCCCCCGGCTGTCTTCATAAATCTCGTTCAGATTCGGGTGCGAAAACGTCTGTGTCCCTTTTTTATTTGTCAGCCATTTCTCAAATGTATTAGCCGATGGCGAATACACCGTTATGCCTTCGGAAGTAGCCATGTACAGATTCTTATCGCGGCCTATGCAAATAGACATAATGTATTCGTTTTCAAAACCCGATCCTATTTTGGGATAATAGGTAAACTTTCCGGTACGCGGATCAAGACCCTGCAATCCGCTACCCAAAGTCCCTATCCAGATATATCCGTCGCTGCTTTCCGCCAATGCCCATACATTGTCGTTGACTAAAGAGTTGGGATTGTCCGGGTGACGCCTGTAATGCGTAAAAACCTGTCCGTCAAAAGCGTTAAGTCCGCCGAAGAAAGTCCCTATCCAGATTTTCCCATCTTTAGCTTTCAGCATGCTTACGATTACGTTGCCCGATAATGAATTCCTGCCCGGTTCATGTTGGTATATTTTTCGTTCATCTGTCTCGCGGTTTATGAAAACAAGTCCACTGCTGGTTCCCACCCACAAGTTGGCTTGCTTATCTTCGACAATCCTATTTACATCGGAAGTAAAACCATTAATCCGGTTAAAATCGGAAAGATAATCGGTACGGAATTTGAATATACTTTCGTTATAATAGGAAATACCTCTTTTATAATAACCTATCCATACTCCGCCGTTCTCATCGCAGTACAACGCGTTTACGCTGTTTTGCAGGATACTTCTTTCGTCAAATACATCATTTTGAAGATACTTTACGGTATGCAGGTTTTTATTGATAATGTTGATGCCTCCATGATCCATAGCTATCCAGATTTGGTTTTGAGCATCCATTTTTATTGCTTTCACGTAACTTTCGGAAGAAAGGACATAAGGCGAGTCTTTCCGGGCGCTAACGTGTTGCCACCCGTCTTCGCCCCTATTATACATCCATATACCATCATCGCCGTACACCCAATAATCTCCGTCGGCATCAATAAGCATTCCGTATTTCCGGGATTCAATATCTTCGGTATTAACAAGTTGCCGGTTGCGGTGCGTTATTTCTTTCGTCTTTCGATCCACCAACTCAAAATAACCATTGGAATAGAGTAACACGACGGCATTTTCATCTTCTGCAAAAGAAACAAGGCTTACAGACTGTTCTTTCAATGATTCCTCAACCGGATAAAAATAAAGTTTCTCTTCTTCCATATTATAATAATGGGTCCCGTCATAGGCATACGACCAGATATTTTTCTCCTTATCTATGTACATCCGGTAAGGAGAATCCGGGATTCCATATTTTTCTTCCAGCAAAGGCCCCGCCGGATGAAACGTCTCTTTTTCCGGATCATAA
Source organism: Porphyromonadaceae bacterium (assembly GCA_003517945.1). GTDB lineage: Bacteria > Bacteroidota > Bacteroidia > Bacteroidales > Tannerellaceae > Tannerella. The sequence goes on along the minus strand of DOZP01000158.1, from coordinate 7,384 downwards.
TACACATATCCCGAACGTGCCGTACGGATCCAAAGCAAACCGTCGATATGCTCCTGTACGTCACTAATATTATTATCGGGCAGGGAATAAGGATCTTTGCTGTTGTGGGTAAACACTTTAAATGTATAGCCGTCATACCGGTTAAGTCCGTAAAATGTTGAGAACCACATAAAGCCCTGCGAATCTTTTGTGATATAGTTGATTTGACTGTTGGAAAGTCCGTCACTTACTTCCAGATGTTTGAACGCGAATTCGTTTATGCCGAATAAAGATGTAAAATAACAAGAGCTTAATAATATCAGGACGAATCGTTTCATTGTATTCAAATATTGATAACGAATACAATATTCGTAAAAAAAAATGGAATGACCAATATTCTTCCATATATTAATAAATCATCGGTAAATCCGGCAGTAAATGTTTTTAAATAGCAATTATTATCAAAACTACCCTTATCCTGAAACAATACACCCTCTCAATGAATCCTTTTCCAAAACATACGAGCCCGCTAAATATGAATAATAAATCTTACTTTTGCCTTACAAGCAGATATGCAAATAACTAAAAACTCAAATAGCATGAAACGGCTCCCTTCACAAGCATTCACATTTATTTTTGGGGCGATTCCCTGCCTCGCAGCGAAACCGCAGGAGGATTCACGGGAATTTACTTCGCGCTCTATGCCGCTTCACAAAAGCCATCCGAAGGAGTAGCTGACTTCGAATGATTTGATTATACATATTAATTCAGACAAAAAAACATTTAAATATTAATTATATGAAAAAAATTGCATTAACTATTTTCTGCGCTTTATCTGCAAGCCTTTTATCTGCCCAGTATACATATCCGTTCCAGAATACATCTTTAAGTGACGATAAGCGCCTGGATAACCTGTTGTCCCTGATGACAATAGACGAAAAAGTGAACGCCCTGTCTACCAATCTGGGCGTACCCCGCTTAGGTATTCGTAATACAGGACACTCCGAAGGACTTCACGGCATGGCGCTTGGAGGCCCCGGCAACTGGGGAGGCTTCAAAATGGTCAACTATCAACGGGTACCGGATATATATCCGACTACAACTTTTCCCCAGGCATACGGATTAGGTGAAACCTGGGATACGGAATTAATACAAAAGGTTGCAGATATAGAAGCCACCGAAATAAGATTCTACACGCAAAACGGTAAATACGCAAAAGGCGGTTTGGTTATGAGAGCTCCGAACGCCGACCTGGCGCGCGACCCACGATGGGGACGTACGGAAGAAAGCTATGGAGAAGATCCGTTTCTGGTATCGCAAATAGTAGTCGCTTTTGTAAAAGGGCTGCAGGGAAACAATCCCCGATACTGGAAATCGGCGTCTTTAATGAAACATTTCCTGGCCAACAGCAACGAAGACGGGCGCGACTCCACTTCTTCGAACTTCGACAACCGGCTATTCCGCGAATATTACGCCTACCCTTTCCAAAAAGGAATAGAAAAAGGTGGTTCACAGGCTTTTATGGCAGCATATAACAGTTGGAACGGAATACCGATGACCATACATCCTGTCCTCGAAAAAATACGCAAGGAATGGAACATGAAAGGTATTATCTGTACCGACGGCGGAGCATTAAACCTTCTGATACAAGCACACAAAACATTCCCTACACATACCGAAGGCAGCGCAGCAGTAGTAAAAGCGGGGGTAGGCCAGTTCCTCGACACCTACCAACCCTATATATACGAAGCCCTCGAAAAAGGACTGATTTCGGAAACGGATATAGACAAAGCCATCCGGGGCAATTTCTACGTAGCGCTAAAACTGGGATTGCTCGATGCCGACCAAACAAAACTTCCGTATGCACATATCGGAGTAACAGATACGGTTTCCGTATGGAGAAACAAAGATGTGCAGGATTTTGTGCGTCTGGTAACAGCAAAATCCGCAGTTTTACTGAAAAATGAAAAGAATATACTGCCATTAAATAAGAATCAGATAAAATCGATCGCCGTTATAGGCCCGCGTGCGGACGAGGTTTTATTTGACTGGTATAGCGGAACCCCTCCTTATAGCGTATCTATCCTGCAGGGAATAAAAAATGCAACAGGCAATCATGTAGAAGTTATATATGAGCCCTCAAACGAAACGGACAAAGCATATATCGCAGCACAAAAGGCCGATATAGCTATCGTTTGCGTGGGCAACCATGTGTATGGCACCGACCCGAAATGGAAATACTCACCTGTACCAAGCGACGGACGCGAAGCTATAGACCGCAAAGCCTTATCTCTTGAGCAGGAAGATTTAGTAAAAATAGTCCACAAAGCCAATCCGAATACAGTGATGGTGCTGGTTAGCAGCTTTCCGTTTGCGATCAACTGGTCGCAGGAAAATGTGCCTGCCATCCTGCATATCACAAATAACAGTCAGGAACTGGGTAACGGACTTGCAGACGTGATTTTCGGCGACTTTAACCCGGCAGGAAGAACAAACCAGACATGGGTAAAATCAATTGCCGACCTGCCGCCAATGATGGACTATGATATCCGCAACGGCAGAACCTATATGTATACCAAAGAAAAACCGCTTTATCCGTTCGGATACGGATTGAGTTACACAAGTTTCGAATACTCGGATATTACGGTCTCATCCCCTGCCCTGTCAAAAGGAAAAGACATTACGGTATCCGTTAATATAAGTAATACAGGCGACAGAGATGGCGAAGAAGTAGCACAATTATATGTATCTTTCCCCCAATCAAAAGTAGTCAGGCCGATAAAGCAACTGAAAGGATTTCAACGCGCAATGATAAAAAAAGGAGAAAGCAAAATAGTCGGCTTTACGCTAACAGCCGATGATTTGGCTTATTGGGATAACGACAAAGACACCTATATCATAGAGCAGGGAAAAATAAACCTGATGGTCGGAGCTTCTTCCGGAGACATCAGGCAAACCATAGAAATACAACTCAAATAACCAGCCGGTGAGTGATAGCCCCGGGAAGCTCCCGCTCATAATGAGTAACCATAATGAGTGTCTTATTATCACGCCGGCAAAACGCTTCTATAACCGAACGTACCAATAAACGATTTACGGTATCCAGTCCATGCATCGGTTCATCAAGAACAAGAAGCTCCGGATCCTTAACAAATGCGCGAGCCAACAAAACCAAACGTTGCTCTCCGTCAGACATTTGCAGAAAATTACGATCGCGAAGAGCCATAATGCCAAATACATTCATCCACCATTCACAAATAAAAAACTGTTCGGATTTAGGCCGGACATAAAGCCCCATACTATCATGCAATCCGCTTGCGACAATATCAATGGCAGGAATATTTTCGGAATAAGCGCGATGCATCTCCGGACTTACATAACCGATACGCTTCTTTATATCCCAAATACTTTCGCCGGAACCGCGGCGACGTCCGAAAAGAGAAATATCACACGCATAAGACTGCGGATTGTCCGCACAGACAAGGCTCAACAAAGTTGATTTTCCCGAACCGTTTTGTCCGAGCAAAGCCCATTTCTCGCCTCTTTTAACCGTCCAGTTCAAAGACTTTAGTATAGTGCGACTACCATATCGAACGGAAACATCCCTCATCGCTATAATTGTACCGCCGGTATCACCAACGTGAGCATGACAGGAACATTCCTCCTTCCCGGAATAATCTTTAACATGACAACCCACCTGATTATCCGCAACCCCGGGGGGAATCAACTCCCTGATAACGGGAACATCCGGTATCTCATTCTTAAAATTGTCCCGGCTCACTTTTTTCCCGCAACACATATCGCAAACAGGCACAATATGAGTGATAAATCCGGGAATTTCGTCCGTTTTTGCCAGCAACAAAATGATCTGTACAGCGCCTGCACCGGTAAGATTAGATAATAAATCACACAACTGCTTACGGGCGAAAATATCAAGACCGATAAAGGGATTATCTATAATAAGAAGGCGGGGCTCCGTTAATAACACTTTCGTTAACTGAAACTTACGCATCTCCCCGCTCGACAACAGAACCATTTGTTTATCAATCATTTCGTCAATTCCGAATAATTCGAACAATTGTTTCCGCAGACTATTATTCTTCACATAGCCCAATGCATCACGAACCAAAGGAGACGCATCCCTGTCTTGGGAATTCCACCTCTGTTGAAGGTAATAAGAAGAATCAGCCGGCCCGTAACTATCCTTAAATGCGATCAATTTAATATTCTCATAAACAGGAGAAGGATAAAAATCATAAATTATCTTCCCCTCTTTCAAGGGATACGAAGCTGTTATCAGTTGCGCCAGCACACTTTTCCCGCTTCCGTTAGGGCCGGTAACAGCAAGATGCTCACCGGCTTCTATCGTCAACGAAACAGGCTCCCTGAAACGAAAAACCGGATTTCTCAAAACCGCATTTTGTATAGATATCATTGTTTGCTAAAACTATTTTTCTATATACCACTGATAGATTTTTTCCACGCCTTCATCTATCTCAATCCGATGATGCCAGCCAAGCGAATGGAGTTTGGTTACATCCGTTAACTTACGCATCGTACCATCCGGTTTGGAAGCGTCAAACGACAAATCACCCCTATAACCGATCGTTTTCACAATCAACCGGGCCAAATCACCGATTGAAATATCCTTTCCCGTCCCGATATTGATATGACAATTACGGACTTCACCGGAACCGCTTTTCAAATCTTTGAAACTTACATGTTCCATGATATACACGCAGGCGTCCGCCATTTCTTCGCTCCACAGGAATTCCCGTAACGGGCGGCCTGTACCCCACAATTTTACGCCGGATGTTGCAATGCCGTATTTCTCCAGCAGGGAAATGATTTCACGATCTTTCACTTCTCCGGTTATCCCTTCCACAGGCCGCTTGTTCAAATCTTTACGGATTGCGGTAAAATCATTTTCCCACAAACACTTTGCCAGATATACCTTACGTATCATGGCGGGTAACACATGACTCTTCTCAAGGTCGAAATTATCATTCGGCCCGTATAAATTCGTCGGCATGACCGCAATATAATCCGTCCCGTACTGCAGATTGAAACTTTCACACATTTTCAAACCGGCAATTTTAGCTATGGCATACGGTTCATTCGTATATTCGAGCGAACCGGTCAGCAAAGCATCTTCCCTGATCGGCTGTTCCGCGTCACGCGGATAAATACAGGTACTACCCAGAAATAACAATTTTTTCACACCATACTGAAAACTCCTGCCGATCACATTATTTTGTATATTCAGATTGCGGTATATAAAATCGGCACGATACGTATTATTTGCCATAATACCTCCGACATATGCCGCGGCCAGAAACACATAATCAGGCTTATATTCATCAAAAAAGCGGTCTACCGCGGTATCATTCAGCAGATCAAGCTCATCGCGGGTCTTCCCGATCAGATTCGTATACCCTTTTTGTTCCAGATTATTCCAGATAGCGGAGCCAACTAATCCCCGGTGACCGGCCACATATATTTTTGCATCCTTTTCCATATCAGGCCTCTTCTTTCGAACGAAGATACAACTTACGGGCGAAACGCATATCATGCTCTACCATGATCTTTATAAGCTGCTCAAAAGAAGTCTGATTCGGATTCCAACCCAATAATGTTCTCGCTTTCGTCGGATCGCCGAGAAGTTGTTCAACTTCCGCCGGACGAAAATAGGTAGGATCAACCTCAACAATAACGCGGCCGGTTTCCACATCAAGCCCTTTTTCCTCAATCCCCTTACCTTCCCATTTCAACGTTATACCCGCTTCAAGGAAAGCAAGCGTACAAAATTCACGTACGGAATGCATCCGCCCTGTTGCGATCACAAAATCTTCAGGCGTATCATGCTGAAGCATCAACCACATACATTCCACATAATCTCTGGCATAACCCCAGTCACGTTGTGCGTCCAGATTCCCTACATACAATTTATCCTGAAAACCTTGTACGATACGGGCGGCCGCCAATGTAATCTTACGCGTAACAAACGTCTCCCCTCTCCTCTCGCTTTCATGATTAAACAAAATGCCATTCACCGCAAACATACCGTAACTTTCACGATAATTTTTAGTAATCCAGAATCCGTATTGTTTGGCTACGCCATAGGGAGAACGGGGATAAAACGGCGTCGTTTCTTTCTGGGGCACTTCCTGCACCAATCCGAACAATTCCGACGTAGATGCCTGATATATACGCGTTTTCTTTTCCAATCCAAGAATACGCACGGCTTCAAGCAGGCGCAATGTTCCGATCGCATCCGCTTCCGCAGTATATTCGGGAACATCAAAACTCACCTTTACATGACTTTGAGCGGCCAGATTATATATTTCATCCGGTTGAATCAGTTGGATAATACGGATAAGCGAACTACTGTCGGTCATATCGCCGTAATGCAAATTGATAGTACGCCGGTTTTTCATATCACGCACCCATTCGTCAAAATAAAGATGATCAATCCGTCCGGTATTAAACGAAGACGAACGACGTAATATGCCATGCACATCATACCCTTTTTCAATTAAAAATTCTGCCAGAAAAGATCCGTCCTGTCCGGTAATACCCGTTATCAATGCGACTTTTTTCATACTTTCATACTATTTATAAACTTACTCTTAAAGAAACAATATTACAATTTTCAGTCATTTCAAGGCAACAAAGTTACACTTTTTAGTCATAAAATGATATATTTCCCCTATCTTTGCCTCCTATGAAAAGATATATTACAATAAACGAACAATTATGCGATTTAACAGAAGAAATTTCATTAAAGCAGGAGGGATTATGTTAGGATCATTAGCTGCTCCGTCTATGTTCGGTAATGGTAATAATAACGGAGCGAGCACAAACGCATCCGTTATGAACTTTGCCATGGAACATTTCGGAGTTACCGACAGTGACCTGAAAAAAGTATTGTCCGCCGCTTTAGAAAAGGGTGGAAATTATGCTGATCTGTTTTTTGAACACACATTCTCCAACAGCATCAGCCTCCAGGACGGAGCGGTTAACCGGGCTTATTCCAATATTGATTTCGGAATGGGCGTAAGGGTAGTTGCAGGCGATCAGACCGGATACGCCTATGTTGAAAACATCACCTTGGAAGAAATGCTGAACGCGGCACGCACAGCGGCGCGTATAGCTACCGGAACCGGAGCGCCGGCCCCCGTCAACCTGACGGAGATCAAGGTGAAAAATCAGTTATATAAGATCAAAACCACATGGGAAGACGTCCCGGTTAAAAGCAAGATGCCGTATTTGCAAAAGATTAACGATCAAATGTTTGAAGCCGACAAACGCATAACGAAAGTTTCCGCATGGCTGAACGACAACACATCCCACATCCTGTTTTGCAATTCCGAAGGGCAATATTACTATGACTACCGTCCGATGG
>DOZP01000008.1:3299-5116 GCA_003517945.1 Porphyromonadaceae bacterium | reverse complement strand
GGGCAGGGACTTGTCATCAGCAACGATTTCACCCCGTCACGAAGCAGTATTCTATCACAGGCGGAACGCCGCAATAATGGATTCCGGCGTCATTATTCAACAAACGAAAATGATTTTTTCCGGGGAGTAGCTTCTACCCTGTCACTAAAAAAATTTGATATCAGTGCATTTTATTCCAACCGGAAGGCAGATGCTACGGCAGACGAACAGACGATTTCATCTTTCAAAACAGACGGGATCCACCGGACTGAAGGTGATCTGGAGAAAAAACATACTATCCGGATACAAACAATAGGCGGAAACATCAGGTATATTAGTCCACGATTACTTTTGGGAGTGACCGCTATTACTTATTCGTTTGGCGGATTATCCGTCGAACCGGAATCAAAGCCATACAACCGGTTTTATTTCCGGGGCAAAAGCAATACAAACACAAGTATCGACTATACATGGAGACACCGGAGAATTGTTTTTTACGGCGAGACCGCCCTGTCGCAAAATGGCTCCGCCGCCACATTAAACGCCCTCTACTGGAATGCACCTTCAGGCCTCAAGACACTGGTCTTATACCGGTATTACGACCGACGATACCAGGCATTTTATGGGAATGCCTTCTCACAAACATCTGCCGTACAGAACGAAGAAGGATTTTATATCAGTATGCAATGGGCGCCTATTCCACATTGGAGATTTTCGGGATATGCCGATTTTTTCCGGTTTCCCTGGATAAAATATGAGACAGACGCCCCCTCCTCCGGACAGGAATATATGATACAGGCCGACTTCAACAGAATAAAAAATACGACGGTTTCCGCACGATACCGCTTCCGGCAACGTGAAAAAAATATTACCGGAACGCATGAAGTATGGATTAAGCCTGCCGATCAGCACAGAATACGTCTACAAATAATCCACAAGCCATCAGGAACAATGACGCTTCGTACTACCGCAGAAAGAAACGTATATAATGACAACATATCTTCTCCGGAACACGGATGGGTGATCGCGCAAAATGCAGGTTGGAAAAAAAACGAATCGCCATTTCAGACTGATATTTACGCCGCATATTTCAATACGACCGGCTACAACAGCCGGATTTATTCGAATGAAAAAAACATGCTTTACAGTTTTTCAATTCCTTCTTTTTATGGAGAAGGGATCAGACTATCGGCCGTACTACGCTATAACTTTACTCCACAACTTTATATATCGGCTAAAGCGGCATGGACACACTATTATGACCGCGATATAATAGGAACCGGCACGGAAGAAATTGAGGGCCGCAATAAAACGGATTTATATGCCCAATTACGATGGAAATTCTAAAAAAAAGCGTTACTTTGTTCCTTTGTACAGCTTGCGCATACCGTATCCTGTTGGTTACACATGTTCAACTGTAAACAAGAATTATCCTGAAAATAACAATTATGTCTACATTTCTATTCGATCAAATCGTTTACGGACCTGTTAAAAGCCGCCGGTTAGGTATTTCATTAGGTATTAATCTTTCGCCATTGAAGGGAAAGAGGTGCACCTTTAACTGCATTTACTGCGAATGCGGGTTGAACGAAGAGCGCCGTACGAAAACACCTGCTCCTTCACGGGAAGAAGTGAAACAAGCGCTGACAAAAAAACTTACGGAAATGCAAACGGAAGAAGTACATCCCGATGTAATCACTTTTTCGGGTAACGGCGAACCGACCATGCATCCCGATTTTCCCGGTATTATTGACGATACGCTTGAGATACGGAATCAGCTTTGTCCGGAAGCAAAAGTAGCCGTACTCTCCAATTCAACCATGCTGCATAAAGAAGAT
>DOZP01000008.1:0-3146 GCA_003517945.1 Porphyromonadaceae bacterium | reverse complement strand
AATTGACAACACAAGTGATGAGAATGTTTCGAAATGGATCGAAGCCCTGAGAAAAATCCGGCCGGAAAAAGTTATGATCTATACAATCAACAGGGATACGCCGGTGGAAACATTACAGAAAATACCGGTGGAAACGTTGGAGAAAATAGCGGAAAAAGTCAGACAAGCCGGGTTCAGCGTGTCCGTTTCAACCTAAAACCGCTCCATCATATTTTACCTGCCCGTCAGACGGCTGTCAGATCGCGCGCCATTTATTTCCATCCCCATTCGCATTTCTCACGAAATCTTATTATCAATCTCCCATTATCCGGAGATTTTCACACCGCGAACAACTTTTAATATCTGATTATTCCGGCCATATATACGGAAGAAATACAAGCCGGGTGACAAAGATGAAGTATCAATCTATTTCGCCCGGACGATTCACCACAAGGCAGGCTTTTCCTGACACGGAAATGACATCAACACGCGTAACGACATCATATCCTTTGAGATAAACAGAACCGGAGAAACTTGTAGGATAAATATCCACAGACCCATCGACATGTTCCGTATCTACTATTGTAATTTCCGCTCTGTTACTCTTTTCACTCTCAAAATCTCCATAAAATGCCGTGATCTCATAGAAAGAATTATAAGGATTCACATCTGTATAGGTGGTTTCAGAACCATCAACATCCCGTGGATTTTCACTTCTCCCATTGAGATAAATCCGGTATTTTGTCAATTCGGGAAAAGCCGCCGGCATAGAACCCGGTACATATCCGGAAGTTCCGTAGACAGAAGCCTTAACCGCACGAGGTTTGACTAAACCGGCATCAAACACCATTCCGGAAGCGCCTTTCAGGATTCTCTTATCATCATTACCGGACAATGTCCCATGCTCAGACGATATAACAGCGGCAATAACAGCATTATAATTAGATTCGCCGGGATCTTCTTCATCATAAAATGTATCCCAGTCTTCCCCATTAAATGAATAAAGATTACCTTTTCCGTCAACAACCGGACCGTCATCGCATACAGCCGGGTAATCACTTCCCGCATGTGATATATAAATGGAAACAATCAAAGACCTGGAACCATCAATCGTAAACGGTTCATCAAGCATAACCGTATTTATACCCGAAAATATATCTGAATTCGAATAGGTGAGAGACGACGACTCAAGCGGTTGCCTGTAAGTACGATCTCCCTGGGATATATATATTTCATATACATTCTTCTCTATTGGAATAAACCGAACCGCTTTTATCGTCTTTTCATTTAACGGAGCGATTTCCTCAGATGACCATTTTTGCCCGTAATAGAAAGGGCTTTTACTCTCAAAACCTACAGAGTACCGTAAATCCATAGTGCCCCAATAGATCGTCTGTTCATAAACAGGAGTGTTCCAGTTTAATTCCACATTATTAGAAGATGCCGTACGCACCGCACGCAAATCGGAAGGAGCTTTGAATTTTACAAAGGAAAGCGTGGTAGAAACAAACGGTGATTCTTCTCCATCTGCATAAACCGCAGATACCGAATAGACCAAAGATCCGGCCTCAGGCTCCTCGTCTATGAATGAAAGGATTCCCACTGCTCCTATTTTCTGATTATTACAATACACATTATAGAATACCGGCGCCTCGGCGCTTTGCGGAGCACCCCATGTCAGACTTACGGTTCGCCCCTGATTAACAGCTTTCACATGGGTCGGCGCAGGTTTAATCACACCCCGGTAACGCCCGGCTAATGTTTCCACCCCGGAACCGACAGGATCAAGCCATTCATCCATATGTGCCGATTCAGCGTTATACTTATCCCAATGAAAACTCATTTTCCCATAAAGATTCAACCCATTCGTATAGATACATGTCGAATTGCCTCCCGTCAGGGTTCCGACAACCAACTTATTTTCATTATACAATGGTGACCCGGAAGAGCCTTCTTGCGTAACGCCATGCCCATTTACGGTTTTCTGAAAAGTTACGTTCCAATGCGCATTCTTCAAGCCCGAAAATTCAGTCGACTGAAATGTTGTTTCTCTTGCCGGTGTTCCGTATGTTGATATTTTTTTATAATCGCCGGCGGGATGATGTATACATACACCGGAAGAGGCAGGCGAATTCCTCCTGTCCCATCCATTGTAAAAAACGTCGTATTCTTCAGGGATCATTTTATTCAACAACAACAGCATGCCGTCGGAACCGCCTTCTGTCCCCGTATTAACAAGCAGTTTACAACCCGTTATCGTTTTCTCAACAGTATGTAAAGAATGACCACACGCTTCCCGTTCCCGGTGAAAATAAAACGCCCATTGCTCCATATCCGAACTATCAGCAACATTAGAACCATCATAAGCGCAATGACGCGCCGTCAGAATAAGGGGTTTAAAATCTTCAGCCGTATTATTCATCAACGAAGCGGTACAAATATAACTCTTTCCTCCTATTCGTTGAACGGTGTGGCAAACACCCTTTTTTTCATTTTGCCATGCATCACCTTCTTCACAGTTTATATCGACCATGCAGGAACCAGAGCTCCTGAGCGTACTCACTCCACAATATGTTTTCAATGCCGATGTATTATATCCATACCCTATTTCACTAATATGTATACGCGGCTTTTCCTCGCTTATTTCCGATACTGCATATTCAAGGGTAAGCTCGTCGCCGCCTATAAACTCCGTAGCGAAAAGACCTCCCGAAGGATGAGTCTTATTCGTATAGGCGCCCAGAAGTTGGGACTTATCCGCACTGTAGATAAATAATTTTCCGCCTTCAGGTATATAAAAATCTTTATAGTAAAGCATGATTGCAACGGCATCCGCCGCTTTAAGCTGCAAGCGCCAGATACGTTCTCCTCCCGGAAGGGTGGTCCAGGAACCAGCGTTCTCAACCGTATAATCAACCGGTATAAGTGTCGCCACAGGCATAGGAACCCCTTCACGGGCGCGCCAGTTATCCACTTCACGTAAATCTTCAATGTAGAAATCCACCGGTACTTCGGTTTTCTCAATCGCACGCCGCAACATCAGATTTTGACCATAGTTAAAACTGGGGGGAATACCACCTTCGCTGATTTGAGCAAAAACATCCGGAATATATAGCAGAAGTACACTTAACAAATAAACAAACAACCGTTTCTGCACTTGAATACCT
>DOZP01000082.1 GCA_003517945.1 Porphyromonadaceae bacterium | reverse complement strand
CGGAAGGAGAAAGTATGCTGCCTTCCGTTACATAACGGTAATATCCGTCGAAATGGCTATCCCCTTGACCAAGGTATAAAAATAGTGCACAATAAATGAATGATAAAAGAGTATCCCATGACATTTGAAGAGTTTGTAAGGCAGTTTTCATCAGAAGAACAATGCAGAGATTATTTATACCAGCTTCGGTGGCCGGATGGATTCGTATGCCCCAAATGCGGTTGTGATGTATGTTGGCTTATCAATAATAAGGTATATGAGTGTAAATCATGTGGACACCAGACATCTGTAACATCCGGGACGATTTTTCAAGATACACGCACCTCATTAAAAACATGGTTCATAGCAATATGGTGGATAACTACACAAAAATATGGTGCGAGTGCAGAAGGCTTACAACAAGTGCTTGGGCTTGGTAGTTATGAAACCGCATGGTCTTGGCTTCATAAAATAAGGAAAGCAATGGTACGTTCTGACAGGTCAAAACTGAGCGGTTTGGTCGAAGTCGATGAAACCTACATAGGCGGAGAAGAACATAGCGGAAGTACGGGGCGTGGTACTGGTAATAAAGTGTTGGTCGCTATTGCCGTTGAATTATTAAGCTTTGGTAACGAAAAAAGGCAAGGATTGCGTAAAATTGGACGTGTACGTCTTTCGGTAATTCCTGATGCTTCGATTGAGTCCTTATTACCCTTTGTGACAGAGAATATTGAAATGGATAGCGAGGTTATAACAGACGGCTGGCCAAGTTATTCATTCATAAAATCATCGGGGTATACCCATACTGTCTTTGTACAAAAGAAGAAAAAAGACGATGAAAGCTCCCTTCCACATGTTCATCTTATAATATCACTGCTTAAGCGTTGGTTGTTGGGTACACACCAAGGAGCTGTCAGTGATAAACATATGCAGGCATACCTTGAAGAATATACATTCAGGTTTAACCGCAGAAACGCTTCCAAACGCGGGCTGTTGTTTTATCGGCTACTTGAAGGTGCTGTTAATTGTCCGCCCCTAACATACGATGATTTAGTAAATCCGCCAAACATAGAATCCTTACCTTGGTGAAGGGGATAGCCAATTCGCTTGATTTTAACTACATTCATCCGTTCTTCGATTAAAAACTGCTAATCGGTTTTTTCAGCGTTAATAAAAACCTGCTAATCGTTTTGGGGTGGCGTTATACCGTCTTCGCGGTTAATAAATTCCGCAACGTTTCTAACGCGTCCGGATTTTTTGCGCACATGGCGATAAGTTGCTCAACCGATAATTCCGGTGTACCGTCACCTTCATCGTTTCCGTAAAAAGATTGTTCAAATTTCTTCGCGATGGACTGACGGTTTTTATCCAGGATATGCGCATAAGTATCCGTTACCATTTTTGCTTGCGAATGCCCTGTTGCACCCTGGACGGTTTTTATGTCGCCTTTACTGATAAGTAGCTTTACGGTAGTGCTTAGATGACGAAGGCTGTGAAATTCGACTTTAGGAAGCTTATTGGCCTCAATAAATTTCGCGAACATTTCATCAATGCTTCCGCCTTCAATCGGCCTGCCGTTAGTTTGTGCGATAACCATATCGAAGTCTTGGTATTCATCCCCGATAAGGGATTTTAATTCTTCCTGCTGCTTTTTTAATTTCCAAAGGATAGCCGCGGTTGTCGCCGGTATCCACATCACCCGCTCACTGTTTTTGGTTTTCAATTTCTTCAAGACCAACATGGATTTTGAGGTCTCTTTGAAACCGGGAAAGATAAGTTTAATTTGGTCTTGCTTGCGCTTTAGTTTTTCATATACGTCTTTAGAAATCCTTTGAAGCTGTACGTCAACTTTAAGCGTAGCGTCCTCAAACCCATTCTCATCATCGCCTAATGAAACCAATGCCCAACGTAAGCCGACAATTTCACCAATTCTCAAAGAGCAGGGTATACTCAGGTGCATACATACGAGAAGGTTTAATTCGTCGCATAACGTCAATGCTTTTTTTGCCGTGTCGGGATCCCATATTTCACGCGGTCTGTTCTCTCTGCTCGGACACGCGTTGTGAGTTACCGGGTTCTTACCCACATACTCCCATTCAACGGCTTTATCAAACGCGTTGGAGAGCAACTGGTTAATATCATGGATATTCCGGTCTGAAATAAACCCTGGGTCACCACGTCCCGTTTGTTGAACCGCAGGTTGATCCTTTAAATTGGCAAAGTAGCGGTCCATTCTCTTTGTTGTTAAATCCTTCAACTTCCAAGAACCAATTATCGGATTTACATAATTGCGTATTAATCCGTTATTTGACTTGTAAGCGGAGTGTCCCCATTTTGTAAGCCCGTACACTTCAACATACTCTTTCAAGAAATCCTCAACCGTCATTGGATTTGGAGGGACAAAGGTTCCAATATCATGTTTATACTCAATTTCTTTTTTACGGGACTCGGCTTCAGCTCTTGTTTTAAAGGACTCCCACTTTTGCTCACCGTTTACTTTGTAAACAACGGAAAATCTTTTACCTCGTGCAACAATTGATGCCATTTTGAACGCGCTCCTTATCGTTTATTGCTTGTCGAGCCATTCGTCAAATGACAACCTTGATGCCCTAACCGACCGTCCAACCTTAATTGATTTGAACTGCCCTTCACGGCACAGCTCATAAGCCTTACTTCTGCTTATTTGCAATATGGCGGCAATATCCAGTACGGTATAGGTTCGCTTGTCAGATGTTGATATAGCTGACGAGCCTGCTAATGCGATAGTGTTGTCGGAACACATATTGACCTCCTTCCAATGCCCGACAACGAAGCAGCACGTTGGCACACTCTACATGCTCAAGTATACAAAGACCGCTCGGTTGGGACAAGTATATTTAGGTTTTAATCAATCGCAAATAGAAACGCCCCCAGCGGGATTACCGCCGAGAGCGTTCGTTAAGTTCTTGCAGGATAGAATATAGCACAGTTCAAAGGACACCTTCAAGATAACACTAAGGACATTTTTTAGCTTTTTTTGGGCTTAGGTCAGGTTACGGTGAGGCACGTATAGGACACGCTTGGGTTACATTAAGGGTAC
>DOZP01000318.1:32805-33467 GCA_003517945.1 Porphyromonadaceae bacterium | reverse complement strand
AGCACGTCTTTATTGATTGGCAGTTCGCAGATTGACCAGTCCATGGCTGGCGCATCAATGGCGCAGAAGGAGGTGATGATATTGTCCGGAGGCGGAGGCTTCACGCCCATGATATAGCCCCAGCCGGCGGTTGTGCCGTCCGTACCGTCACCAACGACAAAACGGAGATACCGGCCGGGAAGTGGTTGTGAAAACCTCACTTGATCAGCATTCGTAATTTGTTGCGTCGTGGTGTAGGTCATGATAACCGGCAGGTAGAAGGTGTCTGCCTGCGCAACAGACGCAAGGTAGGCGTCGCTCCAGGCAACGTCGAGCATTGTCATCGTTCCCGCAAAGGAGAAATTGCCCGATTTAAGGTATATTTTATCGGAAAACGAGCCTTGCCAGCCGGGGACGACGTTTGTCAAGGTATAGTTTCCGTTTGGATCGTATACGTCAATATGCAGCACTCCGCCGTCAAAAGTGACATCGCCCGCCGAAACATTTACGAGCGAGGGGCCTGTTCGTGCGCCGATCTGCATTGTTGAGCCGTAAACCCCTATCGCAGGATAGCTGAGGTGGCTGGCAAACGTGGCATAGTCCGCATGGCCATCCACACTGTTCTCGCCGGTAATCAGACGGCTGCCGCTATCGACACGGATGGTGGCATTGTTCGAGCCGTC
>DOZP01000318.1:32211-32790 GCA_003517945.1 Porphyromonadaceae bacterium | reverse complement strand
CGGATGATGCGCAGCGTGCTTTCCGTATCGTGCAGGATGTAAAGGTTCGTATTCTGCACGGCATAGCCCGTACCGTAGGCATAGGCATCAAGGGTCTGCACCGTATCTGCATTCTGATGGATATGAAATAAACTGACGGAATCGGGCGAGCCGCTCAGGGCGCCTTCGTACAGATAGCCCGTCTCGCCGCCCACATTAACACCGAACGTACCTGTCAGGCGAACCGTGTCGGCTTTTCCTGCATAGACGATGTCGGCATCGAAGGCGGGATTGTGCGCCTGAAACCAAAGCACGCCGCCACCCTTTTTAGTCAGGGTATGCCCGTTGCCCTTCACCGCCTGCGGCGCGCGTACGGTGCGACTTTCCGCCACGGTCACATCTACGTCACCATTGATATTCACCGGCATGGCCAGGTTCTGGTTTACACCGAAATAAAGCGATCCCTGCCAACTCCACTGCGCCTGCACCCTCATCGTCAAACTACTCAGAAGCGCCATGCATCCGAATATAAGTACTGTTTTTCTCATTATTGCTTCTTTTGTCATTAAATTTTTTACGTTATTTGCACTATTCATATAC
>DOZP01000318.1:30720-32160 GCA_003517945.1 Porphyromonadaceae bacterium | reverse complement strand
GCATAAAGGTAAACAAATAAAAAAAACGGCCAAAAAATTTTCACAATCAATTGCATCAAAATTTAGTCATATTCGGAATTTGACTTATTTAATATACTGAAAACAAGCAAAATAACAAAAAAACGATCAAATTCAAAAAACAGCTTACCCTACTCAGCTTAATATCCATATAAGTATAGCGAATTATCATTAAAGCAAACACACCAAATACAAATTAGTTCCATCAAGTATCACTTGTTAAGAATGAGGCTTTAGTTGCCTCTTCCTGATAGTGAATTTATCTTTGATTCTAACTACGTTTATTCTATTTTATTTCATTTACCCTGCTTTTTTTACACACAAAAATATTTTTACACAAATTTTCCCTATATTTGCAATGAGTTTTTCGCTGTTTTGCCAACAGGACGGCATTATTTCTCAGGCGGAATCTCTTTTATAGAACAGTTGAACGATATTAGCACAGTAAAACGGGATGGATAAATACGATACGGTTTTCGAAAAAATATTTAAGCGATATGTTTCAGGCATTTTATTTTTTATTTTAACGTCTTTCGCATTGGCGAATGTTCTCTACTTCCCGCTGATTTTTCCACTCAATTACCTCTTTTTTACGGGGGAAATCTGTACCGTCACAGCCATTATCATGGTCTATGTACTGCCCATGACGTATATACGGAAACTGGCCAGGATTTATATCATCGCCTCTTCTCTTTCGTTCTATCCTGTCATCTTTCTGAGCCTGTCGAAGGGAATCATAAGCCCGTTGTTCTGGGTTATTGCGACACCGGTACTGATCTATACCGTTTATTCCGGTAAAAAAATGATTACATGGTCAGTTATTTACTTTTGCCTGATGTTGTTGGTTTTCGTAATGGTCTTCATTTCCAGGCAAAATTCGGACGCTAACCAGTGGTTGCCGGCTGCCGTACAGATAAAGTGCGGTATCATTGATGCCCTGTTCGCGTTCATGCTGATTTGTTACAGCCTGTGCCACATCCGCTGTTTTCACGCACTGCAGATAGCCCGGTTGACCGACCAGAAAACTCCGGATGATAAAAACGGAGGATCTTCCGTGCCGGACAACGACGATAAATACGAAAAAATATTCCGGCAGATTGAGGAATACATCGAAACCCGCCGTCCTTACCTGAATCCCGATTTCAAAATCACCCAAATGGCGAATGACCTCCACATCAATATGGCATACATCACCAAGTCCATCAGCAAAAAACGGAATATGAATTTCAACAGCTTTATCAACGCCTACCGGATCGAAAACGTGAAAATGCGGATGCAGACCGATACCTCCCGGTATACGCTGGAATACATTTACCTCTCCAGCGGCTTCAAAAGCCAGTCGTCATTCAACCGGGCATTCAAACAGCAAACAGGCACTACACCCTCGCAATACCATCGCCACCTCAACGAAGAAGCCAAGCC
>DOZP01000318.1:19355-30644 GCA_003517945.1 Porphyromonadaceae bacterium | reverse complement strand
CCAAGTCGTGCCGGTCTCATAACAATACTCATACGGATTTCAGTTCCCGCCTGAGCGATTAACAGCGCGGGAGGTATGCTTAATGTCTGGCGGTAAAAGCGTGCACCGCCTTCATATACGCCGCGTACCGAGGTGTATGGCGTCCAATTTATCTCTCCGGGATGCTTTACCTGTATGGTTGCATTAACAACAATGGTATTCCCAGGGTTGGTTTGTCCCTCTAAAAAGCATATATATCCGAGATACCCGCTTATTTCAACATTATAAGGTTGAGTAAATCGAAAAACATCATTAGCGTCGTCGAAAGTCAGCAGGTTGTTGGTCACCATATCATTTAGGTTCCATGTAACCACCCTCGTTCTTTCTTCGCCTGTGTTTGTTCCTGTTCCCTCCACGGCACTTCCCAACGAATAATTATCATCGGTAGACTGGAGAAAACACATCTGCGCCACTCCGTCGTTGGCTGATACTTCAATTTTTCCCGTATTGACATTGCGTACCAGATTCATTGAAGAGCCTTGTGTGATAGCAGGATTATCTTTAATAACCAGCGTATCCGTCTTCAACGTTCCATCAACGATCAGGGTATCGGCCATACCGCCGACGACTGTCAGGTTGTTGCCGTTCAGGGTAATGCCGGTGGTGCGGTTTAAGGTTCCGCCCAGTTCAATATCCGTACCGTTTTTGGTAAGTCCGTTGTCGGCATCGGCCGAAGTCATCTCCCAGCCTTTGCCATCCCACACGTAAAGCCCTTCCACAAAAGGCGCCGTGGTGGTCAGGTTATAGACCACCAGTCCCACATGTTTCTCTTTGATGCGTGTCGTAGTGTTCTGCAGCCAGTCGGGGTCGTTCACATCAATGAATGGCTGCAAGGTCGTCAGGCTGACCAACTTGACGCGGGGTAACACCAGCCCTCCTTTGGTGGAAGTGACATTGTCTGCACCAGCCTCCTGTGTTTTGAGTTCCAACAGGGCGCCCTTCACCGGAGGAGTATCCGTACCGATTACAACCTGCGCTGCCACATTGCCTGCCACTAAAAGGCAAAGCGCTAAAATACACCCTTTTAAACCGAAATAAGTCCGTTTAACGTACATAAATTTTGTAAATTTTTTTGTTAATACTTTTTATAAATATTGATAGTTGGTCAGTTTAGTTACCACCGCCGTAAATATTTGATAGTGCAAATATAGAGCTAAAAGAAAACTGTCCTAATTCCTTTACCAACAGGAATACAAAAAGTATAGCATATTCAGAATTTGACTAATTTAAATTACTGATCACAAACAGTATATAAAAAATAGCCAAATTCAAAAATAGCTTGATGTAATAGAAGGGTATGTAGAAAATCGAATACGAACAGGGCAGGATACTTGCCGAATCGGTCAGGAAAATAGTTGTCTTCCTGACCGATTCGCATTTTAATTTTCTTTTTTGTATTCAAAAAAGTCTATATCCACATAACCTCCCGGATTTTTAGTCGCATAATTAAAAATTCCAAAACGGTTACCCATAAAATGCTTCAGGTTATAAACCATCTGAAATTCAGTTCCCAATTTGTTCCAATCCTTCCTGTTCAGGCTATAATAGAAATTTGCCTTATCCGTACCTTCTTTGAAATCGCAATCCAAGCGGAGGTATACAATATTCCCGTTCAACTCTACCCGTTCTTTTTCCGTATCCCGGTCAATCATCAGGATGTATTTCTTATCTCCTTCCATGTTGACGGAAATAATGCCGGGTTCGGAACAATAAGCGCTCAATCCGGCTATATCGCCGTCCTGCATGTTTGATACATCTACTGAAATGATACCGCTGCACGCCGGACCTTCGGTTCGCTGCGACAGCATATTCCGGGCCTCAAACAGGGTTTGTACTACCTTGCCGGTTTTCAGGCGCATGTATCCTTCCCGTTCGGTCAGCGACCACAAGCTGTTATCCGGATTGTGATTCCATTGCCAGTTAAGCGCCAGGTTCGATGATTTGAAATCGTCGCTGATCACCAACGGCGTTGCTTTTTGTCCCGAAACAGGTAAATCCATCACCAACGGAACTTTGCCGTCCGCATCGCCAAGCATAGGCCATCCGTCTTCCCACCGGCAGGGCATCAATACCGGAACACGCCCCACGGCCCCACGGTCTTGGAAAAGAAAACCATACCAGTCTCCATCTTCCGTATCGATAATGCAGCCTTGCGCCACGCCGGCACCCTTGCGATCCATGTCGTCGGACAAAATCACTTTCTGCTCATAAGGCCCTTCTATCTTGTCCGAACGGAAAGCAAGCTGCGTACGGATACCGCCCCGCGGCCACCAAATCAGGAACATATAGTATTTGCCATTGTATTTACAAAGATGCGTGCCTTCCAACAACCCTTTGAGATCGCGTTCGCCGCCATTAATAATTTCGATATCAATGCCGTCCTTATTTACGCCCGACAAATCGCTTTTCAATTCACGCAAGCGAATACTACCGGCTCCTCCGGCGATATAAATCTTGCCGTCGTCATCGAAGAACAAGGATGTATCATGGTACAACTCGTCCAGATCCATCACTTTCTCCCATTTCCCGGCCGGGTCAACCGCGCTATAGATATATGTTTTCTGAGGGCGGTTGGTTGCAAAAAGCACATAAAATTTACCGTCGTGATAACGGAGAGAGGTGGCCCATTGCCCCTTCCCGTATACATCTCCGCCTTCCAGGTCGTAAGCCGGACTGTCTTTGATTTCAGGAACAACATAACTGATTATTTCCCAATTTACAAGATCTTTCGATTTCATGATAGGTACGCCCGGCATCAGATGCATCGTCGTACTGACCATGTAATAATCGCTTCCAATCCGGATAACGTCCATATCAGGCACATCGGCATAGATCACCGGATTGGTAAAAGTTGCCTGCGTTAGTTTGCTTCCCCCGCATCCCAAAAGAAGAAACAGAGAAGAAAAAATAAATACGGTCATTGTTTTCATGTCATTCATGTTATTGATTTTTTTAATGTAACTATACGTCGGTCAATTTGTTGCTTCATTTTTTTGCCGGACATTTAATTTTTATATTTCTGAAAGAAACTTCATCATTATGATCCTGCAATAGTATATGGCCCTTTTCAACGCAACCGAACACCGGTTCGGTATCTTTAAACTTACTTAATTTCCAGGCATCCTCATACGCCTTACTGCTACGGTCGTAACTCAATACCTTTTTACCGTTCAGGTAGTGTGTCACTTTTGAACCTTTCACGACGATACGTCCACGGTTCCATTCGCCCGTAGGCTTCATTGTTTTCTTCCCTGCCGGCAATAGATCATACAAAGACGCCGTTTTACGGTTGCCGTCGCGCCCGGCCTTCGCGTCGGGATGAAAATCATCGTCGAGCACCTGGTATTCACTCCCCAGCCAACCGCCTTTTTCATAGTTCGTAAAAAGGTATTTCACGCCGCTGTTTGCCGCTTTTGTCAGTTTGAATTCAAAACAAAGGTCAAATTCCGCATATTGTTCTTTTGTTATGATGTCCCCGCCTCGCTGACGACCGCCTTTATTCACAATGATCGCTCCGTCTTCGACTGTCCATCCTTTTTCCGGAGGGGTAGCTTTGCCGGCAGACAGCCATCCGTCCAGGTTTTTACCATTAAAAAGAAGTATCCATCCCTGTTTTTCTTCTTTTGCGCTCAGGGTATTCAACGTCTGAGCGCTTATATTCGCAATACATAAAAGGAAACCGGTGTAAAATAATATAATCCGTTTCATACGATAATTGTATTTTAATATTAATAATATAGAATTGTTTTATGCTTTCGGCAGCCACAAAGAGTCAAGTCATCCTTATGGCTTTAGTAAACGCACATAAAATATCCGTGCGCTTCTATTGTTATCATCCGCCGTAAATTTTACCGTGATATATTCTTTGGATTTCAGCATGCCGGCCGGAATCTTATATTCGACATTCACAAATTCGCCTTTATCCCATTTGCCGGAAATTTGATCGGCAGCCAATCGTTGGCCGTCAATAGCAATCGTGATTATGCGATGTTCCGGTTCTTTACCCCAATAACGCACCATTAACGACAGGTCTTCCCTGCCATCTGTTTTTAGCTGGTACTGGAAATACCCGCCGGGACGGGTTTCTCTCCACGGTTGTTCCATAAACACGCCGGTGCCGGTACGTTCCTGCTTCATTAAATGGTCAATTTCCGGCTGCTGTTCCGCTGTTTTTACAGCATCAACCGTGCGTCCGTCGAGAAGTATTTTCTGTTGTTCTTCCTCTTTGCGTTTCCGGATAATTTCGTCATACTCATGCCGGCTTGCGGTAAGCCAGTAAATCATGTACCGGCTATCGTGGATATTGAAAAACGGTTCTAATTCGAGATCTTTATATTTATCATCCGAAAAAAGACCCGGTACGGTATAATGGAACGGTTTTCCGGATACCGGCTGCATGTTTTGCAGTTTCGCCTGTATTTCTTTTCTGCTGCCTATAATAGGCGGAACGTCAAACATCGGCACAAGTGAACCATGAGCGATGTGTGCCCAGCGATGATCGTCGGCAATGAGTCCGCGTAGGTCGTGCGTACCCATTTTAGCCCCCATAACGATAGGCCCCCGCAGCATGGAAATATATCCGGGTTCGTTGGGCAACTCTTCCAGATTCATGTGCATCGGCGTTTTGACTTCAATGACATCGCCGTCTTCCCATTTCCTGTTTATTGCCACATACGAAGAGGGTGCCGAACCCGCCGCATAGTTTTTTCCGTTGCATACCACCTCCATTTCGCCGGGGTTTACCCACCAGGGATAACGTATCAGCATCGTAAACCGGCCGGCTTTATCTGTCCGGATCGTCAGTTTTGTTCCTTCTTCTTCGGGGAAACTGGTGTTTTGTATTATCCGGACATTTTTGTCTTTCCAGTTCAGTTCGGAGGCTACAAACAGATTCACATACAGCGAGTCATGCGAATGGGTGTAAATAAATTCACCGTATTTTCCGTGATTTTCCATTCCGGTTCCCACACAGCACCACATACCGTTGTTGGGCGATGAATACACCCGGTAGTGGGCGGAACGGGCAGGGGTGAAATAAACATATCCACCATGATGCGGATGTTGGGTAGAAAGTATATGATTGAACATGGCGCGTTCGTAGTAATCGGCATATTTAGCCTGCGGATTGATACGGAAAAGCCCTTGCGCCAGTTTCAGCATGTTATAGGTGTTACAGGATTCGGGTCCTTCGCGTTCTTCCATGTAGCTCATGCAATCGTCTTTTGACGGGAAATGTTCGCGGCGGCTGTTTCCACCGAAAGAAAGGGAACGGTTGTTGACCACCGTCTCGAAGAAGAATTCCGCCGCCGTCTTATTTGCCTGATCTCCGCTGACCTCGGCCGTACGCTGGTAACCTACTGCTTTGGGCACCTGGGTATTGGCATGCCGGTTATCCAGGCTATCTTTGCGAACGGACATATTTTCGTACAGATAATCGTTGCCAAAACGTTTGGCTGCTTTCAGGTATTTTTCGTTACCGGTCATCTGATACGCATCGGCATATATTTCGTTCATGCTACCATGTTCTTGCGCCACCATGCTCTTCATTTGTTCATCGGTGAGAGGGCCGGTTACGAAAATACCCCAATCGCACATCTTCAGAAACATTTCCCGAGCCTGATCACTACCGGCATACAGCCACGCATCGCGAAGGCCTGCAAAAGTTTTATGAACATTATACCAGGGAACCCAGTATTTCCAGACGATGAGCGGATTGCCGTTCCGGATTTCGTTCCATATTTTTTTGCCATCGGGTACCCCGCCTATGTATCCGTCACCGTTAGCATCCTGACATCGTTTCATTTCGGAAATTACATATTCCATTCGCTCCTTGCAATCCCGGTTTCCGGTTGCGGCATAGTGGATAGCCAGCGCGCTCAGGTAATGTCCGGCAACATGTCCGTCCAATCCTTCCCAGTTGGGAAAATATTCGGCTTTTTTCGGCAGCCCGGCTTCCTGCAGAAAAGGCGCCAGCAAACGATCGGTATCATATTGCATAAGCACCTCTATATTTAGTTCGCACGCATGCCTGAAAGGGCCGTCCAGTAATTTTACATCGGCCAGCGGAAAGGCGTTACGATAGAGTTTGTCCTGAGCATGTAAGCCGGTAAAAATCAATATAATCCATAAAAAACCAAATGCTATTTTTTTCATAGTCCCTGTATTTGTTTAAACAACACTTTAACAATATATTTATCAAGCCCGTAATATACTGACAATTTATTTAATAATCAAAGAAGTTACCCCGTAAAAGAGGTAACTTCCAATGTTAAAATATCAATATCCATAATTTTGCGGATCCGGATCCGCAGGATCTAATCGGTCAATGTGTTTTTGAGGTATGGGACGAAATCGGTGGAACGGTTTCACATTCGGACCGGCAAAATAATTGCGTTCCTGCAGCAATGATACAAAGAAGTCCGCGCCATTACGCACTAATTGCTCAAAACGATGCAGTTCGCCTTCTGTTTCGCGTCCGGTCTCATCAAGAAAGAAGATCATTCTTTCCCGCTCGCTCATGCCGCTGATGAAACCTGCCGTAACCCGCATATCTTCTACGGTTGATTTCGTAAAATCAGCGATATCCCCTCCGTCGTACTTGAAAAAATGTGTAAATTTTGCTTCTCCTTCTTTCCAGGCGGCACGCTCACGAACCACGTTCAGCGCTGCGGCGGCATTTGCATAATCTCCTTTCATCGCATATGCTTCGGCCAGCAATATATAGGTTTCAGCCAGACGAAAACAATAATAATCGCGGAACCCGGCCTGATCATTCGCCGACGCGCGACGAGTGTCCAGGTATTTTATCAGCGTAGGATACGTATTCGTAATCCCGTCACGATCTCCTCTGTTTCCGATATCCGTTTTTGTAATGGACTGCATCGGTATGTACCAGTAACGTTCCGCTGCGCGAGCCAGAGCGAGTTTCTCCGACATGGTCCCATTTGAAAACCGTTTATCCACGTTTTCCATTGAGAAAACGATCGCCGTATCTCCGTTTGAATAACGTTGGGTTCCCACCGTTTGTCCGATGCCGGCCGGGTCAAAATTTCCCGCCGCGTTCGAAAATGTCGTCCAGGGAGCATTCGGTTCCTGATTGGCATAATAAATCCAGATATGAGACTTATACAAGCGCGCATCTATTAATTTCCCGTGCTTCGTTCCTACGTAATGCTGCGGGCCATAGAGGCCATCGTCGGCATATAAATAAGGAGTCGGCGAAGTTCTTCTCCATCCGCGCCCCGTGATCAGATCGCGGCCGATCCCCATACTCGTTCCCCACGAAACACTTTCCGAACCATTGCCGTTGGCCGTTACCATCGGCATACCGTCGGCCTGTGTCGTAAACATCATGTGCAGCCAGTTACCTCCGTTGTTAAGGTCTGTCGGCGACTGATTATTAAAAAGATGATTGGTTGAGAACTGGATACTGAACAGGATTTCCGCCCCTGCATAATCGCCCGGAGTCGGCCCGCCCGTTTTCTGATCAAAGCGCCACAAGTCCGAAAAATTTTCCGCAAGCGAATGATTACTGCCGCTTCCCGATCCCGCACCGAAATTACAAACGGCGCTTGCATATTGTATCGCTTTATCCAGATCGGCATCCGTACCGCCGCGATCTTCATTCATATTTGCGTCGGATTGGCCCTGTGCATATCGCTGGCAATACAAAAACAGGTGTGATTTTGTCAGCAAATGTCCGGCCGCCCCCTTGCTTGCACGGCCATAGTCGCCGGTGACCTTTCCTTCGGCGTCAGCCCACGGCAATAGGTTCCAGGCTTCCGTACAATCTGCTATAATCTGCGCCCATAGTTCTCTCTGCGGTACACGCACGAAGTCAAGTTTCGGTTCATCGACAGGCTCTAAGACTAACGGACAGGAACCATAATGTACCACAAGTACAAAATAATAATAAGCGCGCAAAAACAGTAATTCGCCTTTACGGACGCTTTTTATATCCTCCGCCATGGTGGTATTGGTATTCAGGTATTTCAATCCGAGATTAGCCCTTGCTATTCCGTTATAACAATCCGTCCAGAACGAGGCAAATATTTCATTCGACGGGTTCATGGCCGATGTATATAGCGCGAAGTCCGTGCCGCCGTCGCCTCCTATCGTATACATATCCGTACCTATTTCCTGAAAAATAATGCCCGACGGCGTATTTGACGTTGAAAACATGCCGCGCCCATTCTGGTAGCAAGATGCTACCAATGCGTCAAGGCCGTTGTCCGAATCATAATGGGTATAGTCTGTTTTATATCCTTTTTCATCTAAAAAGTCCGAACAGGATGCCAGCAATAATCCGGCAATTCCGATTGTCAGCGTATATTTAATAAGATTTTTCATACTCATCTTCTTTTGTTTGATTAAAATGTTAAGTTTATTCCGAACATATAATATTTCAGCGTAGTTCCTTCTTCGAACGTCTGTTGCTTATTGGCATAATTGCGCGAACGTCCTTTGATTGAACCTTCCGGATCGTTAAACGGATAATCGGTAAATGTAAACGGATTTTGCAATTGCGCATAAATGCGGGCTCTCTGCAAACCGATCCGCTGCGTTAATTTGGAGGGTAACGTATAGCCCAATGTAATGTCCGAAATACGCATAAAATCTCCCTTGAAATACCAGTATGCCTCACGATGAGGTTGATCGGCGTCTCCTTTGGTCGGTTTCCGGTAGCGCGTCTGCGTATTCTCCGGAGTCCAATAATTGACATAATTGGTATTCATACGTCCGTCATGCCCTACACCCGGATCCGTATAAATCGTATGCCCGAACATTCCATACATGAAAATATATAAATCAAAGTCACGGTAGTTGAAACTATTGCCCATCCCGGCTGTCCATTTCGGCATTTTTTGTCCACGGTAGGTACGATCCTGGTCATTTATTCTATAATCGCCGTTGAGATCGACAAACCGTAAATCACCCGGTCTGTAAGATTCGCCGTTTTTCTGATATTCAGCTATTTCCGCCATATCTTCTTTTGAATAGCCCCAGGCAGACGGCGTATTGACATAATCATAATATGTATCGACCGGACGTCCGACAAACCACATGTTCGCAATATCATCTTCTTTTCCGGACGCCAGTTTAACGATTTGTTCCTTATTCGTTGCAAACTGCAAATTTGTGCTCCATTTGAAATGTTTTCTTTCGAAATTAACCGTCTCAACCGAGACTTCCAACCCTTTATTTTCCGTTTCACCCACATTCTGAATGATACTTCCGAAACCGGATACTTCGGGCAGCACACGAGGCATCAACAAGTCATACGTTTTTTGCTTATATAAATCAATAGAACCGGATATGCGTCCTTTCAGTAAACCAAAATCAATACCCACATTGTATTGGTCGGTCGTCTCCCAGGTTAATTTATTATTGGAAAGCGAACTCGGGGCATATCCCATCACACCGGTTTCGCCCCATGTATAGCGACTACTGCTGATTTGTCCGATTGTCTGATAGGGGTTTACGGCAGAGTTTCCGGTCTTACCGTATCCCAGACGCAGTTTCAGGTTACTGATTGTGCCTTCATAATCTTTCATAAAACCTTCGTCGGATACACGCCATGCCAATGCCGCCGACGGGAAAGCCACCCATTTGTGTCCGTCGGCCAAACGGGAGGAACCATCGTAACGCAAAGACGCCGTCAGCATATAGCGGTTATCCTTGAATCCGTAGATGGCGCGTCCCATCCACGACATCATCGTCCATTGCGTATAATCGCTGGTTACCGACTGAGCCGTTGTGGCCGCGCCCAGGTTATAATACCATTGCGATTCGATCGGAAGGCCTATGCCGCTTGCCGTAAGCGGTTCATTCATAAATTTCTGGGAAGACTGAACGGCTGTTACCGTCAGGTTATGTTCGCCAAATGTTTTGGAATAATTCAGAATATTTTCAAAAGTCCAGCCTCTTTCAAACACGACATTCTGATTGGCTCTCGCATCGCCAAAGCCCTGCGACGTTGAGGCCGCCGAATAGAACATCTGCTCTTGCCCGCTGTAATAGTTCGTACCGAAATTTGCACGATACGACAAACCGTTTTCCAATTTCACCTGCGCATAGAGCGTAGCGTCTATCTGGTTTCGTTTGGTTCTACCTTGAGTGCCGGTGAAATCATAGAACGGATTCCACAACATACCTTCACCGGTTGGATGCGGCACTAATCCCAGTGCGGGATCGCCGTCTTGCGTCACATCGCCGCCTACTCCGTATTCGCCGCTTCCTCCGGGTGAATAATAAGGAGTTCCGAGCGGATTCCAGTTTCCTCCGACGCCGGTACCGTTAAAATATTCCCAATATGCAAAATTAGTAGTCGCCCCCATTGTGATGTATTTACCCAGATTCTGATCCAGATTCATACGCAAGGTATAACGGGTTCTGTAAGAACGGGGCGTAATGCCTTCGTTATCCATGAAAGAACCGGATATAAATACTTTTGTATCTTTGCCTCCGGCGCGAATGCTGACATTGTGATTGTGAGAAATGGCCTGGTCACGGAAACCGGCGCCCTGCCAGTCGAACCCACGCAGTTTCGACGGATCGTAGACGCCGTTTGTCCACGCGCGGCGTACGGATTCCAATACATATCCCGACTGGTCTCTGGATCCGATGTATTCAAGTCTCTGGTCGTACTCCCAACTGGGTGTCATGGAAGCATACACCGAGGCGGGATCAAGCGCCCAGTTTCCCTGTCCGTCGTACGTATATTTACGTTCGGCCTCGCGCAGATAATCCATGTATTCCGACGGGTTACGCACTCTGCGATAGTTATCTATCTTTCCGATAGACAGGTAGCCGTTGTATTCGACATTTACCCTGCCTTCTTCTCCCTTTTTGGTCGTTACAAGAATAACGCCGTTCGCACCACGGGCACCATATATCGCCGTAGCCGAAGCATCTTTCAACACTTCGATGGAAGATACATCCGACGGGTTGATGACGCTGATACCGCTCGAAGACGGTATTCCGTCAATCACAAACAGCGGATCATTCGATGCGCTGATGGAGCGGTTTCCACGGATACGGATTACGGGGTCCGCATTCAAACCGGCTCCGGCAACCGTCACTCCGGCGGCTTTACCACGCAAGGCTTCTTGAATTGTGGTAGGAGCCGTAGCCATCAGCTTTTCCGAATTCACCTGAGTCACCGCACCGGTAAGATCACGCTTCTTCGCCACTCCATAGCCTATCACGACAACTTCGTCCAGCGCTTCCAGGTCTTCTTCCAATACAATA
>DOZP01000318.1:18831-19345 GCA_003517945.1 Porphyromonadaceae bacterium | reverse complement strand
GAAACCACGAATGTGCCGCTTGAGGGTGCGTTGATAGCAAATTTACCATCCAGATCCGTCATTGCGCCAAGGGTTGTACCTTCTATTTTCACACTGGCTCCGATAACCGCTTCACCATTTACATCCGTTACCGTGCCGTTAATCATTTTGTTCTGGGCAAATACGGGAAAACAACAAAGGTTCATCATTAGAAACAATAATCCGGCCAATAGTCTTTTCCTGCAGGTAGGCAAGAAAAATTCCGGTTCACAAATTCTGATATTTTTTTTCTCCATGTTATTAGATTATTAAATTTATAATATAAGTTTTTAAATACGCGATCATGTCATTAAAGTATAATGAACATGATTCATTTTCTTCGGTTAAATCATTCGTTTTTACGTCATAGGCATTTGTATTTTTTGATTATTTTTGACGCAAAAGTACCTTTTGAACACTTTTTTGCACTTTGATTCCGGACATTTCTTCTTCGATTTCAGACATATTCGCCAAACGCAACAATGATGTAACGAAC
>DOZP01000318.1:3793-18806 GCA_003517945.1 Porphyromonadaceae bacterium | reverse complement strand
CTTAAATCAGACTTCTATGGGAGACTTGCCAAAATGTTTTTTGAAGGCCGTACTGAAATAGTTGGCGTTTGAATATCCACACATTTCACTTACTTCCGCCACGGTATGTTTTCGGGATTGAAGTAATTCAAGCGCGTGGTCAAAACGGATTGTGCGGATAAACTCTGTCGGAGATTGTCCCGTAAGCGCTTTCATTTTTTGATACAGCAACGAAGGGCTTACGTTCATGACCGATGCAAATTCGTCTTTCCCAAATTCCGTGTCCGAGATATTTTCACGTACCGCTTCGAGCGCTTTTTTTACAAAACGGTCATTCAGTTCGTTGGACAGCAGAGGCGGCTCTTCTTCGGTTTGTTTGATTAGTTTCAAGGCTTTTTCTTTGACTACTTCCCGGTTTTTAATGATTGATTTGATCCGCTGCAAAAGAAGAGGCATGTCAAACGGTTTGGTAATATAATCGTCGGCGCCCCATCCGAAACCTTCCAGTTGTTTGTTTTTTTCGGAAAGAGCCGTCAGTAATATGACCGGAATGTGAGATGTTTCAAATGTCGATTTGATCAATTTACATAACCCGAAACCGTCCATATTCGGCATCATAATGTCGGAAATAACTAAATCCGGCATCTGACGGCATAGATGCTCCCATGCTTCAACCCCGTCATTGGCCGTAGAGATATGAAATTGCCCGCCAAACGACACTTTCAGGAAATCACGCAAATTATCATTATCTTCAACAATCAACAGATGCGGTTTTTTTTCTTTTTTCGCATCATGTTCCGCAATAACCAATTCGTCATAAGCAGTCGCAAATTCCCCGCTTCCGGCTTTTGACGCCGCACCGGTCGCCTGATGAAGGCCATTCACATCTTTATAAGGTATCACGATTTTAAAAGAAGCGCCTTCGTTCTCTTTACTGTCAATAAAAACACGGCCATTGTGCATATTCACATAATCTTTTATCAGTAACAGTCCTATGCCGGAACCGATTATTTTCGAATTTACGGCATTTTCTCCTCTATAAAATTCCCGGAACAGTTTTTCTTTCGCCTCATCGGAGATCCCGATCCCGTAGTCTCTAATCTTCAACATCCATTCTTTTTCCCGGCAAATAAGCGAAATTTCTATTTTACTGTCGGCATTCGAGTATTTAACGGCATTGGAAAGCAGGTTATCAACCACTTTTTCTATTTTCAATTCATCAACGGCTGTTATATACACATCTTTGTCGGATGAAAAAACCAATTCGATATTTCTTCTTTTGGCTGACGCGTCAAACATTTGTATCCGCCGGCCAACTAACTTTACAATATCCGTGCTTGTCGGAAAAAGTTGTTCTTTTCCGGTATCTACTTTTTGAAAATCAAGGAGCTGATTGGCGACTAAAGATATTTTTTTCGATTGTTCGGTTGCCAGACCCAGATAGTAACGGGATTTTTCCGACAATTCCGGCGCTTTGTTCAGTTCTTCAATCGGCGCGTTTATGAGTGTCAGTGAAGTTCGTATATCATGCGCCATCTTGGTGAAAAAACGAATTTTCTCTCTGGCATGCCGCTGTTTCAGGCGAGTCGAATACGTCCTTAACAAATAGAAGACAACGGCCAGCATGAAAATCACAAGTCCTGACCGAAACCACCTTGTTTTCCAAAACGGAGGAATAATCTTTACCGTAAGCGAACGTTCATCGGATATTTTCGAAAGCGAACTGTCGTACATCCTTATTCGCAAGTTGAAAGTTCCGCCCGGAAGATTTGTATATGTGATAAACGAGAGGGCGGAAGGGTGACTCCATTCGGCATCAAAACCCTCCAGCTTCCATGAAAATTTATTTCCGCCCGTATGCATTCCGATCGGGAGTAATTCTACTATGAAGTTATTCTGATTGTAATTCAGCGATAATTTTGTTTGCCTGTCGACAGGAGTTTTGTTTAATAACTCATCATTTTCACGGATTGAACTTCCCGAGATACGGATATCCTGAAAAAAAATCTCTCCCCGGATTTCTTCCTGATAGAGTAAAGACGGATTCAACAAAACCGCGCCATTATTTGTTCCCCACATCAAATCGCCGTTCTTTAACTTAATACAGGAGTTGACATTAAAAGACAATGATGAAAGAGGTATTGTAGATGGGTAAGTGTATACTTGTTTATTTTCCACATCGAACCGGCACAAACCTTTTTCCGTACCAAGCCATAAAGATCCGTTTTCATAAACAAGGCTACTGATATAGTTTGACAAAAGCCCCGCTGCAACCGTATACTTTTTTACCGACCGGTTGGTGTAATCATACTGTATCAGGCCTTCGCCGGAAGTTCCCGCCCATATATCATTGCCGACAACTACGGCATCCTGCACAAAGCAACCTTCGAACAAAATATCGTATTCACCCGTATTTTTTTCCAACGAAAGCAAGCCATAACTACATGCCAGCAGCATTTTAGTTGAAGATATTTCCATCAATGAATTGATCGGTTGAGGATCATAAGTCCGGAAACGGCCTTCCGATTTAAAATAGCAAATCGTATTATGTGTTCCTCCGATCCAGATATTGCCCTGCTTATCTTTCAATAAGTCGCGAACAAATCTTGCGGAAAAACCATGCTCGTCTTTTTCATAGAAATAATGATTTATCACTTTTCCCGTACTTCCTTCCAGTACATAAACGCCCGACGAGTACGAACCGGCCCAGATATTGCCGTCATCGTCTTCGCATAAAGCCAGAAAAACGCTCGCGCCGTCTTGTTTATCCTGAAAAAAAGTAAGCCACCGGTTTGTAGAAACATTCCAATAGCTTATGCCGTTATTCGTCGCAAACCACAAATTCCCACGCCGGTCTTCCACTACTTTGTTTACATAGTTGTTAACCAACGAATTTGAATCATTTATATGGTGGGTAATCTGATCCACCAACGGTTTTTTCCGGTCGAAAAACGACAATCCGCCGGTAAACGAGGCAACCCAGATTCTTTCATTTTCGTCGCAAAAGATATCATAAACACCATTACCCCGGAGCGTATACGGGTCATTCATATCTTCTTTATATATATTCAGCACGTTTTCTCCATTTCCGCTCAACTCCCACACTCCCCGGCCGTCAATTCCGGCTAAAAAGGTCGAGTCCGAATTTTTCCTTAACGCCAATACCGGTTGTTTGGGAAAATTTTTGACAAGTATTGCGGTAATCACTTTTTCTTTCAAATGGTAACTGAAAAGCCCCATGGAGATCGTGCCGATCAAAAATCGCTCCTTCTCCTTTTCATATAATAAACTTGACACACGATAATCCTCATCGGATGTATATGTATAACGGTGTTCCGTTCTGCCTGTAGCCATATTTAAAAGCCCGAAACCCTGCTCCGTAGCATAAAGTAAATTATTATCCTCTGCCGCCGTAATACACAGAACGTCTATACTTGTTTCAACCGGTTTAAATGCCGCATCTTCGTATTTAAACAAGCCGACTGACGTTCCGATCCACAAATTCCGGTCTTTATCAATCACGATTCCCGTAACTGCCAGGTAACGGTGACCCAGTTCTTGCCTCAAATCCGCCGTAAAATCAAAACGATCATAAAGCTCGTCATACCTAAATAACTGACCGTTATTTGCATAAGCAATCAACAGCGAATCACTGTAAACAAGCTTTGTCAAATAAAAATCGGTGGTTCGATAGGGAAGTTCGTACATCCGGCAAGCATTTTCCGAGATCCGCAAAATGCCGGTTTTTGTCCCTCCCCAGATAAATCCTTTTTCATCTTTGCATATTGAATAGGCGTCATTGACTGAAACTCCATACAAGTCATTGATGTTATAGAACTTAACATCCGAAGAACACAACCCGGCCACCGGAACAAGAAGCAAGGCTATGAATATCCCGATCTTCATAGGATATGTTACCGGGCCAATCTGGCAAAACGGTATGTTTTTCCGGCTTCCGTTTGAACGTCATATTCGTAAATCGTATATAAGACCGGCAACTGCGGATTGATTTTATCTGATATCAACGGGGTTTTTATTTCCGGTCTTGCATACAACGGATTCGGATTTTCGCCTTTTGCTTCTTTCAATCCTTCTCCTTTTAACGGCACATAAGAGCGCAGGCGAAGATTTCCTCCTA
The DNA here is from genome assembly GCA_003517945.1 of Porphyromonadaceae bacterium. Classification (GTDB taxonomy): domain Bacteria; phylum Bacteroidota; class Bacteroidia; order Bacteroidales; family Tannerellaceae; genus Tannerella. The sequence goes on along the minus strand of DOZP01000318.1, from coordinate 14,689 downwards.
AGCGTGAAGTTATTTCAGCCGTTTCCAACTGTACGCCGTCCCATTTCATATTGACTTCGAATCCGCCACGCGCCATCAGTCCGCTCACACTTCCCGTGCGCCATTCATCGGGAATGGCCGGCAGCAGATGTACCGCGCCGTCGTGGCTTTGCAACAACATCTCGGCTATGCCTGCGGTATATCCGAAGTTTCCGTCAATCTGGAAGGGAGGGTGCGCATCGAACAGGTTCGGATAAGTACGCCCGTCACCCTTGCCGTCTTCAACTAAAACAAGCATATTGTTGATAATCTTAAACGCATGGTTACCATCCAATAAGCGCGCCCACAGGTTTATTTTCCAGCCGATAGACCAACCGGTCGCCTGGTCGCCGCGATAAACCAGGGAATTTTTTGCCGCCTGAAACAGTTCCGGTTGCCCATACGGAGATATCTGATTACTTGGGTATAATCCATACAAATGAGAAACATGGCGGTGGTCGTTTTTCGGATCATCCGCGTCTTCCAACCATTCCTGCAACTGATTATACTGTCCGATTTGCATCGGAGGTAAACGTTTGATCATATCCTCCAGTTTTCGGGCATATGCGGGATCTTCTCCGAGTATCAGACAAGCCGCACGTGTCCTGCTAAGAATATCAAATGCAATCTGATTGTCCATCGTACAACCGGCAACAATCGAAGAAGGCCCCGGGCCATGTTCCGGAGAATTGGACGGACATGTTACCATCCATTTATAGGTCGGATGTTCAACTAAAAAATCAAGAAAGAAATCGGCCGAACCTTTCAGCACCGAATAAGCGCCTTTCAGAAATTCTTTATCGCCTGTATATAAGTAGTGTTCCCACAAATGCTGTGCAAGCCAAGCGCCTCCGTTCGGCCACATGCCCCAGTAAGCGCCGTCGACAACTCCGCAACTCCGCCAGATATCCGTATTATGATGTGTAATCCAACCGTTGCAACCATACATATCTTTCGCCGTTTTACGGCCGCTTTCGGATAGTTCTTTGACCATTTGAAACAACGGCTCGTGTGTTTCACTCAGGTTTGTAACTTCTGCCGGCCAGTAATTCATTTCCGTATTGATGTTGACGGTGTACTTCCCGTCCCACGGAGCCAACAATTTATCATTCCAGATTCCCTGTAAATTAGCAGGTTGCCCGCCCGGTTGTGAGGAAGAAATCAACAGGTAGCGGCCATATTGAAACATCAGTACGGCCAGCGATACATCGTTGCCTTTGTTGAAATTCTTTACCCGCATGTGCGTTTGCTCTTTGGCGGCCTCCGATGTTCCGAGGTCTAACGCAACCCGGTTATATTGATTTTGATAATAAGCGATATGGTCTGTTTTTGCCTTATGATATGGATTTTTCAGCGCTTCCTTCAGATAGGCTGTTGCCTTTTTGTTTTCATTACCGCTTACATCTTTATAATTCACAAAATTTGTCGCCGCCGAAATATAAATCGTCACGGAAGTGGCGCCGGCGACAATCATTTTGTCCGTCTCAACCGAAACTGTCCCGCCGTCGTTTTTGATTTGCGTATGCGTTTCTACCCGTATAGCGCCGGGAATGCCTTCATGTTCCCGCCCTTTTCCCGAAAGGATCAGTTTGCCGTCTTTTTGCTTAACCGTATGTTCCAACGGCGATTTATAATCCGCCGTAAAAGAAAGGGAACCTTCCTTATCGGCAGTCAGATGAACGATGATGACGTTATCCGTAAACGAAGTAAAAACTTCACGCGTATACGTCACTCCGCCTACTTTATACCGGGTAGTTGCAATGGCATTTTCAATATTCAGGTCGCGGTAATAATCCGTATAGTTTTCATGTCCGTCAAAATGAAGCATCAGGCTTCCGATTGTCTGATAAGGCATGCCGCTTTGCGGAGTCATAAACTCACGGTTTATCAAATCCTCCGCTTCTTTATTTCTGCCTTCAAAGACTAAGCGGCGCACTTCCGGCAGGGCTTTCAGTGCATTCGGTTGGTCATTTCGATGTGGCCCTCCTCCCCATACGGTTTCTTCGTTCAACTGCAATTCTTCATTGGCCGGATTGCCGTAAACCATTACTCCTAAACGGGAATTACCGAGAGGCAATGCTTCTACCCATTGTCCGGCAGGCTGCGCATACCATAATTTCAACTCTTCGGCAGTCGATAAACAGACTGCAAAAACAAACAATAATACAGAAGCAATAACTCGTTTCATACGTATATCAATTAGTTTATATTAAAAATCAGAAGCCACATAGAACCCTATACAAAAAACAAAAATATAAAAAAAAATCATTTGTTTCTAACGGAATTATCTTCCTTTTCTTTACATTCTGAAAAAATAAACGGAATAAATAAAAAGAGTATAATTTAGTTCGGCTATTTTTGATCAAAAATAGCCGAACTTTTTAGAACATTGGTATGCTGTTTTCGACGGGAAATTAGTATCTACAAATATATCAATGCATAGCAGAATTATTCCGGCCGGGTATCATTTGCAGAGGTAGCATATAATCCGATCAGGCTGCCGGTAAAGCCTCCCGCCACATCCGTAGACAGGATATCGCCGGAAACCGTTCCTCCCAGATTTTTAAAATCACCACCTTCCGGCGCATAATTAAAACGATATGCATCTCCCTGTGCCGAAACCTGTAGTCTGACAGGTTTACTTACGTCTATTTTTTCGGAAGCGATTACTTTTGACACAACCTGCGCGTTCGGACGTCTGCCTTGTCGCTCGGTACGCTCAAGTACGATATAGAAATCGTTGTCTTTCTTTGTTATTCCGAATACATAATTGAACGACTCGCTCTGATAACAAACCATACCGGCCAGATCTTTTTCCGATTTCGGCTTGTAGGCAAGCGTCACTGTCGCATCAAAAATTTTATGCTGTTGACGGTGAAAAAGAGCGGATACCGGTTTTACTTCTTTAATATTTACCGCGAAAGGATTAATTTTCACTCCTCCGTTTTTGACTACGGATATGAAATCTTCGCGTGGGCCACGCATTCCAATCCATCTGTAATCTAATTTTTCAGCCGTGAAGTTATCTTCAAATGTAAAATTCCCATTGGGGAAAAATCCGTTTGTTCCGGTCTGATTTGTAACGCCTTTTGGCATTTTGAGTTTTGGCCGCATTGGTACCAGTCCGTTTTCGAATACCGGAAATTCGCCGCTCCAGTCAACCGGCAGAATAAAAGTTTCGCGGCCGGTGTTCACCCGGTGTTCTTCGTTGGGTCGAACAGCTAAAAAAACGCCGTAATACTTTCCGCCGGGACCTTCTACGATATCCGCATGTCCGGCCCAGTCTACCTTGTTGGCTCTTTCTTTCGGAAAATAGCGTTGCGTCAGTATCGGGTTGTTATTTGCCGGAACAAAAGGGCCTTTCGGATGATCGCTCGTAAAAATCACTTCGCTATGCCATCCTCCCGTACCGCCTTCGGCGCACATCAGGTAATAGCGTCCGTTTTTCTTATACAGATGAGGAGCTTCTATCCAGATTGGTTTTTGTGTAATATCCACACCGCCATCCACAATAATTTTGTCTGTTCCGGCAATAATCTGGTCTTTTTCCACATCGTATTCCCATATTTTAATTACACGGTGGCCGTTGTATAATTCTTTTCCCCTGTCCGGCGCATCATTATGTACAACATAAGCCTTTCCGTCTTCATCGAAAAACAACGACGGGTCTATCCCGTCAAATTGTAGTTTGACCGGGTCACTCCACCCCTGAAACGGATCTTTCGTTTTCACGACAATATTTCCAAAACCACCGGCAAACTGCGTCGTAATCATATAGAATGTATCGTTGTGCTTATTGTAGCGGATAGCCGGTGCGTAAATTCCCATGCTGACTCCCGCATCCTGCACTTTCAACTGCGATTTCCGTTCAAGCACATGTCCGAGTTGCGTCCAGTTCACTAAGTCTTTGGAGTGAAAAACCGGCACGCCGGGAAACATGGAAAATGAAGAGCAAACCAGATAATAGTCATCTCCTTTCCGGCAAATCGACGGATCAGGATAACATCCCTGCAAAATCGGTGTATAAAACTCGTCCGCCTGCAACGGATTTTCGTTGTAAACCTTATCATCTCCCTTATAAGAGAATTGAGTAAAAAGCGGCGCATCTTTCAACGCCTTTACCTGCGCGTCCATTTTCGTTATGGAAGAAAACATCAGCGTAAAAGCCAACAAAGCCGTCGCCGAACTTTTTGGCTGTAAAATTAATTTCATTCGTTTCATGTGTACAAAAATATATTCTTTAATATTAAGGAAATATAGAACTCACTTATTATTCTGCGGGAAATATAATTTTATAATTACCGCTTAGGTGCATAAATGCAAATAGTTGTAACAGCCCGTCATAATACGCGTCAAAATATCCGTCTTCATAAGGTACGTGTTTCGAATTCCAGAAATGATGCATAAATTCAACGCTTTCAGGATGTGAACAAACCAACGAGACGGCAGCGGAACTTGCTACTAAACCCAACGAATGCCGAAGCGCTTTATATCCGCCGGCCCCCAATGTATCAGCAACCATTGTTCCGTCAATATTATACTGATCGGCAAACGTTTCCAAGCCTTGCGAATAAAGAAAATCCTGTATCTTATGCCCATACGCCTGCTGCCATTCTTTGTCCGCACAACTCCAGGAATAATCAAGCGCGATGTTCATCGGAACGCGCCACGAATCAAAACGAAATTCTTTGCCGATAATGCGTTTCGTATCAAAAGGACTGCCGTCGTAATGCGAATAATCAGGATTCAGCCCCGTCACAGGATGTATGGCGGTATGCAGATAGGCACGGCTTTTTTCCGCACATTCACGCCACAAACCGGCACGACCGTCGTCTGCCCAGCGGGCCCAAACTTCATAAAACGCAGGCACATGATAAGACGGGTCGGTAAATGTAGCGCCCCATCCATGCGGCACAAACGTGATCAGTTTATGCTCCATATCAATCAGACCGGTTACCTTATCCGTACCGTCTTTCGACATTGAGCAATCCAGTATATATTGCGCCTCTTTCAAATAATGGATACCGGTATCATTTCCCCAGCGATTGGCCGCAAAAATCAAAGCTGTCACATAATACAATTCCCCATCGGAAGCCGGCCCCTGTGCATTACGTGTTCCATCCGTCTTGCAACTCCACGCAAAATAACCTTCCATCGGCCCTTCATGGTGCTGCATGTATTTACTCCCCCATCGCCAAAGACGGTCGAACATCTCTTTACGATTAAGTTGTACGGCAATCATCAAGCCATAAGACATTCCTTCCGTACGCACATCATGGTTTTTGATGTCGGATATATAGGCCATGGAATCTCCCACTTCAAAGTAGATTTTTTCAGGCCCTTCAAACAAGTTATACAGGATATTATTTAGCTTCGCATCAATCTCTTCCTGAGTATATCCGATTTCCGCAAACAAATTGCGGTACCGGTGCGACTCAAATGCGCCGGTTTCCCATGGCGTCAACCCTTTTTCACTTTTTTCCTGACAGGAAATGAATACGGACGTCATTACTAAAAAAAGAAAACCGGTTATGCTGATATATTTATCATTGCTCTTCATCACATGCACTATTCTATTTCCAACATGACCACCGACTTAGACGGCAATTTGACGGATAAAGCTCCCTTATTCAGTTTCGCTCCGTCAAAATCCCTGACGGATACGGCATTCGGTTTCTCGAATGTATTATGGTCATTCACACTCGCGGATGTCAGGATTTTTCCGGTTACTTTTTTGGCCGAAATGCCATTCAATACGCCTTCTACTTCCTGTTCCTTTTCAGGATCAATGTTTACCAATGTTATATGCACTTTCCCGTTTGCATCGCGTGACGCCGATGCATTGATGATATCCATACCGCTGTTTTGTCCCGCACGCGAACCTCGATTTCCCTGTTCCGGCAATTCGTACTTCTTCGTCTCCAGATAAACCGGAAGCATGGTTGCATCCTGATGTACTTTATACAAATAATACACCCAATAGGTCGGTGTCAATACCATTTTTTCTTCATCGGTCAGGATAACGGCCTGCAGCACATTGATTGTTTGCGCAATATTCGTCATTTTCACACGATCGCAGTGCCGGTTGAAAACGTTCAGGGTAAGGGCGGCAACAATTGCATCACGCATTGTATTCTGCTGGTATAAGAATCCCGGATTTGTTCCCGGTTCCACATTATACCAGGCGCCCCATTCATCCGGTATCAGCGCTATCCGTTTCTGCGGATCGAACTTGTCCATTATGGTCGAATGCTTCTGCACCAGTTCCTCCATAAAATAGGCTTTCTGAATAGTTGCCAGGTATTCCGCTTTGTCAAAAACGGTAGCAGAACCTTTATCGCCCCATGTTTTCGGCACCGTGTAGTAATGAAGAGATAGTCCCTGCATACGGTTTCCGATTTTTCTCATCAGCGTTTCCGTCCAGTTATAATCGTCCACATTGGCGCCACCGGATATTTTATACAATCGATTCTCACCGTAATTGCGGCAGTAAGTGGCATACCTGAGATACTGATCGGCATAAAAATCCGCATTCATATTACCGCCGCATCCCCAATTTTCGTTTCCTACTCCCCAGAATTTTACTTTCCACGGTTTTTCACGTCCGTTTTTTCTGCGAAGATTAGCCATCGGACTTTCTCCTTCGAACGTGATATATTCCACCCATTTGGACATTTCTTCCACGCTGCCGCTTCCGACATTACCACATATATACGGCTCACATCCCAGTTGCTCGCAAAGATCCAGGAATTCATGGGTACCGAAACTATTATCTTCCACAACTCCGCCCCAGTGCGTATTGACCATTTTCGGACGCTCACTGCGCGGGCCGATCCCATCCATCCAATGATACTCGTCGGCAAAGCATCCGCCGGGCCAGCGAAGATTAGGAATACTGATGTCTTTCAACGCTTTTACCACATCGTTACGGATTCCGCGGGTATTTGGGATGGGAGATCCTTCTCCGACCCAGAAACCTCCGTAAATACAATGTCCGAGGTGTTCCGAAAAATGTCCGTAGACATGCTTGCTAATCTGGTGCTGTCCCTGATCCGCATTTACGACAATCCTGTTATTCTGAGCATTTACCCATGTAAAAATACCCATCATACAAGCTACAATAAAAAATCTTTTTGTTCTCATGGTATTTCAAGTTATATTTTATAAATGTATATTTCTGTATTATTTAAACAATAACGGAGCAAATTCATGCAGGCTTCTGCGCCAGGTAAGCCATTCATGCGATGTGCCTTCGGATTCGGAATAGATATGCCTGATACCGGCCTTTTCCAGTTCTTTATGGAAATTGTTAACCGTCCGGTACATTCTTTCCGGTTCGTCGGTACCGATACTAAGGTACATCACTTTTACCTTTTGGTTAAACGCATTAACGTCCGACCAGACACCATCATAAAGTTTCAGAAAATCTTCTCCTTCCTGCATTCTTCCGGCGCCGCTGAACCCACCGAGATAGGCGAACTGATCCAGGTTTGAGAGCGTAATCTGAAATGTCTGAAAGCCGCCCATCGAAAGACCGGCCATCGCCCTGTGATCCCGATCCGGTATCGTACGGAAATTTTTATCGACCGCAGGTATAATCTCTTTCATAAAAACATCTTCCAGCGTTTTGTTCTGAAACATTCCTCTACCCTGAGCATCAGTAGCAGTCGGATCAACCGCATAACCGCGATCCATGACAACCAACATTGGCTTCGCTTTACCTTCCGCAATCAGATTGTCTATTATTAAATCTACTTTCCCCTGATTAGGCCAGCCGGTTTCATCTTCGCCGCCACCATGTTGCAGGTAAAGAACCGGATATCGCTCCGAAGTTTGGGTATCATATCCGGGAGGGGTGTACACAAATGCCCTGCGCCATGACCGGGTCACTTCCGAATAATACCGGAATTGGCGGATCTGGCCGTGAGGAACATTTTTTACGGAATAATAATCCACCCCCTTTTCGGGTATGTCAATACCGCTGGCCATGCGTCCCATCCCGTAGAATGTCTGGCTTCCCGGATCGCAGATGGCCGTTCCGTCAAGTAAAATCGAATAATAATGAAAACCCTCTACAACAGGCTCGGTTGTCACAGTCCAGAAACCGTCATCCTCCCTGTTCATATCATACTTTTTACCCAGATCGACCTGCACCCGGCGGGAATCCTGTGCCTTGACGCGGAAAAAGACCCGGTTATCCGGCAATATTTCCGGATATTGTATGCCGGGAATATTGGTCGAAGCGGGTACGCCGCCCTTTGGCCTGCCGTCATCCGGAATAAAACTGTATTTTTCTATAACGGATTGATCCACCGGTTTAAACAATACCTGGGCAAACTGGTAAAGATTTTGCTTCCATACCTTAAAGTCATGATAACCGTCGGGGATTACCTGATAGATATACGGCACCCGGGTCGATTCCAGGTATTCATGGATACGCGTACTGAATGGAATCAATCCGTCTTTATCGCCGCAGGAAACCCATAACAGTTTCAGTTCCTTTTCGGCCCTTTTCGGATCAGGTATCAATTCCTGCGGTGCCTTTGTGTTCGGCGCGGAAGAAAAACCTCCGACCCATGCAAATTTGTCTAAATTTCCCAATCCGAAATTCAATGACTGTCCGCCACCCATCGACAAGCCGGCAAGCGCGCGGTTTTCCCGGTTTTTGATAACCGGATAATGCTGTTCGACAAAAGGAATCAGATCATTGAGCAGATCTTTTTCAAAGGTAGCAAACGCTTCTACTTTATCCGGAGCCATCATATTACCCGTTGCGCGATCATCTTGCATTGCGCGCCCGTTAGGCAATACGACAATCATCGGTTGTATTTTCTTATCCGCATATAAATTATCCAGCACAACCTGCGGTTGTCCGTGGGTAAACCATTCTTTTTCATCTCCGCCTATTCCGTGCAACAGATACAGTACCGGATACTTTTTACTTTTGGAGTAACCGGGTGGAGTGTAAATCAATGCTCTCCGGTTGTTTCCCACGGTTTTGGATACATATTCGACCGTATCTATTTTTCCGTGCGAAATGCCGTCACGAGGTGTATCAAATCCCTTGGGAGCGCCTTTCATAACAGCAAGCATTTGTTTCGCATATCGTTTTCCAAGCATCCGGTAGCCCTCTGCCGTGAAATGCAAACGATCCGGTAATCCGAAACAACCGGCCGAAGGTATTACATACGCATTGGGTATCGTATGGGGTAAAGTTGCTATAATTTTATTCATGGAAGCGCAGGCGCCACCCTGATCCCAACTCATTAATTCACCGGCCAGCAACGGAACATCTTCAGGTTTAAGATTCAGGTCTTTCATCAGGTTATCATACACAATCTTTACCTTAGCAGGCCAGATCGTATCGCCTGTATTGGATTCTCCCTGGTGCAATAAAATTCCTTTAATGACGCCCGATTTTTGCGCCAGTTTTGCCATTTCGACCAAGCGGCCATACGGATTATTATCGTACGCTTTCAGCATATTCAGCATCCAGTCGGGCGCCGTTTCAATGTAAGATTGAAAATTGTCTTTGTCAAACAACTCTATTTTACATCCGCCGATCGACACATTTATCACGCCGACGCGAATGTTTTGAGGTAAATTTGCAACCATTGTCCGCCCAAAATAATCGACCGGGCTTAAACCGGTATGACAACGGCACAAAGGCGGAACGGCAACAGACCATTCGCCTTTTTTTCGCCCCGCATCCGGACAATCTAACGTTGACATCACCTGAAAACGAGGATCAATATTCAACGAATCCTGCGCTTCAGGTTTGGTATGGCCTTCCATATTCGATTGCCCGAAACAAAGATATAGATGGAAGTTCGGATCTTGTGCACTGATATTTGCACTCAAAAACAGGATTCCTGCCATTATGATCAGTATTAATTTTGCTTTCATTCCTTAACTATTTTTATTTCAAATGTTTTTCTTCAATTTCCCTGTTTATTTTATCAATAAGTTCGTCACTTAGTTCATATTTTGAGATAATACACATGGCAAAAATAAGCAGCACCGCCGGAATTATCGCGACAAGCCACAAAATTCCCTGCTTGGCAAAAGCCGATTGCGCCACGGGATTTTTCTCATCGAAACCGACAAATGCCAATACAAGCCCCGGCACGACTCCTCCCAACGCCATTCCGGCTTTGTAGAAAATACCGGTTAATGCGTTTACGATACCTGAAATTCGCTTTCCCGTAGTATGTTCGCCGTATGAAATCACCTCCGGCACCAACGCCCACATATAGCCGGTAGCAACAATTACACCCGTCGATTTCACAAACTGGGCGACAAGCACCAACCATATCTGAGTTTTCAGCACAGGGATAACCGAAATAGCATAGAGCATGCCCATTCCGATAATGGCAACCGTCAGAAAGACATAAAACATTTGTTTTTTGCCGATTGCACGTTTAATAGCCGGCACCATCGGCATAAAAATAAATGCAGGAACAGAGCCGAGCGCCATGAAATAGGGTAGTATATCAGGGGCCTGTACATTATATATCATATAATACGAACCGGCCGAATTTCCAATCGCCATCATAGCAAAAGCCGTAATGAAAAAGAATGCCAATACACGCAAAGGGCCATTACGCACAAACTCCTTCCACAAATCAGACACTTTCACGCCGGCGGTATCTTTCTCATCCATCACCACCCGTTCCTTCGTCTGCGTATAGCAGAAAATCAACAGGATCAAACCGGCAATCGCGTAAATGGTCATGGTTATGAACCAGGCGTTTCCGGATTCCGAAGAATTGATTTTCCCGTCGGGAGAAAGGTTTTTTACGATGATCGGAATACCGTAAGCAACCGCCAAACCGCCGAGATTGGCCAGGAACATGCGTACGGATGTGAGTTTGGTTA
>DOZP01000318.1:2921-3776 GCA_003517945.1 Porphyromonadaceae bacterium | reverse complement strand
GTATAGCACATGGATAAACCGACATAAGTAACATAGGCATAAAGCAAAGAGCCTGAAAATCCGTTCCAGAAACAAAGGATAGCAAACCCGGTAAGCGGGATGCCGCCCATAATCAGATAAGAACGATATTTCCCCATTTTCGGATTACGCTTATCAACAAGCGCACCCACAACCGGATCCCAGATCACATCCACAATACGGACGATGAGAAACATCCACCCCGCCGTAGCGGCCGCAATTCCGAAAACATTGGTATAGAAAATAAGGAGATACATGGAAACAGTCTGATAAATAAGATTCTGTGCCAAATCCCCCGAACCGAAACCGATATGCTGCAACGATGTTAGTTTATAGAAACCTTTCGATTCGATATTTGTTTGCGATGTTGATTTCATAGTTTATTCTGTTTTTCTACGCAATAGCGTGTTATTCGTCTGTTCCCGGAATCGTTTGTATCGTCCCGTCGGGATTATACCGAAGTTCGCATACCTTCAGGCTTCTGAGCCATGTTTTTCCATCCGAAGGTACGCTGTCATGGTGGAACAGATACCATTTACCTTTAAATTCCGCGATTGCATGATGCGTTGTCCAACCGACTACCGGGGTCATGATGACACCCTGGTAAACAAACGGGCCGTAAGGATTATCTCCGATTGCATAACATAGCAGGTGGGTATCGCCCGTCGAATAAGAGAAGTAATAGTTGCCGTTGTATTTATGCAGCCACGATGCTTCGAAAAAGCGGCGTTCGGTATCGCCCGCCGTAAGCGGCCTGCCTTCTTTGTCTAAAATGACCACATCGCGCGGTTCTCCGGCAAATTCAAGCATGTCGTCGCTGAGTTTTACAATTTTAGC
>DOZP01000318.1:2472-2792 GCA_003517945.1 Porphyromonadaceae bacterium | reverse complement strand
TTTGCTTCCGGTATAAACGGGCCTTCCGGCTTGTCGCTGACCGCAACCCCGATACGGAAAATATCATTTTTATCTTTCAACGGAAAATACATATAATATTTGCCGTTTTTGCATGCCACATCGCAATCCCAAAGCTGACGGCCTGCCCACGGAATAGTTTCCGTATCCAACACTACGCCGTGGTCTGTCACCTCGCCCTCCATTACATCGTCCAATGAAAATATGTGGTAATCTTTCATATTGAAATGATCGCCATTGTCATTTTCAGGTACTCCGCTTTCCCAGTCGTGAGACGGGTAAATATACAATCTGCCGTTAAA
>DOZP01000318.1:1442-2460 GCA_003517945.1 Porphyromonadaceae bacterium | reverse complement strand
TTTTTCATCGTATTATATTTAATTTTTAATTAATTGCCAATGATCATCTCTACGATCGGTTTCGGTTGGTGTCGGCGGTCAAACAGCAACGGATAATCGGTGCGTCCGCGAACGGGGAAACATTTTCTCCGTTTTCATCGACACAAAACCACTTGGGTAACTGAGAATGCCCTATCAGCGTATGTCCTGTGATAAACATGCCGTGTTTTTCTCTTCCATACAATACTGTATTTATTATATTATGCAAATCTACAACAACATGATTCGACACCAATCAAATTATGTTACACAGACTTTGGCGTACATTCCATTTTTTTTGTTCTTGTTACAAAAACACTATACGCTTGTTACATTTTCACTCACAAAACGCCTCTACACGGCACACACGGCACATATTCCATCATTTCGACAAAAACCGCCAACTTGCTGATATTTTATTTTCTTGATGATCTGCTTTTTTCTATAACTTGCCATTGTTTTTGATCAAGTTACTAAATAATATGTTTTATCACTTTTCTGTTGTTTCAAACTGATAATAGCCGATATGAAATTTTGTAAAATTTAATATATAAACAATTTAGCAAATGTAAGACATTTCAGTTGTAATACCAATTATAAAACCTCAATTATGATGCTTCATATCCAATCTGATTTTCATCAAATCTTCCAGTTCATTAACAGGACGTTCTATATCGTACGGGATCGGCAATCCGGAAAAAGTCTGAAAATACAACAGGCAGGCATCTTTCCACCATACCGCATCACGGGATTGTATTTTCAGGCGTGACTGAACCTGCCTGAAACGTTCGTTATCGACAAACGGCTCCGCCTTGTCCCATATTTTCTGAAAATCGCGTACTTCCTGCACACCGGCATCGTATTTATAACATAATTCGTCCCAGAAAATCCGTCCGCTTTTCATTTTATGGTTCCAGGCTACATGATGAAACCACAGCAGCAGGTTTTCCGGACATGTTTCAAGATTATTGAACGTTTCTTTCAACGGCGAAAAATATTG
>DOZP01000318.1:520-1259 GCA_003517945.1 Porphyromonadaceae bacterium | reverse complement strand
TCTCTTTTGAAAACGTTTGTTTTATCCATTCTTCCGCAATCTCGTCAGCCGATAACTCGTGATTCCAGGCCAGACGCCCGAAAGCATACCAGTTGGCTTGTGCAAAATGATGCCCGCACCAGTTCGTGTCTTCTCCGATATTAGCCACTCCGGCAATCGCCGATAATTTACAGTTAAACATACTGCCGTCGGTCGTTTGGGCTACCGTCGAACCCTTTCCTTCACAGTAGGTATCACTTTCAAAAAATTCTTTCCACTGCGTAGCCAGATAGACTAAATGATTGGAAAATCCCAAGTATTCCTGCGTTATTTGCAACTCGGGCATGACAGGCGTTTTCCGCATCGCCCCGAACAGGGGGCTGAATGGCTCGCGGGGCTGAAAATCAACCGGCCCGTTTTTCACCTGAATAATTACATTGTCACGAAACTGTCCGTCTAACGGCTGAAATTCTTCACAGGCAAGTTTAGCCCGGTCATCTCCGTCAGGATTATAAACAAACGCACGCCACATCACAATTCCTTTGTAGGGTTTGAGCACATCCGCCAGCATATTCGCGCCATCAACATGTGTACGCCCGTAATCCTGCGGCCCCGGTTGCCCTTCGGAATTCGCCTTCACCAAGAAACCGCCGAAATCGGGTATTTGTTTGTAGATTTCTTTCACCTTACTTTCCCACCACTTTTTCACTTTCGGATTAAGCGGATCAGAGTCAGCCAGCCCTCCTAAAATTTTAGGCGA
>DOZP01000318.1:0-480 GCA_003517945.1 Porphyromonadaceae bacterium | reverse complement strand
TCAGGTAATCTTCTTTTAAAATATCAGGCGAAGCGTTTACGTTATTCAACACGGTTCCGTTGATTCCGATCGAAGCATTTGCCCTTGCGTATTCTTCATACCTCGGCGAAACAGTTTCCGGCAATTCATCCCATTTCCACAGGGAATAACCTGCATACCCCCGTTCAACCGTACGATTCAGGTTATCCCAGTGGTTCAGGATACGGATATCATACTTGGGTGATTCTTCCACAAAAATATCTCCATCCGATTGCCCGGTTTCCTGCAAACGTAACAAATGATACGCTCCATAAAGCAACCCCTGCTCCGTAGCTGCCTGAATCAGAATTCCCGACGACCGGTTTCCTTTAATGACATACCCGTCTTTATTTCCTTTATTTTTCTTTATCAGCAATGAAACGTCCGCCCCATCCCACTGTGACTGAAGTTCTTTTTTTGCAATATCAACCACCGGGCCCTGAACAGAAGTTTCTATTCCCG
>DOZP01000108.1 GCA_003517945.1 Porphyromonadaceae bacterium | reverse complement strand
CATAATATAAAGTTTTATGCCTCCCCGGAGGGAGGCTGATTTTTAAATTCGTTTTCTAATCTCTTTTTCAACTTTTTCGAGGTACGCTAATCGATCTAATATCCGATCTAATTCCCTGGTAAGAGCCTTATTGGGTTTAAGTTTCATTAAAAAACCGATCTCCCGTAAAGAACTCTTTAGTTCCATTTTCTCTGTCTGTAATCGAGCCAGATAATTTTTAATACTTTCATCCATAATTGCTTATTATTAATTAACAACACAAATATAGTAAACATTTGTTTACTATTCAAGCAATTCACTATTTATTTTTCAGAAAAATGGATTTTTAACATTTAGGACATATATGTACCGGCACCGATGGGAATGTTATCCGGTTGATCGCTATCCGGAAGCAGCTTATAATATTCACCCCAAAGCAGATACATGAAAGCAGTTGCTAACTGAGTCGAATTATAGACCTGTTCTTCGAATGGAAGTCTTTCGCTGCTTTTATCCAGTATCACACGTCCTTCATGGCGTTTCAATGGGCTGTGATTGATGGAAGATATCAACTGTTCGCATTCGTTTTTGTCGATCAGGATCTTATCACGCTTTTTATCCTGTTTTCCGAAAAGCAACTGGAGCAACCGGTAATGTTGAGACATAAAGATCGTTTTTTGCTTCGTTGAAAGCAGATGAACAGCCCATCCGAGCGCAGTCAGTTCTTTTTTAAGCAAAACAGCATCCGTATCGTTTACTCCTTTATCCTTATATCCCGGATAATACTTCTTCCATTCCGGATCCTTCTGATTCGCCGCACGGTCATAGTGAATATACAGTACCTTACGCCCTCCTTCAAAAAAGTCGTTTATTTTCCGGGCAAGCTCATCCTGTTGATCCGGATGATAGACCCACATGTTTTTTAATATCCGGAATTCCTTTTTTACTTTCTTTCTTTGTGCGAATACAATTGATGAAAACGGTCCGGCATCGTATCCGGCATACAAAGGTTGACTTCTATCATAGTATATTAAGTGTCTACATGAATCTTCAATTTTTTCATCGGCTGATAATTTATCTATACAGGTATAATCATAACCATCATCAAATAAATGTTGTTTCCCGAATTTACCAAAAAACATATCTTTTACTTTCAGTTTCCGGATTGCAAAAATTGAAGTATAAAGTTTGTCTTTATCTTTTATTGATTTTATCTGATTCTTTATATAATCAATACCTAAATATTTAAGATTGGAAAATGAAGATGCCCGTATATAAAATGTTTGATTACGGCGTAAATCGGCAAGACGTTTTTCCCAACGATCAATAAACCGTTCGAGCGTGGTTGTTTCTTCAAGGTCTAATGATTTTCGTACAATTTCAAGTTTCTGACGTCTTAAATCGACTTCATAGGCAATTTCCTGGATATGATCAATCAATTTTTTGTTCATATCTTTTTCATATGCCAGGAACCAATCTTCATCCGTCTCAAAGTTGGGAGTAGAAGAAAAACCGGAAATGCCCATAAAATAAGGCGAATCACCAAATTTTGAGCGGTCGGCACGCAGAGCCGGTATAATCCTTTCCAAAAATTTTTCTTCCGGGATCCGTAACATTTCATCAACGAACAGATGCGCTGCATTCTTTCCGAGCATTGACTCCGGACGATCACAGGAAACGAATTGTACGACACATCCGTTACAAAATGATATGGTATGCTTCCAATCTGCTATGAATGTTGTACATGGTTTGAAATGACGTGGCGGTTCTTTTCCTATCTCAAAATAGACACCCCGTTCATAGTGTTCATTAAAATATTCAAGGATTCCCGGTAGTATATTATCAAAAATACTCCGGTAAGTATCGGCGGCAAGAACAATTATAGCTCCCGGCATTGAGTTTTGAACACGGTCAAGACGTGATGCAAGAATATGGGTTGTTTTGCCGGATCCACGCGCAAGTTCACAAAATAAGAAACATGTATCGGCAAGCATGACAAGAATCTGCACTACCGACAAATAAACGAATGTAAAAATCTCTCTTATCTTAGATTTCTTCATGTTCTATATCCGATATATTAAGTTCCCGTTCTACTTCGTTTAATATCCGTTGCTTTTCAAGTTCATTCGTATCAAGGCTATCAATAATAGAAATAGCTTGCCGGTATGATTCAAGCAGACCATTCTTTGTTATTCCCATACGTTCAATTTCGATATCCGGTGATACAATCTGATGTTTGAATTTTATACGCTCCGGATCCACGGCATTAGCAGACGCTTTTATCCGGTACTCGCACGAACGCTGCAGACAAGTCCGGGCCTCCCGAAAATTATGGGCGACCAGGTTTACTTCAAACATTTTCATAAACATATCTGCATAATATAACAACCAGGATTCGGCTGTCACGGAACATTCATCATTCAGGTAGTTAATCGCATCGTATATGCGACTTTTACAGGTATGAATTGATATTTCCGGATAACGTTGCTGTAATTGTTTTGCGCACTCTGAGATGGAATGATACCGTTTATGCAATATTGCCGCATCATTCAACTGAAGAATATAATCAGCCAGTTTCTTCGGTATGTTAAATAATTCGGGATCTCTGGATTCAAGAAACCGTTCTACAACTTCAGGAGATAATTTTTTAAGATGTTCTATCATAATCCGAAATTTTCATGAATGATCGTATCTATGCGCTTTCTGCTTTGGCGCTGATCCAATTTGTCAGGCGCATCTACATTGCTGTTCTTTGCGTTATCGAATAATGATTTATCCATCGTGTATTGTCCGGTAGCTTTGCCTTTATGATATGCCTGATGTATTTCGTTATCCGGGTTGCAGATATCCTTTTTAAACTGATCCGGAATCTCTACCAGGTTAAACTTATCAATACTGGCATGCAGCTTCTTTTGCTTTTCTTCGTTCCGTTTTCTGGGATTATAGTCGGTAGGAATAAGATCCCGGACTTTTCTTTGCTCTGTTTTCCACTCAAGACGTTCCATAACATTTCATTTAATATACAAAGTTATGAAGGCACAATCTGCATCAAAAGGACTATTGAGAATCCGGTATGTTTTCAAACGAATCCAATATAAAAACGAGCCGGTGGAAAGTGGATGACCGGAACGACGGAAATACCGCATGAATAAAAGGCGGAATCATATTTCCGGATTATGGATCTTTTTTGGAATGCAAGCCACGGAACCAGCGGCACGGGCTTAACTCGGAGAGATATTTTAAAAAATATCATTGATTTTACACTTTAATATGATTATCAGCATTTTAATGGTTTTAAAAATATCAAAACATCAAAATCCGTATGTTTTTTGAGGTAATCCGGTGTTTTTTGAGGTAATTCTGACCCTATTTAAACAAAAAACCCCTTATTCAGAATAAGAGGTTTTTTAAAGGTATATAAAGACAGAAACAGCTATTTTTCTTCGCTCAGGTATTTATCAATTTTACGCTTCAAATGTAATAAATTCTGGCGGCCACCTAAATGGACACGGGCTCCGCAGCACGTACTACCTTCTTCGTCAACAAACAAAAAGAACTTATCTCGGACTTTACCGGTAGTATTATTTATCCGCCTGTGACGGGATATGTCTACTATTGTTTTCATGATTTTATGACTTTTACAGTACCGTTTACAAAATCAATCAATCCGAATTCTATGCCCGGAGCATCAATTATCGGCATCTTAAGTTCCGGGAAACGGACGTTTAATTTCCGGGTTACACTGTCTATGATTTCTTTCATCCGGAGAGAAGCGTCATACATCAGCAGGGCATCTTTATACATCAGATGAGCGTCTTCGTACATCATGAGAGCTGCTTGCCTGGATTGCGCTACCACTTCTTCAAGCATCGTTAATTCTTTCGTTTTCATGATTCACCTCCTTATTCCATGAAGTTGGACGGGCTCAAATGGTTCTAATACAGATATCGGAAAGCGGTAACACATTTCCTGATAGTGCTGATAAGGATAGCCAATCCCGCCGGTAACCGTTACCCAGACTGTCAGTTTACTATAACAGTAGCCGAATTCGGCTTTTGTGATGATGAAATAGCCACAATCGGGCAAAGGTAATGTTGGGTTGTAATCTCGCTTCTTTAGAAAGGCTTCTGTGTATTTAACCTTTTCGCCGACCAATCCGGTAGGCTTTTCAGGCATAACGATTCGCTGTTCTACGATGTGCTGATGGATGATCGGGCATTGTTCCATTTCATGCTGTACACTTTTCGGCATCTTTCTCATGACCGGCCTCCTTCCTTTATGAATGAGATGTGAGACGTTTGTCCGTCGACGGAATAGACTAATTCGAATTTGAAACAGTGAGGGGTACGACTGCCGGCGGCAGCGATTACGGTTGCTCCTGACGGGAGGCTTTTTAACATGTCCGATACCGGACTACTGGCGGAGATGGCTCCGCGGGTTTCTTTTGTTTTCATAATGTAGAATTTTGACAATAAAAAAAACCCGCTCGTGTGTCAACGCTTTCTACAAGGCATTCCGGGCATTGCTGCTACCGGCACGGGCGGGTCATTTTATTTTGATTAATAAAATGTTTATGTATGGGCACAAAAAAAGCCGTACACGACGGCGACTGTGCGCCTTGTAGATTTGTTGACGTTGCAAAGATGAAAACAATATTTGAGATGTGCAAGAAGAAAGCCCGTTTTTTATTGAAACGGGCTTTCTATAATACTTTTTGCTATGGTTTGTAGGGTTTCAGTTCGGGCATATCTTCTATATCGGGATGCCTTTCCATATACTTATCACGCAGGTAGATACCCATAACGTTTAACAAGACCGGAAACGAGATCTCAATTTCCCGGGTTTTACCGGTATCAGGATCAATCCGTTCCATTTTGTCAGGAGAGTAATAAATAAAGTTTTTGACTGGATTGAATATTTCATTACCCATGTTTCTGAAGACAGTGTTTATAGATTGATCTTCGACATCATAAGGAGTTTTAGGATTGATTATTTCTAATTCTTTCATGAAAAAATCAATGTTATCATCCATAGCCTTTTTACCTCCTGATTCTTCTAAAAGCTGCTTGCCTATGCCTGTTATAACATAAGGGCTGTTTTTTCTGACAAAGGTGTTAATCATCTTTTTGTCACGGCCGGATATCCAGCGTCCAATTTCGACAATTAATTCGTTTGTTGATGTAACAGCTTTCTGTAATAAATCAAGATCAGTGTTAATATCACGTAATCTTTCCGTATGATCAGAAACTATTTTATTTGTTGCAGAAACTGTATTGTTTACCAATCTCACTTCATTTAATTGAGTCGTATGAGCTTCACACGGAAGATTATCGACCTTTTCTTTGGTATATTGGATTGAATAATGATATTTAGATGCACGCCATGCAACGATCACAAATAAAACCAACAGAATACCAACGATGGTTATTCCGGGCCAATTGTTTATAGCGTATTCAAGTATTGTATCAATCATTGCAGTAAATATCTTTAATTATTTAACGAAAAATACTTAAAAATATTGCCAGTTTATATTTTGTCCATGTTATTTCCCGACACAAATATCACAATTATTTCGATAATTACAACATTTATCCGGAAATAATATCTTCTAAAACTTGTTTTCTGATTGTTGCTTTTTCGAGGTTTTGATGCCAGGAGCGTTTCTCATCTTCCGACTTATATTTTTTATTGTTTATCTGGCTCTGGATCCGGCGGATGTTTTGTGTGACATTGGTAATTTCTTTGAGAAAAGCTGCCGGATCCGTACGTTTTAATTCGGTTAGTTCCGAATAGGAATCCTTATAATGCTTTTGTTTAACCACAAACGGATGTTTACAGGCAAACTTCCCGATATCATTGAATGATTTCAGTTCTCTGTGCGCCTGCCGGTTGCGTTCGTCCTGCAGAACCATTTCTTTTGCCAGTTCAGGCTTATCATCCAATAAAACGTCAATCTCCTGCATGCGCCGGTAAGTCATTACACGGTCATCATACAGGAGAATGCACAGCTGGATATCAGGATTGGAATTATCAGCCCAATTTATTTTTTGGAATTCTTCGTACTTGCTTTTTTTTTGGATGAAGATATTGCTTTAGCTGCTGTTTTTGCTGCTGCTTTCTGTTCTACTTCCTTTTCTTTTACCTTGAGTTCTTCTTCCTTCTCTTCCAATTCGGCTTCCTTATCATCTAATTCTGCCTCTTTTTCTGCCAATTCTTCTTCTTTTTCATCAAGTTCGGATTCCTTTTCGTCAAGTTTTTGTTCTTTACTCTCAAGATCAGATGCCTTTTCAGACAACTCATTTACTTTTGAGTTGTTGACATCAGGTACTCTATCATCAGCATTGACGACAGTGGCTCCGGATCCGGCTAATTCTCCAGAAACTTCAGATAACTCTGCTGAAATTTTGCCATCATTCGTGGCGTCATCTTCAGGTTTATCATTCCCGGATACATCTCGTCCATCAGCATTTCCGTTGGTTTCACCAACTGATTGTTCATTGTTGGGAGATTCATTTCCATGATTTTCAGATTGAGTAATAAAGAGTTTTCCAAATTCGATAAAATTTTGGATATCACCTGCCGTTTTTCCAGTTAATGTTTCGAGAATTGATGCAGGGTATTCGACATCCGGAGATTCCTTTTTTAGAAATTCCGACACAGCTTCGATTGTATCAAGTGTTTCAATAACATGTTCTTCCGGTTTTACTTCCCTGTTTTTAAGGATTTCTTCCGGAGTAACTTTGTCAAGTAATTCAAATAACATGTGACCGTCCAGAATCCTTTTATTAAAAGAGTTTACACGTTTAATATCGGAATTCAGGCGGGAATTCGGACAATGTTCTTTGAACAGTTTCAGATCCTGATCAAAGAATTTTTCATCTTTATTTTTGACTATAAAGTCATTTTTTGCTGTAAATTTCATATAATTAAGGGATATCAGGTTCAACTTCAAGCGTTCCGTCAAAAAACAAGAATGGCTCCGGACATTCCTGACCTTGCAATTGCAGGTTAATACCTCCGATTCCGCCATCCAAAGTTCCAATTTGCGTATACGTCATCTTCATACCACTCGAACATGGTGATCCGCCAATAAATTTTTGTTTGTCCGCACAGCGTTCCCATACAACAACAAAATCTTCACCCACATTATCATACACAAACTGCAAGGATTTTTTAGAAATACCTTCAATAACAGGCGTAAGTGTCAACACACCGTTTACGGGCGATTCACCTACCGCTGCACTTGGATTGATAGATGTCGGAGTTGAATCCAGGTAGCACCATTTTTTGCCGGTTTTCAATACATTGGCTGTGATTGTTGCATCTTGTGGTGCCGGCCAGTTCTCCACATCTACATCATTCATACTTGCAAGGTAGATCCGATACATGGGTGAGTTTTGTTTCGAACTCTTATCTTGTTTTGAAAGATTAAATAACATAATTTTCAGTTTTAGAATTTATAAAATGGTGTGCGGTTTTGAAGCCGCACATCGTTAAAATATCATATCAATAGAGATCAGGATACTTTGCGTCCAAGTTCCAGGAATTTGCCGGTCGGTACCACAATTTTCTTTTGTTTACCGCTAACGGTTACCGTTTGTTCTTCGAGTTGTGCATAAACCTTGATGTAGTCCCCTACGGCAGTAGGTGTCCATGCAGCAGTGATTTCAGAGAAATTTCCTGATTTGGCAATCGTAGATACGTTGGTTGTGTCGCCACAAATGATCTTGTAAACACGGTTGACAGCGAAGTTCGTTATGCCTGTGATCGCAGTAGCTGCCGTATTCACACCTGTCTCAAAATCATAACCGAATGTTCCATCTAATACGGATGCGTTTGGAGCTAACGATACAACCGGATAATTGGTAAACAACCACT
Source organism: Porphyromonadaceae bacterium (assembly GCA_003517945.1). GTDB lineage: Bacteria > Bacteroidota > Bacteroidia > Bacteroidales > Tannerellaceae > Tannerella. Next base: position 16,468 of record DOZP01000108.1, on the reverse strand, counting down.
GCATTTTCCTTCCAGAAGCTTCGAGGTCGGCCAGCGTTGCGAACTGTACACCCGGAGCCAAAACGCCGGAACCTTCTTTCCACCAGGAAGCAAGGATCAATTGCTCCAAGTCTTGCTGGAAATACAACGCGTACATTTCGTTCGGTTTGTCTTCGTAGTTTTCCACATTACGCGGAACGGTGATCCATACCTTATAGTCGATCATCGTCATGTTCGGTACCCAGATGATGTTCTCCGGAGAAAGATCCAGCAAAGACTCTTTTGTTCCGGTGAAGTCATTGTCTTTCGCATACTTCGCACGATAGGCTTTAAGATACCAGGTTTGATGTTTTTTATTGGCATAAACCCGGTAGTTATTCATGTTTGGCAATATGGCCATCACATATTCATACATTTCTTCGATGTAGTCCAACATGGTTGTACGATCATAGATTTTCAGATCCTTGAAAGGAAGAACCTTTAGTTCTTCTTCCGTACGTTCAATCGCACGTAATGCACCATCGGCACCAAAGTTTGCCGGCTGCGGAAAATCTCCTTGTCGCGGAACCTTCACACCAACGACACGGCGTGTTTGCTGTTCATTGAACAACAAGGTGCCGAAATGAACGATACACCATTCGAACAATGTCCACTTCATCGGGTTTGAACCTTCGCGGTTCAGATATCCGATATATTCTTTTTCCAACTGCTTCGGATCATCGAAGAAGAATTTGAACATTAAGTCATCGACATGATAAATCTCCCCGTCAAAGTTGACAGCCCCCTTGAAAATGTGGCCGGCCTTATAGCTTTGTGACAGTTCTTCGAAGAAGGCAGTCGGAGCCGTCATTTTGTTTTGTACATTCGATACCACCGGGAAGATATGGCCAACCGATTCCAGCGTACGCAGGTAAGCGATGATCGCATCCATACGGCGAACAATATATTCGCCCAGTTTTGTGTTCATCCGGGAATAGTCAACGAAGCTTTCTCCTTTGACAATACGGTTGTAGTCCAGCAAACCTATCTGTTTTGTGTCGGCCAATTCGTTGCAACGAGCGGCAAAGTCTTTTGCATAGTTGTTGAACGCAGCACGAAAAGCGGTAGCGTCTTCATCGCGATATTGGTCCTTTGACCCCTTTCCGTGTACACACAAGTCATTCCACCAAGAGCCGCGAAGGAAATAGTCGTTTTCTATTCCGAACAAATGAGTTTTTGTATGAGGCGCATGTCCCAGTACGATAGCAAATGTTTCGCTTGACATATTGTTTCCGTTTGCACGAACGGTTTCGATCGGATTAGAAGGTTCCGGAGTTTTGGCCAATTCAACGATTCGTTGCGTGGCGGTGTTCATTGCGGTAACAAGCGCCTGGGTAGCGTCTCCGACCGTAGTGGGGGCAGCAGCAGGAGCAGCGGATCCGGTTACTTCGGCAGCACCGTTTAATGCTTCGAGTACCTGAGACTGCAATTCGGGAGAAAGAGCAGTTTCTGGAGAAGAGCCTTGTGATCCGGTACCGGTACCTTCAGGATCTTCGGTTTCGGGAGCAGCCAGGTCATCTTCAAAAGAGACGCCGTATTGCTCAAGATATGAAGCGTTGAAACGATTCCAGTCAGCGTTCGTCATGTTGTCACGGTCTTCTTTCTTTGCGAGATTGATAGCGGCAAATATCGCCGTTATTCTTTGTTTTACACGTTTGTTCATAACTGATAAATTATAAATTGGATAATATTTGTTTCCGGTTTTCGGTCAGAGTAGTCAGTTCGTCAATAACTTCGGATAGTGAACGGATTCCGTCAATCATACCAAGCGTTTCAGCTTCGTATGAGTAATATATTTTGCCCGTAAGGGTTTCTTCTGATATGCCCGGTCGGTTTCCGATCACGATATCCCGGAAGTAGAGCGCGAGTTTGGAAAGCTCTTCTTTTATCAACCTGTCATTTCCTTTGGCCATTTCGCGTTCGGGAAGGTTTTTGTCTTTCGATTCGTCTGGATAGGATTCGACTACCTTGTAATATGATTGTTCGTTGTTCGGAACGAGCATCCGAGCAAACACACCTATACCTCCGACACGGGCCATCCTATTTATGGAATAAATTTTATCCATGTAGGAAAAGGCGATGTATCCGCATGAAGCACACATTCCGTCGATAAATCCGATCGTCGGTTTCTTTTTTTCACTCAAAACTTCCTGAAGCAAAAACAGCGAATCGGTATTGCCTCCTGGTGTATCACCTTTGACGATGACGGCGGAGATCTTATCGGATTCGTATGCGAGCCAGATAATGGAAGCTATATCGTCTACTCCGTAACTCCACCAATAACCATACTTCATCATCACACCAACAAGCGGTATGATCGCAATGGATCCGGCCGCCCAAGAGTCAAACGGATTTTTATGTTGGCTGCCGTCATCATTGTCGGATAACAATTCGCCACGGGTAGATATAATAGTTTGTTCGACAATTTCAGGAACAAAATTGCCGTTATGAATAGCATTACAGATGTAGTCAATAGATTTATAACCTGACGTATGGAGCATCAGGCGAGCGGATTCTATTTCCTGCAGGAATTGTTGTCTCAGCATACTGCGTAATAAATTTTACGCAATATTACAGACTATATTAATGTACGTAAAGGACTGAAATACGCTGTATTTCGACAGGCTAATCTGTTTTTAATGATTGCATATTCAGATAAGCAGACTTTCCGGATTCGCGACCACCAGCAAAATTAATGGTGGTATATTTTTCACATATTCCTTTGCCAAAGTCACCCCCGTTTTTGACAACCAGTTACTTTTGACATTCGTTGCTCATACAGGCATGATATGGGCATCCCCAGTCGGAAGTTTTACATTTCATATGGTTGACGTGGCATTAAATGTATATGTATCGTTTATGCGATTGCCGGAAACTTCAGTTAAACATGGATAACAATCAGATCCTACATAAAATGTTTTGTCATCTGTTTTCATCCGGAGAACTATTCCGAATGCCGTATGCTTTTTCAGGAAGGGATCTGCATCGAATTTCGTAACAGCTGTGACAGATTCTTCCCGGATTGGTCCGGCATCTGCTTGGTTAATGGCAGATGAATAAGTAGATTTCTCTTTTACTGGTAGGTTCTTCCATGAATATCCGGGTTTTAGTGTTACACTTTCCGGAGTAATAACCATTATTCCTTCCGAAAAAACATAATCAACGGAATTACATATAATTTTGCTCATAAATAAATTTATATATATCTAATTATCAATACACTAAATACATCTACGGACATTTTAGGGATATATTTCGGAGGTTTTACGTTAAAAAAAGGACAAATCAGTACACTATGTCATTAAAATATTTTTGCGTACATATCCCCTTTTTTTACGTCTGTATAGAATATCTTTCCATCTGTAGTAATCCTTTTTGAGACCATCTTCGGATATAGAAGAAATATTATATTTTTTGGTAAAACTATATATAGCCTCTATATATGTGATTCCATATCTATGCTTTTCTTCAGTCAACATATCATGAAGTTCAGCAAAAAAAATATTTTCTATTTTACGCTCTATAATCCTATGTGAACGAATGCCCAGGTAATTATATGTTTCCGGAGGTTTTCCTTCACGCCTAACAGGTAATACTATTTCGAGATTTCCTTTATCCGGGAGACAGTTAACTGGTCGCTTCTCCGTGAGATCCCAAATAGTATAATAGATATCTGTTTTATCATCAAAACGTACCGGTCCGTCAATACACCCAGCAAATTTGCCAATTACGTATTCTTTCAAATGCGGTTTGATTGTAATTTTAGTCGTTATCATGCCAATATATTAATTAAAATCCAATTCAAGCATAAAAATACAAACTATCTAATTAATAAACAAACTTTTAAGAACTTTTTATCCATTAATTTCCGATTAATAGTTTCATGCGCCCACCTTTTCTTTTCTTCAGTAACGTAAGTAAAACTCCGGATTTTTTTGTGTTTTTGTAATATCTTCAATATAGAAACATACATCCATGATTATATGAACATTAGCCAAACACAAACTATAGGGAATACCATCTTACAAACAAAAAACAATTTTGTAATGGCTGTAAAGATGTGGCAAAATATTACACTTTAATATTGACTTTGTAATGTTGTAATTTTTTCTGTAATCGGTTTGTAATCTTATTACTTCCTATTTATCAAATCATTATTTCTTTTTCAAATATATATTACAGAATTACAAAAATTTAGATAAAAAAAGAGGTATGGAGAGAAAAGATAAAAACGGCGGAGCTGGAGAGCGGCAAAAAATGACCGGGTGCAGAAGTGTAACTGGTCATGCTGTATTTTTTGCATAGGGCAAAATGTAGGTGCTGCAATTTGAAAGGAGGAACAGCTCTAAGTAAGGGAGCATCCGGCCAAATCCGGGCATTGTTATAACTATTGTGATTTATGGCCGGACGCCATTGTTTAAGCGCGCAATGCGCGCAGTTGAAGATTACTCATCAAGGAAGGATGACTATTCAATAGGAAGCGTCCACTACCGAATCAGACTATCGCCTGATTCAATAGTGGACGCCATTTTCTATGCGCTATCGCGCAACATTATATTCTTTATTCACACAATCCATGGAACATACTCATACAAACATATCCGCCTTCCGGCTCGAACATATCAAGTGTCGCATTTTTATCTTCCACATACTTAAACACTTCATCAGCCATTGCATATAAGCCATTCTTGCAAAAACGCTTAGGTATAGTATCAACTGCAAAAAATGATTTGCCTACATAACGTTCTGCTTCAATAAGCCTTTTTTTCATCTCCGCATCGTTAATAAGTAATCTAATATTGCTCATCCTGCTCATAATACAAGGCATACATCCAACACGGGAATATCCTTTATAATACAGTTGATTTGGCTTTTGTCTGGCGTTTAATATACAATCAATGACTTGTTGTGCATCCCATTTAAATATCGGCCGAATAACAGATGCATCATATTTGCTGCACCACTCAATAACTTCTTTCCTTCTATAAGATTCCTTTTTCCCATTGATTCCGTCAAAGTAGCTTCGAAAGTACATGCACTCATTAGACATTTCTGCACGCTTCTTACTTTCTTGTGCTCTAACTCCTTCAATCACAATAACGCTTTCACTGAGTGACAGAATAAAATTAATTGTTGGTTTTATCTTTAATTCAATTGTACAAAACCTTTGAAAAACAGATGGAAATCGTTTCTTTTTTTTTGCAAGTTCTATAAATCCTAATTGTGGTTTTAAAACAACCAGCTTAATGCCCATTATTTCTGTTGTAGCCTGAATGTGATTGTAAGTAAGCGGATGTTCCCATCCGGTATCACAAAATACTGCAGTTATTCTATCTGCACCGTATTTTTTAACGCTTTCTATCAGGCACGCCTGACTATCTTTGCCTCCGGAATATAAAACTAATATTTTCATTTGTATATGGTTAACTTTCTAAAAAAATGCGCTTTACCACAAATGCCTTTATCCATATTTGCAATGATTGAAGATTCTGCAGTATACTGAACTATGATCAATTCATGCTTTTTATTTATATCCGTTATATAACCAATTAATTCTCCATAGCCGGTTAATTCTCCGGAGACAGACACCAAATCACCTTCTTTTAACATACCTTCCATATTACTAAGAATTTCAGTCGAGTAACTAAAATCCGTCCAGTGAATGACCTGTCCAATAAACAATTCATCTTTTAAATTGAACCATTCAGCGAAATCACGCATTTGATCAAAACCATCGTTCTTTATGAGCATATTAAATGCATCTCCATAAACAAAATTATTATCAATCCGCATTAGTGGATAAAACTTTCCTGACGGGGACAATTCTATATTCTGTACTGAAACGCATTCCATTTCTTTAAAACAACGATAATTCTTCGTTCTCACACCAGTAGCTGCATGAATCTTATCTCCCGGTTTAAAACGGTGGCCTTTACGGATTGTATGTATTTTTATACCTACGTTGATTTTATCTTCAAAGAATGTCTCCCACCCTTTCTTAGTCATCCACTCCGGATAACGTGTTTTGAATCCCAGTATCATAGTTAATTCTCATTTATATTAAACAATCCCCAGAAGTCTGTTACCTGTTTTACAACATAATCCAGTTCTTTTGCTGCATCATCTTCTACCATTTCTGTAAGTGCATAAGAAAACATTATTGCCTGTGAAATACCTGCATAAAAAGCCTGACGTGTTTCTTTTTTCTGTACTTCTCCCATTTTTCTCTCATCAAGTTTTACCTTCTGAAGATAAACCTGATATTGTTCTTCTAAATTGAATTTCATGATTTCCTTATTATTAAGTTATTCAAAGATTAAATTGTCTTGTAATGCTATATTTCTTTTGGTAGATTTAAATACATGCCCCTTTAAACCACTATTTTCAAGTGCAATTGTATTGTGCTGACCAAATGCAATCAAAATAGAACCTGCTCCCGGTTGCGAGCCTTTTGTTCCATCAGGTCTAAAAAAATGAATTCTACCAGATAAAAACATAATGCTATCAGACACAGGTAAAATAATTTCCTGAAACATTTTATTATCTGTTCGATTATACAATAATGCAATACCATTATTATGAATGGCCATTTTCTCCATAAACAATCCAACTGATGGTTGGCTATACGGCGGATTTAACCATACACGTCCAAACCATTCTTTACTCAATCCATCTTCTTGAATTGTATAATATTTCTTTGCAGAACGATTAAACTTCCACGCTATATCAGAAGTACAAGGATCAAGATCAAATTTCCCTAATGATTTTATAATCTCTGGCGGCGTATACCATTCTATAGAAGTATGTTCTGCTACTATTTCATAAGATACATTCATAATATTTGTTTTTTAGTCAAATAATCCTTTTTGTATTGTGTAGTTGCACACAAGTACTTCGGTGCGGAATTGTGTTTTCTTTTCACGAGTTCCGCGACCTAAGTTTGTGATCCTTAGATCGACTTTTATTTCCCGGTAGTTCCATTTATTCTTTTTCTGGTATTTCTTGAGGATATCACACCAGTAGTTTGACAAAATGAATCTACCTTTGATTGTTGACAGGATCCGGAGAAGTTCTTCCAGGTCTTCGGTTGTATATCTGCAGTAATGTCCCTGGTAACATCCGGGATATGGAGGATCAAGATAGAAGAATGTGTCCGGCGTATCACGATCCTGAATTACACGAATTGCATCACGGCAGGATATTTGAACGTTATCTAACCTGTTGTGAAGTTGTTCCTGAAATTCGTTCCGCTTATATTTTATGAATGTACCGGTATGGCCTCCCGTAGTACCATTGCACCATTTCCAGCCGCCGTGCATGCTGCCGGAGTATGATCCGTTTGTGATCAACCAGATAGCCCACGCCTTTTCGACGTCGTTTGCTTCAACGCGATTATTCCATATATCTTTTGCATGATAGTACATTGCTTCGGAATGCAGCGTCTGATTGATTAGATGCTGTAATTCTTCAAATCTATTNNATTTTGTACGCATGAATAGAAGTTTATCAGGGTGTTGTCATGATCGTTTATGACTTCTATGCCTGTTTTTGGTTTCCGGAAGAATACCGCACCGCCGCCGAGAAATGGTTCAACGTAGATTTTATGTGCCGGCATCATGGAGATGATTTCCGGAGCAATTCGTTGTTTTCCTCCATAATATGTGATCGGAGTCCTCATGCTGCGATATTTAATTCTTTTAGTTCTACTTCACCAATTGCGACACACATCGCTTTTGCCATGTTCACTTCGACTGCGTTACCGATATACTTTTTTTGTTCGGTTTGTGTCCCTATCAGTTTATAGTTCTTTGGAAATCCCATGATGGATTTAAGTTCCGGGATTAATAACATACGCATAAGGATATCGGCTATGCCGTACAGCGCCATAAATTCTTTGATTTTTTTTGTCATCTCCGAATCGTTTTCATAGATCAGAATAACAGTAACTCCTTCGATTGTGGACACCAAATGAGGCGGCTTCTTATCCATCCGGGCAATCAGTGTAAAACAGGGGTTGTTTATACAGGATCCGGCGGACCGGTATTGCGGGTTCATCAGGTAATGATGGCGACGGCCGGCACAAATTGTCGGCGCAGGGTTATCAATCGAATGTCCTACATTATTGAAGTTGCTGTTCATGATCCATTTCGCATCAACAATGTTGTATTTCGGATTCCTGGTTAACGCGCCGATCGGCACGTCTATACTTGACGGTTTGGACTGTCCGTACTGTTGATCAATCATCCGGCAATACACGATGTTATTGTTCGGATTGGTTTTAATTGCCGGCGACGGGTTATTCAAGTCGGATGTCTGGCCGCCTCCGGAGTAATTATTCATCATAAACCGGGGGCAAACAGGTGAGAGACGGTCCTTGGTTAGTAATGAAGGAGACTGGTGTGAGCATAAAAACATCGGATTGACAAACTGACATGTATCTTTTGTCCTGATCGTTGGGGATGGCTTGTTTACGCTACTTACATTATCGCCATTTCCATAATAGGCGGCAAGGAAAGAACAGCTTATGAGTGAATGGTTATCCTTACATTTGACGGTATGGGCCGGGCCTTCGATACTTATGTTTTTACTTTCCGGGTGACCGGAGTAGTATTTTGACAGGAATTCGGCCTGTACCAGTTCCTGATTGCCCCCGGTCGCCGTAATGGTTCTGGCAGGTCGATCCACACTGATTATTTTTGATTCGGGCTTTCCGCTATTTCGTTGCTGTATGAACCGGACATTGGCTATACCTAACCGGTTCTGACACGTAACCGTAGGACATGGATCATCCACAGAAGGCGGAACGCACTTTCCTTTTTGACTCATTGAGTTATATTTTACAAGGAATTTTTCCTGTCCGCCGGCTACAAATTTTATTAATCCGGAGTAAATCCGCTTGAGGGTATTTTCAGAAAGGTTTTTCTTTCTGCCGAATATTGACACCCCTACTTCGGAAAAGTCTAACACTTCTTTTACTGCTTTCCATTTGGGTAGTGTCTTTCCTTCTTTGGAATGTGTCGGTTTGGGGAATACTATATATTTTTCGTCGCGTGCGAATATGCCGAAGTATCTTTTGCGGCTTGTATAGGCGCCATAGTTCGCAGCATCAAGAACACGGTAGTCATAGTGATATCCATAACCTTTAATCTCACTTATCCATCGGTTATAGTATGTTTTCTTATACTTCGGATCCGGAATCCAGGTCGGACGGATATGTATAACCTGCTTCCGGCCTCTCTTTTTCTTTTCCCGTTTGATATCAAGCGGACAATAAAGTTCTTCTTTCGTTTTTTTATCCCGTACGACTTTGATGATAAGCGGCCCCCAATCCAAAAATTCTTTGACATTCTCAACCTGTATGATATCCGGATTTATTGCCAGGATATACCTGTACATTTCTTCCGGCAGGGAGCGGCTGTCAGCGTCGCGGGATGTACCTCCTTTGGCGTTACTGTGCGATGTGCATTCGGCCGATATCCACAATACGACTTTTGCATTTTTATATAATTGGCGCATTAATGCTACATGTGCAACCAGATCTGTCAGGTCAAGTGTCCGGATATCTTCCGTGTAGTGTTTTGCTTCAGGATGATTGGCCGCATGGCTGGCAATCGCATTTTTGTCATGATTGACACAGGCAATCACTTTTGCGATCTTCAAGTTCCTGATCCTGGCACTCTCTACTCCGGTAGATGTTCCGCCGGCGCCACAAAACAGATCAACGTAAATGAACATGATGCCGTCGGTATATACTTCTTTAATTTTAGCTGACAATTCCATATCAATAAGGTATATTAGTATGTATTTCACTCATTTCTCCAGGTTCGTTATATTCAAGTTCTATGTTTAATTCATTATTTGTCTGCACATAAAACATTTCTGTCGCTTTGCCATTATATTGTTTGATAATACGACCGTCAGTGCCCCGGAATTCTTCAGGATTAAGGGTCATGATGTTTCGATCGTAGTCACAATATGCCTTCAGAGCTTTTGTAAATTTATGTGGAGTCCATTTTGACAGGCCGGATACCGTTTTGAAATCATCGAATACCTCCTGACGTGGAAGTAATTTGTTGCAGTTCCCGGATTGTTCGTTGAAATAAACCTGAGCCCAATCAAGAAAGCCCTCTCCCATTATTCCGCGTAGATTGCGACTGATAACATTCGCCATCGGAGGCTGTAGTTTGATATCATCTTTGATTACAGATAAATAAAACTGACAACATTCAACCAGGAAGTTAATGTCTGCATTCCACTCATATTCTGTATATCCTTCCCGAAACAGATTCTTTTGAAAGTCATCATATATAGTCCGGGTTTCTTTATATCCGTTATCATCCGTTTTTTCATGATAATAGTCAGAAAATACAGCATACAGGATACGGCGCGATGTAGACGGGTCAATGTTCCGCAACACGAAATTACTGGTAATACAGAATTTTGGAGACCGTTCGAATGGGATCGTATATGATTTCGTATTCTTCGGGTTGACGGTCAGATCGCCGGTGACTATATCGAAGAAAAAACTGAACGGCGTGTACGCGTCGGCATCATCCACAAGAATATATTTCGTATGCTCAGTTACATTTTCGAAGATATGTTTGTTTTCAGTCATCTTCGGGTTACGGCCGGAAAGGGTGACAGACTGCATAAACAAGCGTGGCGTTTTAAAGCAAAATGATTTCCCAGTACCACCATTGCTTTCTTCAATGCTTCCTTCTTTATTGTCCATTGCATAGATGCACCAAGATCTGTTTTCAGCTTTATACCGGTGCATTAGGTATCCAAGACAGAATATTTTATTTACAAGATGATGTTTTTGTTCGGCTATTTCTATATCAGAGAGTTCCGGACCATCGATTACAAACTTATACTTTTTACGGTATTCTTCGAGTTCTTCGGGGGAGAGACGAGGGTTTTCAAGTTCTTTACGCCAGAACATACGGCTTGTGTTGATCAGGTACCGGAAAAAATTACTGTTATGCTTTTCGGATACCTGGATATCCCAGGAAAGCACTCCGTCTTTGTTGTGTACTTTTTTTATTTCAAATGCTGGCTCTAATCGTTTAACGTTATGCTCCATTAATTCACTTTCCCACACATACCGGTTTATGGTACCGGGTTTATGTTCGGTTATTTTTTCGGCAGAAGCTTCCCATATTGCATTTTTAAAGAAAAAGAACTGAGACCGGGGAGTATAGTTTGTGAAATCTACTTCTACTTCATCCAAGTTATCAAGAGATGTTTCCGATAATTTAGTTGTATTATTTACAAGGTCACGAATATCAATCGGCATATATCTGTCGCGCACAAATTTACGGAAGTATGCCCGGATGTCTTTACTTTTTATCTCACGGACAATGTTGCTTTCGATACGGACAAACATCTTCCCGGATTTGGCATTCTTATCTTCCAAGCTATGGAAACCATTACAGCGAAGAAAGTGCATCGCGTAATCAGTAACAAGATCTAAGCGCCGCTGACCTTTTTCATTCTTCTTGTATTCCCAGAATCTAAATGGCATAGCCATGTTCAATAAATCCCTGAACCGTTTCTTTTCCGGCCACACTTCACAGAAATCCCGAAGATCTTTACGTGGATTTCCGCGCCGATCCTTGTATGTTTTAAGACGTTCCGGAAGCCAGACTGTATAAATATCAATAAACTTTGACGCCAGTTCAATGCCGCGCCGGATCCCGGTTGAATCTACATCCGGTATATTATATAACCGATCGACATATTTCGTTATTTCGATGTACTCGCTTTCCGACAGGTTATAGGTCTCTGAATTGAACCATAACGGAGAATAATTTAGAGCATGAATACATAGTGCATCTCGTTCGCCTGAGCAGAAGAATGCTTCTTCTATTTTTTTAGCCTTAAAAACGTCTCCATCTTTTCTTTTATCGGATAATTCCCACTCTTTTTCCAGTTGCTCATTATACTTCTCATAAAACGCTTTCAATTCAAATAGACCATTCACGTATTTCTGTGGCTTCTCACCTTTATAAAAAAAACGGAATCCTTTATCCGGACTCAGGGGCTGATAGACTTTATAAAAGTGATTGAGCGTTTTTCCGTCCGGTTCGTAATATTGACATTTACGCATGAAGATTGGATACGTCTCCGTAGCAGTTATAATGGTTGTTTCGCCTTTTTTAGTTATGGAATACCATTTGACAGAATTCCAATTCAATATGTCGCAATCAGACTGGCGCACCTTTGGCCCTAACTCCAACAGTTCTGTTTTTGTAAATTCGCTGTTTAACTCATAATTGAAATGTCCATCTTCTTCATCTTCCGTCGCAGGACGTTTCTGAATTTTAGCTTTGTTGATATCCTTTGATATAACATTATCATCGACATTGAATTCACGGGCAAGAAAAAACAGAGCCTCCGTAAAACTCAGATTCTTTTCCTGCATACAAATGTCGATCGGTGAGATTGCCCGGCCATCATCACCAAAATCTGTCACTTTCCATACGCCGCTGATCTGTTTGATTGTCGCTGATGGCGTACGTTCGTCGGAACGCTTTTTAAAATGTTTGGCTATTCCTTCTACGCATTCACGAGCCTGCGGATAGAAATAATATATGATATCAAGACCATTGTTTGTCTTTTTGTATAGATCTTCTGTTGTTACCATTTAACAAAGGTTTATATGGAAATGCTACATGTTTTAATAAGGTACAATCTGAATTTAACTCATAATACCCTAACATAGACGGAGGCGAGTGATAGGTTTCATCTATAAACATGCAACACATTTTTATAAAAAGATCCCGGTTTTCTTCCGTTACATTCTTTTCTATTGAAAAAAAGGATCCGGGCTTCATATTTACAAAAAGCTTGTATACTTTATTCATAAACTCTACTAATTTGCGTTCACCTATCTTTTCTTTATACAGTTCCCACCAATCCCAATTTTTAAGCAAATGTGATGTGTAGTCAGGCATCATAAATTGTATTTTTCGATGATAAAAATCATTATATCAATGAATTTATACAGCGTAAATCCAAAACGCTTTGTCATAGAGAATATGACAGTATTGTCATCAGTGATCTGATATCGTTCGACTGTTACTATTTGAGATTTTTCAATATCATCGAGAACACACATTTCCAGTTTTGTTTTCGTTGATACATACATATCATCAGATGCATGGATCGAGAACTCATTCTTTTCCGTCGTAATATCCGCCAGTACCTGAGATACTATCTTTATTTTTACATCTTCGCGTACCATATCAATCATAATAAGGAGTCCATATGATATCTATTTCTGCTTTTAATTTTCCGGTCGCATCACATTGTTTACATGGAGTTATGTCCGGATCTTTCTTTCCCGGTGTATAACCGGTATGAGAACCTTTTCCATTACATGCGGGGCATTGAACATTATAAACAAAGAATTTTTCTTTATTAAAATCCTTTTTAGGTTGAATCTCAACTGATTGTTTTTGTGTACTCATAATTTATTATTCTTTAGTGTCGCAGCTATTTTTCATGTTACTCCAGAACTGAATCTTCCGGTATATTTAGTTTATTGGAGATTACTTTTATGGCGATCACCTTTGTAAAATCTCCGTTTTCTTCATTATTCCTAATATATCTTGCTATAGATGCATCTGAAACATCTAATTGACGAGCTAATTCACGGCGAATTTCTGTACTCGTTCTTATTTTTTCTAAAATTTCGCTTCGTACTTTCATTTTTGTTATATATATTTGCAATTCATATTTAAACTTTAAAATTATGAGTAATCAAAAAATTAACGCCGGAGATGTTGTCATTTTACATTCTCACAAAGGATCATCAAGCCCACAAAAAATGACTGTGGCTAACATAGAAGGCGATGTAGCCCTATGTTATTGGTTTGTTTCAGGAGAATTAAAAAAGGAGAAACTGAATGTTATTACATTAACAGCCATTTAAACAGGAAAATCAATATCCTCCCAGTGGTAATAATATACAGGTATCCCTAAAAAATATATTTTCAAGAAACTGTACTTAAAAGTTGTAGTTCCAGAACAAATATCGAATTTGACTTTTACTATGGAAAAGTTCTTGATGAATTTTTTAATTTTTGTTTTCATATTATTTATGTTTTAAGCTTCTATTTCGTATTGCCTTTCAATTTCATAAGTCCGGCGGAGTATCATTTGTCGTGTTCTTACACGCCGACATTCAAATAGTGAGCCTGCTATCAGTATGATTAATGATAATGAAGCGGATAGTATCTGTTTTCGTTTTTCTATAAAATCTACATTAAATTGATTGCACCACCAATACGCTGTCAATTCTGAGGCTTTATGCCAGTTCAATTTTGATTTTATATTCCGGATCGTAGTCCGGGCTGTTTCCCGTGTGACCGACAGGTGATCGCTTATTTCATCCGGAGTAAGACCGACAGCATGTAATGCGAGTACTTGGTTTTCACGTTTGCTCAAATTCATTTATTAAAAATAAAAATTGACGTTTCCTTTTTTATAATTCGTAGTCTTCCTCATATTTATCAGAAAGATTTTTCAATGCTTTATGTATATTGCGTATATCAGCTAATATAGAAACGGTCTCACCACGATTGTCTTCTTCTTGATCAGATAGTCTATCAAGAAGAATATCTTCGACCTTAGATAACGACTCTACATAATATTTACGGTGATGTCTTAAATTCCAATTAGCAAGATCAGATCTATGTTTTACGCATTCTTTCATATGATCTTTGATATCTTCTCCAGCTTCGGCTATCCCCGGATTTGTCAATAGTTTATTAACAACAAATGTAATAGCATCATCATAAGACAAATTATTTTCCTGCATACAGATATCTATGGGAGACAAACAACGAACCGAATCGCCAAAGTCTATAATATTCCATATACAGTCATAACATACAATTATTGCGGTGGGACGAAGTTCGTCTGGGCGAATCTTAAAGAATTTGGCAGAGCCTTCTACACATTCGCGTGCCTGAGGATAATAATAGTAGATGATGTTAAGTCCACCATTCGTTTTCTTATACAAATCCAATACTGACCTTTTCATGATTAATCGTTTTTTTGAGTTAATAATTCAATTTTTCTATTAGCTTCGTTTATAAGCTCATCATATACCAAAAGGACTTCTATTTCCATTTTGGTTAAAGCTCCGCCTTCCTTTCTCTTTTTTTTCGCGGTTTCAAATACGGTTCTCGAAACGCCAACCTTACGGCACGCTTCAGATGCATACCCCGTACCTACCTTTACTCCTTTTTGGGTATTGCATGTTGTTTGTTTTTCTTTGTTTCTTTGCATTTTCTTTTAAAAGTTTTATATAATACTGCAAATATATTACATTTTGCAATAAGATAAAAACATTTTGCAATATTTTTCACCAAAAATATTGCAACTTATTAAATATCAAATCCTTAACTTAGATATATGAAAACAAAAAGGGGGAGCATCTTAACAAACATACATGATATACGTAAAGATAAAGGCTTTACGCAAGAATATGTTGCATCAAGACTTGGTATAAAACAGTCCGGATACGGCTTAATAGAAAATGGAGAAAGAGGATTACAATATGATTTATTATTGCAATTAGCAATAATTTTCGAAATGGATATTATTGATATTATTGCATATCCTGATACATGTTCATTAGACAGTAGGATAGCAGTCAATACAACCAAAGTTTTAGTTGAACTGGAAGTAAGTAATGATGAGTTTATAAAATTAGGTCTAAAAGAAAAGGTACTTCAAATATTAAATAAATAGAGAATATGGAAACAAAGACTTATGAAGAATTAGAGAAAATAGCTAATGAAATTAAAAAGGGGGATTACAATGCAGAACAGATAGGAGATCTTTTTTTAGGTATCATTGATAAAATAAAAAGTATTCACAAAAAATCAATTGAATCAAACCTTTCTGACAGTATATTAACAGAAAGAATGGTTAAAAAAAACTTCATCATCGATGAACTTAAGATGCGTGATGAACTTAAATAAGTAAAAATCATGGAAATACAGAAGAACTTTAATATTACAGATTATCTTAAAAACTAGGGTATGAAGATGTAGACAAAAACCAAGAATGTTTAGCAATAAAAGACAATGTGATAATACGTTATTATACAGACACTAATCATTGCTATTCGCTTAATGGAGGAAATCCCATAGGAATGAAAATATATGCAGTAAAAGATGTTATCTATGATGGAATAGTTCCCCAGTCGGAAAAGTCATTTGTCAACCTTTTTGAACTTTTATTTCCTTCAAATAAAGATATCGAAAATATAAATGATGCGATCCATAATAAAATGATAGAACAATAAATATATTAACAAAATTGCAGACACTAATAGACAATAAAGGCACGGTAGACAGTTATATACAAAAATAAGTAATTGATTATGAGCATGGACTTTAGGTTAAATAATATCTCTCCAGCTCCACCGTAACAT